>JAFLLC010000117.1 GCA_019162745.1 Deltaproteobacteria bacterium | reverse complement strand
TAATTCGTTAGCAGCAGACTCCGGGTCTGTATGAACTAGTATGGAATTATTATGCAGCTGGATTTGACAAAATCGGCTAAAATCTGCCTAACTTATTAATATTACATTGTATAATGCCTAATACTATTTACAGCCGACTGTATCGTGGATTTATGCAGGGTGAAGGAATATTTTGCAGTACTGAACTCACCGGTAAAATTAAATTCAGCCGTCCCATGCTGGAAACCGGCAGAAAACTAAAGGCTTAGCGATGACTTCTGAATGCCAGTAATAATCATATTCACAAAAAACCCTCCTTCCACCGGAGTTGATGTGGGAAGGAGGGTGTGGGATAGCGGGGATTAAAGATATGCTATTTTTTAACCGCAAACACGCTCTTCATTGAGACCATATCAACTATCGGCAAGGTTGGAATTTTGATAACACCGTAATCTCTGGCAAGATCAATATCCTTGGGTACAGCCTTAAGAAGTTTTTCAGCCACATGCTGGTCTGCCTGCCGGTAGCGAAGTTTGACCTCAACCGTCACCTGCTTGCTACCTTTGGGCACTGCTATTCCATAGTAGGCATCCTTATACCCCTTTGGAGGGATAGTTTCGTGACTTGAAAAGGCGGTTACGACCCAAGGGTCAATGGCAAAGTGCATGTCGCTGCCCATGCCATCAGAACTAAACTTGCGGACATCCGTCGGCAGCGAACCATCAGCGCCAATGGCGCCGCTACTCAGCACCACATTGCCATTTTCATCCTTGGCGATGATTTCAAGCCACATCTGGCGCACGTTCGTAAGAGAGGTAGGCAGGTTATGCCCGGCCCGGATATTTTTTACCCGCACCTTGACCTCAGCAAGGACTTCACCGCGATAAATTGGGGCTATTTCGAGTTCTGCAGCCTTCTGCAGCCGCTTGACCGCCATAGCGTATTGGTTCATCAATCGCTTGGCCTGATCCTTATCCCCGTTTTTTTGGGCAGCCTGAGAGGCCAGATAGTACACTAAATAGTTGGCACCGTTAAAGTAGTGACGGTATTCCTTGCGCTGCGGTTTAGTCATGGTATCGGCGCTTCTGACAAAAGTATCGTGATCCACCATGTGACAGTCCTGGCAGTGGATATCCTTCTGGGCATAGGAGCTATGTTTCCACTCCAAGTAGGTTGCTTCCAGCGGATAATGTTTATCATAGTGATAGACCTGATGGCATGAGGCGCAGAGATCCCCTTTATCATGAAAATCAGTCTGTTTGCAGTCATGGAAGCCGCCACCGCAACCTTCCTCAGGCTTGAGAGGCCCCCGTTTAACCAGAACCGGTCCATCTTTGCCATCTTTGCCATCTTCGCCAGGACGCAGTACGAAAGAACCGTTTTCCGGCTCCTTACTTGGCGTTTTACAATGGTTCAGGTTGCTTACCGAATGGCAGACGTCACAAGACACCCCGGCTTTGGCAACAGCCGAACGACCGGCAAGACCAGGTTCCGACACCTCGCCGGTAACCACCCCGGCCGGGGTGTGGCAACTGGCACAGTGACGGCCAATCTCGCTGCCAACCGCCTTGACTGCCTTGTTAAATTCTCCTTGATATACCGGGTCAACAAGAGCCAGGCTATGAAGTGAGCCGTGCCATTCGTCATACTTGTCCTGATGGCAGCCGGCACAGGTCTCCGGCTCGGTAAAGCCTGCTTTGGTCTTTTCGTAGACCATCAGTGAAGGGTATAACTTGAACAGATCACGATCAACCTGAAATACTGATGAAGCAGATGGAGAAGCAGCAAAAGCTAAAACAGTGGTAAAAAGGATCAGGAAAATTATGAAGCTAATCTGTTTGAAATTTCTTTGCATTGTATTCCTCCGTTTGTAATATCGTGATATCAGCTGCGCAGAGTAGCGACAATCCGCTGTGGTATCATTAGCAGCCCCATCGCATCATAAATGCTTCTGACAATAATATCGGCATGCTGAAAAGTACACACGGCGCTCCCCTCACCCTCAAGCACTGCAATACCGAGTCTGGCGGTCTTCAACATCAGGCTATCATTTGCACCATTGCCGATACACACAACGTGCTCGGCTCCCAGTGCATTAACATATTGCTCTTTCTGCTCGGTTATTTGATCACCGGTCAATACCTGTAGCGTACATGGCAACCCCGCCAGTTCCTGCTCAGCTGTGCCACAGGTATCTGCGGTCAGGACATGAATCGCTAATTTCTCTGCAATATCCTCAAGTGTCCTGCCTATATTGGATAAAAGCTTGCCATCACGCGCAACAGTACCGTTATAGTCAAGCACCAGATGCTTTAAGCTGAGATTTCCAAAACCGGGAATATTAATATTCATAGCGTTTTTTCCTTATGATTGCGAGAGAAGCTTCAGGGTGTCAGATATCTCTTTTACGCCGCAGGAGTCGCTGAAACAGCCGGTACCGGCGTAAAGGTCAAAATTATTTAACTGGGTTATTAACGTTTTTACAAGAGATTCCTTTCCCATCATTGCAGGGTCTTCGCTAAGCTCAAGAATTTTCGACAACAGGGCATCAGGAAGTTCAGCATCAAGGCTTTGTGCTGTAGCTATACAACGTAATTCATCAATCAATGACATAATATCCTCCCAATAAATATAATCGACTAAATCAATAGCACTACATATATTTAACTTCAACAATTTCATCATTTCAAGCAATCAAAATCAGGAGTATGGATTCCCATTACCAATGCCGAGACATTCAACCCTATAATGCCATACCTGTAACCTTCCCTATCCTATGACACTTCTTAGTCTTGCCATTAATTCTTCAGAATCAATTTCATACATGTCTGCAACTTCGCTTATAGTACAGAACAGCGCTTCACAACAAATACATATCCCGATTATGCGGGTGTAATGATCAAATACCACTTCGGTTTCAGGATACAGCCCAACTAAATCAAGCACTGTTATCTCGTCAGTTATCAAAGTTTTGAGCCTCCTCCTCTGTTTTTAATAGATAAATCATATCAAGTGATAGTAAGCAAAAAGGGGCCCGGTTTAGAGAGCCCCTGATTGCTGTGTGCTGCGTGTTTTTTGTTGGCTCAGACTGACCCTTAGCCGTTCCGGCCTTTATTCAGATATTTGTAGAAGACCGGAATGGAAACAAAGAAGGCAAGACAAATCAGTTAATCAACTGCTTTTATGTTCTGATAAAATTAACCAGAGGATGCTGACTTGACATATCAGATTAAACTAATTGAATCAGTCATAGTTTTTTTCTCCGCAGGCAATATGACAGTTTACTTGAGCACAGTTGAGGTGACTTCCTTCTTGCTGCTTTCCGATGCTGCTGCCTTGATCATTGAATAAAGAGTTATGATGGCTGGGATTGTCTGTACTACCACCACCAAGGCCAGAAAACCGGCAAACGCAAGAACTAAAATGCCGCTGTTAAAGGTCAGACTGGTGTCAACGTCACTAGGGGAAGTAGAGGCGATAGCGGATGTCAGACTTGCAAACAGTACAGTCACAGTGTTGATAATAGTAGCGGTCGTTCTCATGGCATTTCTCCTTTGTATTGTGGGTAGCAATTATAGTTCCTTGGATTTTTAAAAGCACAGGCAACAATCCGGTTTTCAGATGTTACTCCCCTCGACTCACGGTTCTCACCAGCGTCAAGGATGCCTTGCATCCCGACCTCTTTCATACCTTCGGCAAGCGAACTTCCTTCTCAGAAGCAGAAAACAGACCTCTCAGCATTGAGACAAACAGGATCAGAGCCGGCACCAACTGAAGCATAACTACCAGCACCCCGAATCCGATAAAAAGCCAAATCAACGGTCCGTTCCCGCCAACTATTGTCTCAGTTGTGGCTGCATATGCCGTTGCTGTACAGGCGCCCAAAAGTGCTATAACCATTTTTATAATATTTGTTTTCATGACAATCTCCCTTCCTGCAGCATTACGTTCATGCCTTTATTACTAGCAGTAAAAGTGCCAAGTTTTACAGATCCTACAAAATGCACTTAAGTCATCAATACTATTCGTAAATTTTAAAATAATTTTCTTGTAGCGGGCAAAATATCTGAATAGAGTTGTATGGGATTTATATGCAGCTAGAGAAGGACAAAACTGGCTAATCATACTTAACATACTGTTATAACATGATATATATATTGCGACGATGAGATACCATCTGTATTGTAGTTTTATGCAGGGAAATGAATTGTCATAAAGAAAGTTTCCTGTAGCAAAATATTTCTCATGCATCTTCAGCGCGGATCGGCAGATAAACCGCAAAGGTTGTACCTTCTTCAGGATCGGAGGCTACCGTCACAAAACCACCGTGCTGTGCCACGGTACCTACAACCATGGAGAGCCCGAGACCGGTCCCTAGTCCGACCTCTTTTGTGGTGAAAAAAGGTTCGAAAATATTATTACGGATATTTTCCGGGATCCCGCAACCCTGATCGCTCACAGTAATGCGGGCAAACATCCCCTTATGAGTGCAACGGTGGAGCTCCAACATCTCCGGATCCGGGTTAACCAGACTGGTGGCTATGGTGATAGTACCGTGATCAGGCATGGCATCCCGTGCATTGGTCAACAGATTGAAAAGCACCTGCTGCAACAGGGTGCCGTCAGCCGCTATATTCAAAGTTTCCTGACAGGGGATAAATTCCAGGTGGATCGGTTTTAGTACAAGTTTCTGACCCAAGACCATAGCATCTGAAAGGAGCTGATTCAGCTCCAAAGGTCGAATACGCATGAATTGTTTGCGGCTGAAAGCAAGCATGCTGCGGGTCAGATTGGAACCGCGCTCCACTGCAGTAATCATCTCTTCAAGGCTGCTATATAACGGGTCAGTTTTATCGAACCTGTCCATGACGAACCTGGTATTATTGGAGACAATCTGTAGAATATTATTAAAATCATGGGCAATACCCCCAGAGATTTGCCCCACCGCCTCCATCTTCTGGGCTTGACGCAGCTGTTCTTCAATCTGCAACTTCTCAGTGATATCAGTGAAGCTGCAGACCATGCCGATGGCCTGATTACCGTCATACATAGGGAGCACACTGTACGAGACCGGAAAGGAGCTGCCATCTTTACGCCAGAAAAGTTCGTTTTCAACAACTCCAGTAACCCCGGTTTGACTCATTCTGTGGATTGAGCATTCATCTGCAGGATATGGTCTGCCGTCTGGCCTGGTGTGGTGCATAAGTTCATGCATTGATTGTCCCAGCAATTCATTTGGTGAATTATACCCCAAGAGTCTCGCACATGCTTTGTTAGCGAGTGTACAGCGGCCTTCATGATCATCACCGTAGATCCCCTCCTGGGTTGAATCCAGTAATAGCTGAATCTTGTACAGATGCTGCTGATTTGCATCACTGGCAAGCAGGCGACTGCGGGTGAAGGAAACCAGTAGGCAGACTGCAAACGTGACAAAAAAAAGGAAAACACCAACCGGAACAAGCGAAGCGAACAGATGCATACTCATCTGGCTCAAAAGCTTGTCATCAACTTGCACACCCATCTGTGCCAGACAGCTTTTATGGGCATCAACATCAACATAAAAAAGAAAAAGCAAACTGCCGATATAGATCAGCATTGCCGGAATAAAGCGATTTAGAAACGTGCGGAGCAGAGAAGGTGGCTTTTTCATACGAGCCTCGTTAATGGTGTAGTTGAGGACAATAGCTTGATACTCTGCTTATCCTATTGAATTCTACTTTGCAACTGTGAACAGGATATACGACTAATTAATTATATGGGTTCTACTAAAAAAGCCGACAACCGCTGGCATATAACAAGCTGAAGTCTGAATAATTTTACCTGCGGATGGAACCTCTGCTGGCTTATCAGTTGCGCTAATGCCGCATAACTTGCTGATAGAGCAGTGTTTTTTTGATAACCATACTAGTTACCAGTAGTTTACTAAAATATAGAATCAATCTATATATTGACATCCATATTATTGTATTATATATTGTGCATATACACATATCTTTACCGCAGGGGCGATACTGAACAGCTTCAAAGTTGATATGGGTAGTGCTGAAAACCAAACAAAAGGAGAATAAACAACATGGGTGCATGGGCAACGTTAGTATGTCGTGAAACAGATAAAAGTGTTGAGGAAGTGATTGCCGGCCTGCAGGCAGCAGGGAGTAAAACCGGTTTTATAATTCATAATGAAGATAAAATGGAAATGGCCAATACTTTTGGCGGTCACGGGGTTGAAGTAGCAGAGGATTTTGATCTCCATATGGTACAGATCTGCAATCCCGAAAAAGCTGCCCCAAGCTTGCAGAAAAACCATGAGCGGGCGGCACTGATTCCCAAATTTGTGACTATTTTTTCCCAAAACGGGAAGACTCAGGTTCGTATGCTGCGTCTTGAACCGGCTCTTATCGAAGAGCTGATACAAGACAATGATTTTGCCGTATCATCGGCAAAAAATTACGATTCAATCATTGCGCTGGTGGATAAGGCTCTGGCAGCTTAAATCTGAATTCAACGGGTTATGGAGCTAAATTAATGGAAACTACTACACAAAAAAACCACGGACGTCTTGAAAATTTCCCCATTTCGTTTTTTGCGGTAGTCATGGGATTGGCTGGCCTCACAATTTCCTTCAAAAAAGTTGAACATCTCTGGCACTGGGAAACCCAAATCAGTCCGGTATTGTTTATTATTTCTGCTGTAGTCTACCTGATAATAGCCATTACTTATCTGACCAAACTTCTACGTCACTCAAAACAAGTGGTTGAGGAGTTCAGACACCCGATCCGGCTCAGTTTCTTTCCGACTATCTCCATTGGTGTACTGTTGCTGGTCATTGCCGGGGAAGGTCTCTTGCCACGTGGTGTATCACTGACACTCTGGACCATTGGCAGCAGTGCACAGCTGATCTTTACCCTGATTATTATGTCGGCATGGATCCATCATGAAAAGTTTCAGATCCACCACAGTAATGCATCATGGTTTATTCCGATTGTCGGCAACATTCTTGTACCGGTGGCTGGCATGTCACTAGGTTATGTAGAGGTATCATGGTTCTTCTTCAGTATCGGTATCTTATTCTGGATTGTGCTGCTCGGCATCCTGATGAACCGCTTCTTTTTCCATAATCCTGTGCCTTCCAAGCTTCTGCCTACGTTATTCATCCTGATTGCTCCGCCGGCAGTCGGCTTTATAGCGTGGATGCGTCTGCACAAGGGCGTCCTGGATGATCCCGGCAGAATTCTGTACTATGCGGCGCTCTTTACCACCATGCTGCTGTTCTTTCAGTGGAAACAGTTTGCAAAGGTCAAGTTTGCGCTGCCATGGTGGGCTTACTCATTTCCAACCGCCTCGATCACCATTGCTTCAACCCTGATGCTTGAAAAGGTTGGTGGCACCTTCTTTGCCGTACTGGTGCCTGCCCTGTTGGCGCTTCTTTCCTTAATGGTGCTGGTGCTGGTCATAAATACCTTTAGGGCTATGGCTAAAGGCGAAATCTGTGTGCCTGAGTGATATCCTGTGCATATACACATAAATAAAAGGAGTACACAGTGAAAGTTTGTTTTCCGATTTCAGAGAATCAGGGACTTGAAAGTCAGGTTTACGGGCATTTTGGTTCTGCCCTCGGTTTTGTCGTGGTTGATACGGATACTAGCGAATTAACGCAAATCAATAATATTGACAAGATCCATGAACATGGGGCCTGCAATCCGGTTGCAGGTCTTGGCGGCCATCACGTTGATGCAATAGTCGTCGGCGGCATCGGTGGCGGGGCGCTGAATAAACTTAACAGCGCCGGTATACGCGTTTTTCAGACCCACGAAGGAACCATTGCAGAAAACATGGCACTTTTTCATGCGAATGGACTGCCTGAATATATGCCGGGTCATACTTGCGGTGGCCAAAGCCATAGTGGTGGGTGTGCCCACTAACCATGCCGCGCCCTTGTAAACCGAGAATATGCACTTGCCCCCACCGGGTCGGATACTCGGCGCTCTTCAAACCTGCAGGCACTCCGCTTAAGGATATTGAAACGATTCAACTCTGGCATGATGAATTGGAGACAATGCATTTATGCGACGGTGAGGGAAAGACCCAGGAGGAAGCGGGTGTTTGCATGGGTGTATCTCGTGGCACGATCCAGCGTCTTTTGACGAGTGCCCGCAGAAAGGTGGCCCAAGCGCTCGTCGGTCAGAAGGCGCTGGCTATTTCTGGAGTTTTGCAAAAAGAAGAAGAGTGAGCATGAGTACACAAAGGATATAAATTTTATTTCGGAAATTCCGGCGTATTTTTTCAAAACCAAAAACAAAAAGGCACTTACAATCTCTTGTAAGTGCCTTAATTTATGGTGCGCCTAGAGCGATTCGCACGCCTGACCTACGGATTCGTTTATTGGTTCTTGTATAGCGCATGTATTGATATGTTTCTAACATACTAATAAAAAATGATATTTTAATACTGTAGGCAAGCACAAATGTCTACCATCATCCACCAGTTCTGCAACGAACGGATCAACGGCTATAATCTCTGCAGGTGTTTCAAATGCGGCTTCGGTCAACCAAAGTAGCAGACATTCTCTTCACACTAAATGGAGCAATAAAATTAAAAAATTACGCGGATTGCTTTATCAGAGGTGATCTACAATAGATTCTCTGGAGTTTCATCTAAATATAAAAGGCACGTCAGTTTGTAAGTAAAATATCAGAAAATTTCGAGTGTGTCATTTTTATCTTGAATATTGGTCATTATGACAATACTATGCCGCACATTATGACTTACCTTCCCAGAGAAATAACAAAACAGATAGTTAACGCACTTGAGGACATGCCGGTGGTAGCGCTCACCGGTATGCGCCAAACAGGTAAGAGCACTTTTTTGCAGGAGCAGCCTGAATTCAAGGGACGAAAATACATTACTCTTGACGATTTTGCCCAGTTCGCTGCTGCAAAGGAAAACCCCGACAAGTTTGTCGACAGTGACGAACCATTGATCATTGATGAGGCACAGCGCTGTCCGGAGTTGTTTATTGCCATTAAGCGAGCTGTTGACCGGAACAGGCGACCGGGGCAGTACATTCTTTCGGGATCAGCGAATTTCCTGTTGATGAAAAACATATCCGAAAGCCTTGCCGGAAGAGCCATCTATTTCAATATGCATCCTTTCAACAGAAGGGAGACAGAAAGTCGCACCTCGGAAGTTCCGTTTTTACGACAATTCTTTGAAGAACAGACCATATCAGGATTACAAGATGTAGCCCCCATTCCCCTTGATGACATCGTAAAAGGTGGAATGCCGTCGGTATGTCTCGGCAACTTCAAAGATCCGGTAAACTGGTATAAAGGATACGAGCATACCTATCTTGACAGGGACATTCGTGATCTTGGCCGCATTGGCGACATCATCCCATTTCGGGGACTTTTGCATCTTGCGGCACACCGAACCGGAGGACTGCTCAATTTAAGCGATCTCGGGAGAGATGCACGGCTCAAGTCTGCCGTTGTAACCAGTTATCTTTCCGTCATGGAAGTTTCCTGCATATTTTACCGTCTTGCCCCATACCTGAAAAATCCTGCCAGCAGATTGATCAAATCACCAAAGTTTTATCTTGGAGATTCCGGACTGGCCTGTTATCTGGCTGAAGTTGAGGAGTTGACAACAGAACATCCCTTGAAGGGTGCCATGCTGGAAACGTACGTTGCACAGAATCTTGTCTCGATTCTCGACTCTACTTGGCCTCGAGCAAGTATGTACTTCTGGAATATTCAGGGGCGACACGAAGTTGATTTTATAATCGAAGCAGGAAACCGCTGCCTGGCTATAGAGGTAAAAGCTTCAGCAAGATGGAGCAAGGATGATCTTGTAAGCCTCAAGGCTTTTGTTGCCAATACGCCAAATTGTATGGGTGGTATCTTGGCATACAACGGAACTACGCCGGTATGCCTCAGCGAAAAATTATGGGCAATACCTCTTTCAATATTACTGTCCTGAAGTCAATACTTTACTAAATATCTGAATGTTAGACATCTACGTCCTCACCAAAAGCCAAACAACCTCCCATTGATGGGTATTCCGATGAATCCGACCGGTTGAACTGACGTGATGCCGACCGCCGTTCC
>JAFLLC010000194.1 GCA_019162745.1 Deltaproteobacteria bacterium | reverse complement strand
GTCAACGTCCATCGTTTCCTGCGAGAGGATCATTTTTTTCTTTATCATACGGACACCAGTTTAGTTAAAATAAAATTTAAATGAGCACATTAGAGTAGTTGAAACATTATTTAAGGACAAAAAAACGACTTATTCATTGTAAATTATGCTATTTTCTACACAATCGATCAGTAAAAGGCAAGCTATTATTTCCACGATATTTTTTAGGAAGAGTCAAAAATTGTCAGACCAACAAACCAGTGCAATGAAGAACTTAATTTGACATAATCCAACCAAGGCAAAGAAAGTTATATTGTTTTTATCTCCATTCAGAACCACTCAGGACCCCTGAATTTTCACTCTGTTCCAACAAATATTTCAGTACATAGCCGGTGAAAAGCCCGCTCGGAACCCCGGCCAGCAAGAGGATCGGGAGATAGAAAAAGATCGACACACTCTGCAGCAGCAGCCAGGCTGCCAGCAACTGTCCGATGTTATGCCCGACAGCGCCGGCCATACTGATGCCGATGGCAGTAAAGCAGCGTGTATAACGCAGCAGAATCGCCATAACCAGCGTACTGATGACCGCTCCGCTGATCCCCAGCAAAAAACTGGGTGACAGGACAAAACCGCCTATCAGCGAGGCGAGCAGCACCCGCATTAACGCCACTGTCAGACCCTCCCGGAAGCCATACAGGTAAATAGCCAGCAGGGTGACAATGTTGGCTAGTCCCAGCTTCACCCCCGGAATCGGCAGCGGCAGAGCCAGCAGTGATTCCGCCACGTGCAGCGCCGTTCCCAAGGCCACCAACAGGGCCAGAAAAACCAATCTGCGCGTACCTGTACGCCTCATCGTGTGACGGCGTCCAGAGGATTTGCCCCTTCTATACGAATAATTATTTCGCCCGGGATGCAGACAACCGACTGACCGGGATGGCTGATCCACCCCTGCCTGACGCAGACCTGCCCCGAACAGGGCGCCTCCCGTATGCGCACCTGCGCCCCGTCAATCTCTACGGTTGAGGGACCGATCCGACCCCGAACGACAAAGGAGCTCTTCCCCGGCACCGGCAGCGTGACCCTACGGATAACTTTACCCTGGACGACCACGACAGCCTGGGCTGCTTTAATGGCTGTGGAATAGCGGGAGAAGCGGCTGTAGAGTGCCGCCAGTATCAGCAGAGATACCAGCAAAATGCCCGCCAGCAGGAACTTATCGCCCCTGTTCATAGTGATATCCCCCCCCCGACAGGATTTCTATACGCCCTTTAAGAGAGGGCGTGTGAAGAATGCGCCGGTTGGCGGTGACGAGAAAGATATCCACCCCTCCGAGCCGGGCGGCAGCTTCCATGGCCTTGTGCGGCGGCAGGACAAAAAAGAGGGTTGAAAAGACATCGGCCAGACCGGCGTCGGCGGCAATCGCGGTAACAGTCATGTTTCCTGTGGCCGGGTAGCCGCTGCGCGGATCAAGGATATGGTGATAACGTACCCCCCCAGCCTCAAAGTAACGGTAATAATCACCAGAGGTAACGGCCGCTGCGTCCTCCAGGGGGAGGATTGCGACAATACCGTCCGGTTTTCGGGGGTCCCTGATGCCGATACTCCAGCTGGTGTCGTGCTGATTCCTGCCCAGCACCCTGATATTGCCACCCGCGTCGATCAAGGCCTTCCGTATGCCATATTTTTTGAGTGTCTGCAGCGCCTTTTCGGTCGCATACCCTTTAGCGATTGCCCCCAGGTCCAGCTTCATGCCACGGCGGCGCAGAAAGGCTGTCTGCTGCCGGCTATCCAACAGCAGGTCCCGGCTGCCGATCAGTGCCAAAGCAGAGCGGATCTGCTCTGGCGGGGGTATATGCGGACTATCGCCACCAAAACCCCACAGATCCATCAGCGGCCCGACGGTCACATCAAAGGCACCGTCACTCAGTTCGTTATACTTTTTGGCCAGCAGCAGCATGGCGATGACATCCGGGTCTACCCGGACCGGTTGCAGGCCTGCCTGCCGGTTGATACGGCAAACGTCACTGCTGTTGTAGGCGGCCGTTCCCGGCTGCGGGAAGCCGTCCACCAGTTCCGCAATCCGGTGCATCTCGGCGTAGGCTGCCGAGACCGCACTCTTCAGAACCTTTGGGTCTCGGCCATAGACCTTTATGCTGATCAGGGTGTCCATCAGAAACTGATCGCTGGCGTATTCGCGACTCCGGCGGCCGTACAAAGAGGCAACCAGAATTGCCAAAAACAGCAGCAACGGGATCAGCAGCAACAGTCTCCGGCGCTTCATAGCTGCTTGCATACTCCGCACGACTGACAGCCCGACTCGGAATCCTGTGACTTACCGACCTCCAGCACGATATCCTCAGCTATGGGGTCGTTTTTCTGGATCGCCTTGGTTGGACATATTGCGGCACAGATGCCGCAATTGGTGCATTTTTCATAGTCAATGATGGCGATGCTGCCGTTCCCTGACGGCACGACATGTACGGCACCTTCAGGACAGTTTTTCTCACACAGTTTACATTTGATGCAGGCGGTGGAGCAGATGAGGCGGGCATCCTTACCCTTGTCCGTATTGAGACAACGCACATGCACCTGATGTGAAACACCGACCAGCCTCAGGATCTGCTGCGGGCACTCCATGACGCATTTGTTGCAGCCGGTGCAGAGGTAATAATTTATCACCGGCAGACCATCCGCCCCCATCTGGATGGCACCGAAAGGGCAGACCCGCGAACAGTTCCCCATGCGTACACAGCCGTAGTTGCACGCCTTGGGCCCTTTGAATGTGGCCAGCGCCAGGTGGCAATCGCGCACCCCCTGATAATCATACAGCATCTTGGACTGTTCATAACCACCCTGACAGAGAAGCTGAGCCACCTTACGTTCTTCGTAGCTGCTGGCAGCGGTCCCCATGATGGCGGCAATCTTTTCATGCAGCCCGGCTCCACCCGGAGCACAGAGCCGGGGATTTACCTCTCCCGCCACTACTGCCTCGACAAAGGCGGCACATCCCGCCATACCACAGGCACCGCAGTTGGCGTTCGGCATGAACGTCAGGATCTCTTCCACCCGCGGATCAACCTCAACGGCAAATCTTTTACCGGCAATGCCAAGGATAATCCCGAAGAGACCTCCCATCACCGCCAGACTAATAACTGCAATCAGCATGTATAAAACCTCCATAAAATCAAATCCCCCTACCCACTTTGTAAAGGGAGGCAGGGGGATTTGCCGTTAGATCAGCCCCGAAAAACCCAAAAACGATATCGACATCAGCGCCGCAATCACCAGCGCAATCGGCGTCCCCTGCATCGATTCAGGAATATCGGCATCTTCCATGCGCTCACGGATACCGGACATCAGCACCAGCGCCAGGGTAAATCCGGCGGCATGGGCAAGGCTGTGAGTCATCGCCTTACCGAAGCTGAAATCCTTCTGTACATTAATAATGGCAACCCCCAACACGGCGCAGTTGGTAGTTATCAGCGGCAGATAGATCCCAAGCGCCTTGTAGAGCGGCGGTGTAAATTTGCGCATCACCATCTCCACAAACTGGACCAATGAAGCAATAATCAATATAAAGGCAACCGTCTGCATGTAGCCAATATCGAAGGGGAGCAGAATATACTGCCGCACAAGCCAGGTGATTGCGCCCGAAAGTACCAGCACGAAGGAAACCGCGCCCCCCATCCCCAAAGACGAACTCAGCTTCTTTGACACGCCCAGAAAGGGGCAGATGCCGAGAAACTGGGAAAGGACGATATTGTTGATCAGCACGGCGCTGATAATGATGATTAAGTATTCCTGCATAGCTTACTCCTTTACCAGGCGTATTTTTTCTGCAATTTATTCAACAGCGCAAGGAGACATCCCAGGGTGATGAATCCACCGGGTGGGAGAATCATCAGGATAGCCGGGACACTCTCCGGGAGGATCTGGATTCCGAGAAACGTCCCCGCTCCCAACACCTCCCTGAAGGTACTCACGAGACCAAGCGCAATGGTAAATCCAAGCCCCATCCCGAGAGCGTCCATAATGGATGGAAGGATCGAGTTACGGCTCGCAAAAGCCTCGGCGCGCCCCAAAATGATGCAGTTGACGACGATCAGCGGAATGAAGATGCCGAGCGCCTTGTAGAGCGAGGGGGTAAAGGCGTGCATCAACTGATCGGTCATCGTGACAAACGATGCGATAATGACGACGTATGCCGGTATGCGGACACTTGCCGGTATGATTGAGCGCATCAGGGAAATGACGATGTTGGATGCCAGCAGTACGCCGGTAAAAGCAGCTCCCATGCCGAGACCGTTCTCCACCGAGGTGGTGACAGCAAGGGCCGGGCAGGTGCCGAGCACCAGGCGGAACAGCGGGTTTTCCTTGACGATCCCCTTGGTAAATTCCTGCATCAGACTCATATTGTATACCTCGTGTTTTCAAAAAAATCTGAAAACAAATAACACGGAGACACCGTGTTTATAATTATTTCTGTTTTGCAGCCCCAAAGGTTGCGACAAAATGTTCCCGGGCCGCGTTGACCCCTTTGGTGACCGCTTTGGAGGTGATTGTCGAGGCGGTGATCGCCTGGATCTGGTTCTCCCTGGTCGGCGGAGTTTTGCTGACCTCCAACTCTGTAACAGAGTCCTTCTCTTTGTAGCGATTCTGGAAAGCCGGTTCCTTTGCCTTGGCACCCAGACCCGGTGTTTCGGTCTGGATTAAAACCTTGACGGCAATGATCTTCCCGCTCACCAGGTCAAAACCGGCCAGGATCGTGATAGCTCCGCTGTATCCCTTGGTCTGCGCCAGATAGATGACTCCGACCGGAATCCCGCTCCGGTAGGAGATATTAACCTCTTTCAGGATCGGATCCGGCACACCAAGGTATTTTGCTGTTTCGTTTTTGACATTGTCCCCCTCTGGATAGACCTCCTTGAAGCTGCGGATCTTCTCTTCCAGAATCTGTTTTTCGATCAGCGGAGCGGCCATGATGTTGACATAGCCGACACCGAGTCCGGCTACAGCAGCAACAAGCATCAGAAACAATCCAAGTTTTATGATATCACCCATTACTCCTCGCCCCCCCGAATACCCGCGCCTTGGTGTAGCGGTCAATCAGCGGCGTAACCACGTTCATCAGCAGGATCGAGTAGGCGACACCTTCCGGATAGCCCCCCTTGAGGCGGATCAGCACAACCAGACAGCCGCAACCGACACCGAAGAGGATCCTCCCTACCCTGGTGACCGGTGAGGTGACCCAGTCGGTCGCCATAAAAAAGGCTCCCAGGAATAGGCCGCCGCTGAGAAGGTGAAACAGCGGGTACTGTATCCCCTCCCCTTTTATCGCCCCGACAACCACCGTCAGCAGAAAGACCGTCCCCAGAAAACTGCCGGGAGTACGCCAGTCGATATGTCCCCGGTACAGAAGATAAAGCCCACCGATAAGCACCGCAAGAGCGCTGGTCTCTCCGATACTCCCAGCCACATTGCCGATAAAGAGCTGTGATAAATCAGGCAGCGGTTGTCCGGCCGCCTCTTTAAGTATCCCGAGCGGCGTGGCTGTGCTGACGCCGTCCAGCGGCCGTGACCATCGGGTCATGGCAACCGGGAATGAGGCCAGCAGAAAGGCCCGCCCGATCAGCGCCGGATTGAAGATATTCTGCCCCAGCCCGCCAAAAAGGTGCTTGACAATGACGATCGCAAAGGCAGAGCCGAGCGCCGCCATCCAGAGAGGCAGACCCGGAGGGAGACAGAAGGAGAGTAGCAGACCGGTAACGGCGGCGCTATGCTCGGTGATACGCACCTCCTTACCGTTCGCCTTCAGACAGAGCAACTCAGAGACGTAGGCGCTGATAACGCAGACCAGTACCACCGCCAGTGCCGGCAGGCGGAAGAAATAGAGCCCGCAGAGCAATGCCGGAAGCAGGGCGAGCAGCACATCCCGCATGGCAGTGGGCACATTGTCCCGGCTGTGGATGTGGGGTGATGAGGTGACAAGGAGTAAATCGTTCCGTTTAGTCATGGCAGCGGTAGTTCCTCCAGATTACTTTACAGCAGTAGCTTTGGCTTTTCCCGCCAGTACGGCCTGCTTGGCCCGGCGAATATACTGGACCAGCGGGATCCGGGCCGGACAGACATAGACACAGGAACCGCATTCGATGCAGCTCATGATGTTGGCCGCGTCAGCCTCTTCCCATTTGCACCGTTTTGCCAGCTTGACGAGCGAGGTCGGTTCCAGAAAGGCGGGGCAGACATCGACACATTTGGCGCAGCGCACGCAGGGGTACTCCGCCGGTCCTGCCCGCTCAGGTTTTTTCATTACGACAATCCCGGACGAGCCCTTGACAATCGGGACTTCCATGGAAAAAACCGTCTTGCCCATCATCGGTCCGCCAGAGATTACCCGTTCGACTTCGCCGACGGTCCCGCCGCTCTGGGCAATCAGGTCGCTGAAAAGCGTTCCGACCCTGGCCAGATAGTTGGCCGGCTTCAAAACGCCATCGCCACTGACCGTCACATAGCGTTCAATCAGCGGTATCCCCATCTCCACGGCATCTGCAATTGCAGCCGCAGTTCCCACGTTATTGACGATAACCCCGACGGCAATCGGCAGTCCTCCGACCGGGACTTCCCGGCCGGTGCAGGCATAGATCAGCTGTTTTTCCGATCCCTGCGGGTATTTCTCCTTCATCACGATGACGCTGAAGGCCGGATTAGAGCGGGCAGCTTCACGTAACATCGCCACGGCATCCAGCTTGTTGTCCTCAACCGCAACGACTCCCCGGCTGCAGCCGACACTTTTCATGATATAGCCGAGGCCGGCAACGATCCGATCAGCCTTTTCCAGCATCAGACGATGATCGGAGGTGAGGTACGGCTCACACTCTACCCCGTTGAGAATGACAGTATCAACCGCCTTACCCTCGACCGGTGCGTATTTCACGTGCGTCGGAAAGGTGGCTCCCCCCATCCCGACGATGCCGGCCTCAAAAACGATCTTTCGGATTTCTTCCGGAGAGAATGTTGCCGGGGCAGAGTTCGGCCGGATCGATTCATGCCACTCTTCCAGGTAGTCGTTTTCAATGACAATGCACGGCACAAAGCTGCCGCCAGGATGCTCCATGACTTCTATCGCCGTTACCGTACCGCTGACGGTGGCGTGCACCGGGGAAGAGACAAAGCCTTTCACCTCACCGATTCTCTCCCCCTTCTTCACCCGATCACCCACGTTCACCAGCGGGGCACAGGCTGCGCCAATGTGCTGGGAGAGAGGAATACAGATCCTGTCCGGCACAACGGCGTGAATTGTCGCTGCGCCGGAGGTCAGCTCCTTGTGCCCCGTGACATGTATCCCCCCCCTGAAGGTCGCTTTGCTCATATTCTTATTACCCCTGAAAATTACAATATCCCTAAAATTTTAAGCAGCAGCATACTACCGCTACACCCCGCATAAAAGCTTAACTGAAGGCGGGCCAACAGACTAATTAGTGTTTCCCTAGGACGACTCCGTATACAACAGTATAACTAAAAAAGCCAGCATAACCTCAACACAGGTAATGTCTGCGGATGCAAACCGCAATGGATGCATCCTGGTCCGCTCCGGACAGGCCCCGTAACACCTGGCATCCATGGCTGCCGCCAGGGCATCGCCCCTTCGGACAACACTAGTAAAAAGCGGCACCACCAGCGGCATACAGCTTCTCGCACGCTGCAGCAGATTACCGCCGGCAAATTGTGGCGAACACGCAGCATGCTCCTTGAACAGCTTTTCGGCTTCTTCGGCGACCACCGGTATAAAGCGCAGTGCCAGTGACATCATCATAGCAATCTCGCCGACCGGCAGACCGAGCCGCTGCAGCGGTTTCATCAACCACTGCAGCCCGGCTGTAAGGGTCAGCGGGGGTGTCGTAGCAGTCAGCAGCGAGGTACCATTTACTAGCACGGCAAGCCTCAGAATCATCATAAGTGAGCGCTCCGCGCCATCCCGCGAAAGTAGACTCAGAACGCCGCTCTCTACCAACGCAGGGCCGCCGCCAAAAAAGAGCTGCGAGATGGCCGTAAAGACAGCCAAGTAAGCCACCGGCTTGAGCCCCCGTAGCGAATGTCGCAGCGAGCGACCTATACCCTGAGCCATACCGAAGCTCATTAACAGCATGAGTATCAGCGTCAGGTAGCTCCGCGCCGCAACGGCAACAAGTGCAAAAATCAGCGTCAGGACAATCTTAGTCCGCGGATCGGAGCGGTGGAGGGTTGATCTGCCGGGGAGATAGCGGCCGCTTGCCAGCGCATTCAACATGGAGACACACTACCGGCCACCGCAACGTCGCTGACAACCCGGCCGGCATGGAGCATAATAGCTCTGTCTGCGGCGCAGAGCTCTTCTTTCAGCCGCGTGACCAAGAGCACCGTCAGTCGGTCCTCACGGTTGAGCCGACGCAGCAGCGCCATAATTTCTGTACGTTCGGCCGGGTCCAGCAGGGCGGTCGATTCATCAATTACAACGCAGGAGGGATTCAGAGCCAAAACTCCGGCAAGTGAGACTTTCAGCTTTTGGATGCCACTCAGCAGATGCGGCGCCTGGTCGGCATATTCACTCATACCGACCGCCTGCAGCGCATTCCGCACCTTGCTTTGGATGATTTCAGAGGCTAAACCCAGGTTTTCCGGGCCAAATGCGACATCTTCAGCAACAGTTGTACCAACTATCTGATTATCAGGTTCCTGAAAAAGCATTCCCACCCGCCGACGCACCTCCCAGCGCCCCCCCTGTTCCCGAGTATCAATCCCGTCGATCATTACACAGCCGCTATTCGGCAGCAACAGTCCGTTGAGCAGTCTCGCCAAGGTTGTCTTTCCACAGGCAGACCCGCCGAACAGTGCGACAAACTCACCCCTCCTGATCGATAGCGTAACACCGTCAAGGAGCCGGAAGGGCGGAGAGTGGGAGTTACCGACAGAACAAAACGTGACGTCAACCATTCCGATAAAGATATTTGCATTACCGGCCATCGCTATTGGCACCGTGAAGCGAGAAAGGGTGGAGAAGAGGTACTGCCGATACGCATACAGCGTGATCGGCCGTTGGAAAAGGCCTGTTATAGCTAATAAATAATGATGTAGCCATGCGCTTCCGCAATCTTGCAGACTTCATTCCTATCCTGCAGATGATACGTTATCCCTTCCAGCGTAAACAGATAGCCATCATTGTCATCGGGCAAGACTTCAGCCAGCAGGGTTTCAAATGTTGCCGTTTTTACCATGGATCACCTCATTTGCTTACTGGATAGGCGCACCGCATCAGCAAGCATTATTACATCGGCTTCCGTTGTCTGCCATGAACACATGAAGCGTGCACCGCCTGAACCGATAAATGAATAAAAGTGCCAGCCGGCAGCACGGAGGGCATCCGCAGCAGCTTCCGGCATCTCTACGAACACCGAGTTTGCCTGCCGGGGATACATGATACTGATACCGTCAATAGCGGCCAGATGTTTTTCCAGTAACGCAGCACAACTGTTGGCGTGACGGGCATTTTTAAGCCAGGCGCCGCTTTCGAGCATTCCTATCCATGGCGCCGAGATAAAGCGCATTTTGGACGCCAGCTGCCCGGCCTGTTTGCAGCGATAATCGAATTCAAGTGCCAGATTGCGGTCAAAAAAAACAACCGCCTCTCCAACCGCCATGCCGTTCTTCGCACCACCCAGACAGAGCACATCAACCCCGGCACGCCAGGTGATGTCCGCCGGCGCCACATTCAGCGAAACAACGGCATTGGCGAAACGGGCTCCGTCCATATGTACCCGCATTCCATTATGCCTGGCCAAATCACTGGCAGCCCCTATTTCATCCGGCGTGTACACCGTGCCGACTTCTGTCGCCTGAGTCAGGCTCAAAACCTTCGGACGGGGATAATGGATATCACTGCGGCGGGTGATGGCCCGCTCAACTTCTCCAAGATCAAACTTGCCGCTGGGACCGCCTACATGCAGCAGTTTGGTGCCGTTTGAAAAGAACTCCGGCGCGCCGCATTCGTCGGTCTCAACATGGGCCAGCTCATGACAGATCACGCTATGGTACGAGCGGCAGAGTGACGCCAATGCCAGCGAGTTTGCCGCAGTGCCGTTAAAAACAAAGAACACCTGGCACTCCGTTTCAAAAACCTGGCGCAACTGCTCGCATGCCCGCTCCGTCCATGGATCATCGCCATACGAAGGTACAAATCCTACGTTGGCAGCATGTATGGCCTGCATGGCCTCCGGGCAGATCCCGGCATAGTTGTCACTGGCAAACTGATTGTGTGTTGGTTGCAGATTCGACTCTTTCAAAGCTGTTCTCCATGTTGGTAGTGTGTTGGATATTACCATGAAATTAAATTGTAATGTTCATGCGTATTTTACAGTTCTACAACCTGATGGGTATTCCGGCTGAAGCCGACCACCGTTCCGGCAGGATGCCGACCG
>JAFLLC010000129.1 GCA_019162745.1 Deltaproteobacteria bacterium | reverse complement strand
AAATCCGCCAGGTTCTGGCAATTGACAGATATGACCAAGACAAGGCGGCAGAAACTAACAGGAGGAAACCTGCCAGTACGTTCAATCAGATGTTGGCAGAATACGAGTTACATACCAGAGCCGCCTCTATAGTTATCGCAAAACCAGTACCTGAATCAACGGACAAGTTTATGGCACTGGTCTCAGAGTATGAAGAACGGCGTGATTATGCCGCAGCCGTCAGACAGCAATTATTGCACATGACACAACAGATAAAAATCGGCGTGTCCCCGGAACAAAGTGGAACAAAGCCGCAAATGCATGAAACCCGGATTCAGTCTATTGCCGGAAAACATCAACAAATTGAATCCACAAAACCACAAAAGGCGATGGAGTTAGTGCCAGATCGCCGCTCAAAAGAAGGACGAGACGCCGAAATCCTGAAAGTAGCAATGAAGCAGGCGGAATCACGAAACAGTCAAAGAAAGTCAAAAATATCATTTTTACGTTAACTGGAGGCAGAACCTCCAAAGGAGCCCATCATGTCGTTATCAGCACTACAGTACAACCCGATGCACCTCAGAGTTGGCCGCTATCAAACCGTCGAAGAGGTAGTAACCCTGACCGATCTGCAAGCAGGCGGCATGGAAGTGGAGAAACGGAAAAATCTTGCCGATTTACTGACAGCGACGGAGATAAACATATTCACTCAGATGTATGATAGCAGCGCTGATAAAACCATCGTAGTGAAAGCAAAAGTCTGTGAGCTTGTTACCAGGAAGCTTGCACGCGACGAAAGTTTCCCAATGGAACGCGCCGACGCATGGGTTCAGCTTGGACTAAGCCGTGATTATTATCGAACCTTTGCACAGCTGGCAGAAGATTACCTCGAACCAAATGATTTGCCTTCAGCACAAGGAACTACACCATCACCAATTTATGAAGTGCTGGAAACAGCGAGCCACTTTCATTTCGCCCTTTACAGGTTCATCTACACAACTGCAATGAAGTTGAACCAGCTCGATTTTGAGCGGCTGTTCGCGGAAAGATCCTGCGTCCACGACAGTGATCTGGTTTATGAACTGGCGAAAGACCCTTCATTCAGGCCAACGGATGATCAGAGAAAGCTACATTTTGTGGACAACCGTGAGATGTCGTTTGGCATCATGATGTCGTTTGCCGGATTTATGGTCTATGAGCAGACAACAAACCCGGATATGCGTGTCATCTCAATGGCGACGGCTTATAACGTCTTAAAAGGCGTGTTCAACCCGGAACCAGGTGCATCAGCTACACCATCAAAAGCAGATGGTAAGCCCAGCAGCCGGGCGAAATAGAATGGCACACAGACGTCCACCCGCTGGAATCGGACGCCTATTTTTAACTACGACTAGGCTATCGCCTCTATTTTCATTCAAGGAAACTATCGACATGTACTAAAGGAGGAAAACTATGGACGTTTTCCAGTTTAAACGGGTTTCACAGCTCGAACGTGACATCAAGATTTTACACAGTTTAGCCACTGAACTCACTGAAGAAAATGAGGAGTTTCAAGCTTTTATCGAGAAAATGATCGATTTTGTAACTGATTGCCGGGTACTCCTGTCAAGAGCCTCGGAATGTTCAGAGGAGGAGAGTCGCACTATAATCATCTCTGACGACCTTTTCATTCGTTTGCTTCAGTATCTTGATTCAATCGAAATAGGTCTGGGGTGCCAGCGGCCTAGCATGGTGAGCGGACTAGCTGAGCTTGAAGCAGAGATGGCCAGGTTTGTTGAAGATGATGGATCAGGTTCTGCGGTTCACATAAGACGAACAATTAAATTGTAATACTGAATCAAGCATCAAGAACAAAAACGGAGATCCCTGAAGTACAGAAGGGATCTCCGTTTTTGTTTGATAGTAGTCTATGTCCTAAGGCTTCAATGATTTCTTGCAGCCGCCAGTGAGTTCCGGAAGATGCCTTCGTGAATATCTTCAGTAGCATTCTCCTGAGTTCGTTTCCGGAGGATAACGGACGGTCTTGGTTCCGACAAAGTGATTTTAAATGACTCTTCTGCCTGGCCACCCGCCTTGGCAGTATAAGCAACAATCTCTTCCGCATCAGAAAGCCGAATATTCTTAGAACTTTTCGGCCGATGAGCATTACTTTTGACTTTTCTTGTCTCCCGATGAATATACGATTTAACATTCGGTACCAAATGATGAACATCCAACCTCGACATTAATTCACCTTTTTCAATAGCTTCCTCAGGTTTAATGTAGACTATGCCGGTGGTCTTTTCGCCAGTGCTATGACCAAGAAGTAACCCTATTTGTCGTTCCTTTAACCCCGCTCGGTCGAGCGCTGTAGCTACCGTATGACGGAAACTATGAAAATCTTTGCCAAGTCCGAGTCCATGTCGCCTGCGCATCCTTTTGAAATCTTTTGACGCCTTATATGAAAAACTCCCGTTTTTATAAGGCAATTCTGGAAACAACCGTATCTCACCTTCACTTTTCCGTGCAGCAATTAGTGCTTCCAGGCCGAAACTGAAAAGTTCCAGATGAATCGGAACATATCTTTTACTCGCTAGAGATTTTACACTTTTTTTCTGATCTTTGGTTTTAAGTGGCTTCCCTGCATCATTTGTGACATGGAACATCCAAACACCGTGGATGCATGTGATGTCAGCAACGTCAAGTTGTGAAATTTCATTTTCGCGCATTCCAGTATACAGACCAATCAATGGCAACCAATAATCTGACGGTGCATCAAAGTCTAATTCTGTAAAAACGGTATCATTGAACAGCCGTGTTAACTCTTCATCATCAAATTTATCCCGGTCAGCGGTAGGTAAGGACGAACGAGCGACTTTATGCGCTTCAAAAGGGTTATACGTCACACCTGGATATCTACCACGCATCCAGTTGAATAAAGATGTAACACACACTATATGTCGGTTCACGGTACGTCTTTTAAATGCTTTTTCTGGGTCATCCGTCAGAATTTTTAAAAGAGGTTGGTCTTTAAGAGCTTCGGTGTTGCTACGATGGGTAGGAATTTTTTGCAGAGTGTCAAAATATGTAACCCCATCGGTATCGGTAATCTCAGAGACCATTTTATCACCGATTATCTCGATCAGAATATCAAAAGTGAGCATTATTGATCTTTTGTAGCGGTCTTTCCAAGTGTAGCCAATTGTGGTGGAATATACGCGTATGGCTTCTGATAACCGTATATCGCCGGGCGAAGAAACTTTCTGTGGGGCAGGGGCAGGAGTAGGAGCCAGTTCGGCAGACGCAGGACTCGATGCAGCTTTCAAAGCGGCTGCTTGAGTCTCTAGCCGGTCGATAATTTGATTTACCGCTCGTTCTTCCGCTTCCGGAAAGCGTGGGTCAGTTGAATATCTAAGCCGATATGTTCCATCTGCGAAAGGTTGAGCTTCGTCTACGCAAATAGTTGTGAATGGGAACTTTGTCATGTCCCTTCCTTTCAACGCATCAAACATGTCCTGACAGCGAATAGCGTAGATTGCTGCCAATCGCGAAGCCCGCTGTTTGTTCTCGGTTTTTAGTGATTTTTTGATCTCGCGCTTTTGTAGCACAGAACGTAACTCTTGGGGAACCTTCATTCTGAAGTAAAAACAAGCAGGCGTCTGAAGCAGGTAATCTGACATAAACCCTCCCGGTGTACTACCGGTGTACCGGTTTAGGGTCAGTGAAAAACGGAAAACGGCTAACCATATGGAATGATTAGCCGTTTACGACAATTGGTGGCGGTGCAGAGATTTGAACTCCGGACCTAGCGAATATGAGTCGCTTGCTCTAGCCAACTGAGCTACACCGCCATTTGAAAACGCCCCTCAGGTCTGTTATACCGAAGGGGCGATAATTTTTGGTTGCGGGGAGAGGATTCGACCTCTGACCTTCAAGTTATGAGGGTTTTTTCCTCATTTACACAACACAGCAAAATCAATAACCTACAGTAATGATAGGTAGTTTAATAGCATGCTCCATTTGCCATGTCAACCATATTTACAATTTTTTTCAAATTTCGGTTTACAGCCTGAGAAAACAAACAGATGGAGCCACGCAGGCCGAGAAAAGAGGTCTGCTCTGTCTGTTGTTTATCGGCAGCAGTAGCGACAGTAACTGGTTGGGAGAAGCCTAAAACCTGAATAAGATTGGGTGTGATATGGTGGTATTTCACAGGTTTTTACCGGCGCGCTGGAATGTTACAATCAGGTAAAATTTTTCTACAACTGTTGCATTAAGCACGATCAGGTCTATAATGGACGACCAATGCGACTCTACTATCCGGAGGATACCATGATCTTGTATATTATGCGGCATGCAGAGGCGGTGGAAGGTAGCGATACACTGCAGGATGAGTGGCGGTATCTAACCGAAAAAGGGAGGGTTGCTGCTAAAAAAATGAGCTCATCGATCGCCAGGTACGGCCCCAAACCGCGACTGACGATAACCAGTCCGCTGACCCGCGCGGTACAGACGGCCGAGATCATGGCTGAAAAGGCCTGCCGCAGAAATGTTGTTGTCACAAGTGAGCTTCTGCTGCCGGGAGCCGATATTGGCACGCTGGTTACGCACCTGAAGGGGTGCGGGAATTCCAAACGGGTTCTGCTGGTTGGGCATGAGCCGCAGCTTGGTTCATTGGTCGCTTCGTTACTTGGTCGTGAGGATGGCGAGGTTTCTCTGAAAAAAGGGGCCTGCGTGACGTTAAAACTTGATCCGGATGCCGCTGACAAACCGGCAGCTTTTCTCTGCTATCTTGTCCCCGGCAAAAAAAGGACAACCTCATTCAAAAAGGCATTCCCTCAAGAGCAGCCTTGACCGATACCACCAACACCAGGATGATTAAAAACAGAGGCCACATGAAAAAGCCGCGCATCGCCGCCATAGACATCGGTACCAATTCCATTCGCTGCATCATCGCCGAGGCTTCCCAGGAAGGCACGTTCAAAATACTGGATGACGAGAAGGCAACGGTGCGTCTCGGTGAAGGGCTGGCTAAGACCGGGGTGATCTCCGAGGCGGCCGCCAATCGCGCACTTGAAGCCATCAGACGTTTTAAAATGCTTGTTATCGGGCTGAATGTCGAAGCGGTTGAGGCGGTTGCCACGAGTGCCGTCAGAACCGCAACAAACGGCAAGGAGCTGATTGCAACGCTGTCCAAGGAACTGGGGCACGATATCAAGGTCATTTCCGGTGAAGAAGAAGCCGAATTGACGGCAGCATCCGCCCTGGCCAACTTCGACATGTACGGGAAACGGTATGCCATGGTCGATATCGGCGGCGGAAGTGTCGAGATCATCACCGCGTACGGAAACCATGTGGAAGAATTTTACTCCCTTGACCTGGGTGCGGTTGTCATGACGGACAGTTTTCTGATCACCGACCCGATTGCCGAGGGTGAACTGCGCATGCTTCAGCGTCATATCAGAGACAGCCTTAAACGGACCTTCACCGGTAAAAAAATTTCCGTTGATTCACTGATCGGCTCGGGTGGAACCCTGACTGCGATCGGCTGCATGGCCATGCAGATGCGCAAGGATAACTACGTCTCCATACATGGGTCCGAGGTGCTCCGCGCAGAGGTCGTGCACCTCCTCGCGATGCTGATACACAGGGATCTTAAAGAGCGTCGTACGGTACCGGGGCTAAACCAGGACCGGGCCGATATCATCGTGGCCGGAGTCGTGGTGATCGATGAGCTGATGCGCTTTTTTGAAGCGAACAGGGTACTGGTCAATGAACGCGGCATCCGCGAGGGGTTGCTGATAAAGGCGGTCAAACGGTTGGGGTTTGCAGCCGGGAGTCGTACCGCTCCGACATGGCGGGATGCGGTTAAGGATTTTGCCGTTTCCTGTCATGTTGACGAGCAGCATGCTACGCATGTTGCAGGTATAGCCCTCACTGTTTTTGATGTCCTGGCGCTTCCCTACGGGTTAAAGGCATCAGAGAGGAAACTCCTGGAGGCGGCGGCCATTCTCCACGATAGCGGCTACTTTATCAGTTACGGCAGTCATCACAAACATTCCTATCACCTGATCCGCCACGCCGAACTGTTCGGTTTCACCCCGCGCGAACGGGAATTGATTGCGCAAATTGCACGCTATCATCGAAAGTCGCTCCCCAAACGAAAACATGTCGCCTTTCAAAGCCTGAAGGAAAAGGACCAGATTGCAGTAGCGCGCTTGGGCGGCATCCTGCGCCTGGCAGACGGGCTCGACCGGCGCCGGAATGGTCTTGTTCAGGAGGTTTCCTGCCTTATCAGTGAAACAGCCATGATATTTCAGCTGACGGCTACGGAAGATATTTCTGTTGAGATGTTTGGCGCCAATGCCAAGAAAGACCTGTTTGAAAAGGCCTTTGACACCACTGTTTCCTTTACGACATCATGACCCCCGTCAGAACACAAAACCGTCACAATTTGTTGCCCAATTGTAACGTCACATCCCTATTACTCAGTGTAATATCCCCGTTGTAATCAATATTTTATCACCATGTTCCTCCCCTCCGTAATAATTAGGAGCTGCCACAATTACGGGTGCATAATCCGTTCGCCCTGAGCTTGTCGAAGGGTTGCTGCACATGGTTCAACAAGCTCACCACGAACGGAGATTTGTTCTACGTATTGTTTTACAGCTCCTTATTGAAGGTAGTGCCTATGTCAGCGCCCGAAAAGAATATAGTGCCGCTTGACAAAAAGCTTTCCGTTGCCAGGATTGTGCTGCTGTATTCTTTTGTCGGTATAGTATGGATACTGTTCTCCGATAAGGCTGCCGGCTGGTTTGTAAAGGATATCCGCCAGTTTGAATATATCGCCATCTTTAAGGGGATTCTGTTTGTCCTGACAACCGCAGCGGCGCTGTATCTGTTGATCCGCTCTTATGCCCGGCAACTCCGCTCATCGGAGGAAGCGTCACACCTTGCCGTGCAGGAGGTTAAAAAACTGGCCTATTACGACAGTATGACCGGCCTCCCCAACCACAACATGTTGCTGGACCGGCTGAATCAGGTCATCGCCTTCAACAGCCGCAAGAGCAATAACACCGCTGTCATCTACATCAGTCTGATCGGATACAAGGCTGTGGTTGATGCACGCGGGCATAGGGGTTGTTGTGAGGCGGTATGCGTTATTGCAGAACGCCTGGTTTCGTCGGTGCGTCAGTACGACACGGTCGCCCGCATTCATCGTGATGAATTCGTCGTTGTGCTTGGTGGAACGGTACGGGAGGGGGATGTCGCCACAATCTTGATCAAACTCCAAAGAGTCTTCACTGAACCGCTCCGCCAGGGAACAGATGAAACAATAATTCCTGCCTGTTTCGGTATCGCCTGTTTTCCCGCTGACGGTGTGACAAGTGAATTGCTTCTTCAAAATGCCCATGCGGCGATGAATCAGGCTCGCCAGAGCGGAGAAGTATTCCAGTATTATTCCGAGGCGCTCAATAATAAGGCTGTTGAGCGTCTCAGCATTGAAACCGGGCTTCGGCGCGCTATGGATGATGGCGAATTTTATCTCTGCTACCAACCTCAGATGGATATCAACGGCAGGGATATTACCGGTATGGAAGCGCTTGTGCGCTGGAACAGGCCGGGCCACGGCATTATCCCGCCTGCCAGGTTTATACCTGTGACAGAAGAAAATGGTCTGATCGTAAGGCTGGGGGCAATTGTGTTAAAAGAGGCCTGTCGGCAGAACAAAGCCTGGCAGGATGCCGGATTGCCGAAGCTTAAAGTTGCCGTAAATCTCTCGCCACGGCAGCTGCATGACAAGGCGTTCGTACCGCTGGTCATGGCGACGCTTGCCGAAACCGGACTTGATCCGCACTATCTTGAACTGGAGTTGACGGAAAGTGCGCTGATTGGAGAGGCCAGCGAATCGGTCCTCAAGCTGCTTCGACTTAAAGAGCTGGGTGTCAGCATCTCGGTTGATGATTTTGGTACCGGTTACTCATCGCTTTCATATCTTAAAAATCTTCCGATTGACACTATAAAAATTGACCAGTCATTTGTCCGCGACATCATTACCGACCCTGATGATGCCGCGATCGTGGACGCAATTATTGCCATTGCTTGCGCGCTCAAGCTGAATGTGATTGCCGAGGGGGTAGAAACACTTGAACAGCTCGAATTTCTGCGTCAGCGCAAATGTCAGCAGGCGCAGGGATATTTTTTCTCCAAGCCGCTGGTGCCCCATCATTTTGAATATTTTCTGAGAACCGGCAAAAGCGATGTTGCTGTTTCCGGAACATTTACCTGGCTGTTCACTTCAGACCTCTCCTCTTTTGAGGGGGTCTGGAGCTACCAGGACCAGCCCGGCTGGAACAACGCCTGGAACGGAGAGCTTGAAGGTGGTGTGCAGAAAAGTGGCGTCATGAGCTACAGGACAAATTACGGAAACCTATTACTCGTTACAGATGGCGAAAAGGTCTCAGGCAGTTACACCCATAATGACGGCCGCATAGAGGAGGGGATTATGCAGGGTAACCAGTTGACCGGCATCTGGAGACAGGAAAGTAAAAAACAATATACCCCCCCAATTACTTCTGTCGATGCCAGAACGGAGTTGATGCCGTTGATACCTCCAAACGTCAAGCCGCACTATTACGAGTTTGCCAAACTGCCGGAGGGAACACAGATAAAAGTTGACAACCGTGCTGAGTTTATTGGTGATATTGCCGTTAATCCAGAGCCTGTTCTCCCTGGAGACAAGCTCCCGACCGTGCTGAACCGGTTCCAGAGTGACAGCCATTTGCTGGTGCTGCCGGTTGTCGAACATGGCAGGGTAGTCGGTATTATCAACCGGTCAACATTTATTGAGGAACATGTGATCGGTCGCAACGGTTTCGGCTTTCAGATCAATCACTCGAAAAAAATACGCGACCTGATGGTACCGGTGGAACTGACCCTGGAAAGCTCTGTCACTATCGAGGAGGCTGCCAGGTTAATCCAGGAATCGAGCCGGATTCTCACTCGCATGGATAATATCTGTATTAGTACCAGAGGAGAATATTCCGGTATTGTCAACATGAACAAGCTGTTCAATGCAATTACCGAAGTCAACCTGACTCTGGCAAAAGGCGCTAATCCGTTGACCGGACTGCCGGGTAACGAGCGTATCCAGCATGAGATAAACGAGCGACTGCTGACAAAAGAAGGTTTCGACATCGCCTACATAGACATAGACAACTTCAAGCCCTTCAACGATTACTACGGTTTTCAGCGGGGGGATGTGGTCATTAAAACCGTCGGTGAGGTGATCTCAGGAGTGATCCGGGAGTCGTCCGCAGGATGTTCATGTTTTTGCGGCCATATCGGTGGAGACGACTTTATTGTTATCAGCGGCCCACATCAGGCAGAGCATGTTGCAGCGCAGGTCATCAAGGCACTTGAAGAGCATTTACCGGTGCTCCATGGAGAAAAGGATTTTTCTGCAGGGTGTTACAGCGCTCTAAACCGCAAGGGAGAGCAGGAAACATTCGGGTTGCTCTCAATTTCTATCGGCATCGTTAACACCATTTTGACGCCGGTCAATTCATACGCCCAGTTGGCCTCGATCTCCACCGATGTCAAAAAGGCGGCCAAAAAACTGCCTGGCTCATCTGTGGTTCTTAATCGCAGAATATATTAACCTAGACATAATGTTTACTGACTATGCTGTTATGACATTACTATTTGACAGCACCTGAGAAACAAGTATGATTGTTTTTAAGTTGATTCCAATATCCATCGGTATTCACGATATTTTCCCAGTCAATATACTCGATAAAATGTGTTTTGCAGATAGAGAGGTTACGTCTCAATGGATGCAAGCGACTACCAGAAAATTCGACAACTGTTTGACAACTACATACGGATGTATTCACTCCGTGATGATCTGCTCACCAGTTATTTCAGCGAGGACTTTACCGGTATTACCGGAAGCGGAGACTTTCTGGTTAAAGACAGGGAAGCATGGATCGCGATTACCCGTCAGGATTTTGCCCAGGTCAAAGATCCAATCAATATAGAACTCAAGGACCTGGCCATCCAACTGCTTGCTGATACGATCGCAGTCGCAACAAGCACCTTTATCATCCATCTGCCAATTAAAGAACATGTCCTGTCACGGAAAACAGCCCGCCTGGTGCTTATTTTCCGCAACGAACCTACCGGTTGGAAAATTTCACACAGCAGTATCTCTGTATCTTTTGGAGTTGCCGGTGATGACGAAATCTATCCACTGAAAGATCTGGAGGAGCGTAATCGGCGCCTGGAAGAGTTGATTACTGAACGGACTGCTCAGCTCTCCGAGGCAAATGATAAACTGCAGCAGACAAATGAAGTGCTGGAGATGGAGATTGCAGAGCGTAAACAGCAGGAAATAGCTAAATTGTTGGACGTCTCTGAACGCAAAAAAACGGAAAAAGCGCTAATAGAAAGCGAGGAACGCTTCCGCTCGGTGATGGAAAATGTACCGAATGTAGCAGTGCAGGGATATACTCTCGATGGCGCAGTGTTTTTTTGGAACCGGGCGTCAGAGATGCTGTATGGTTACAGTGCGGAAGAAGCCGTTGGAGCTAATTTTCTCGAACTTATTATCCCCCCTGAAATGAGGGAGGGTGT
>JAFLLC010000093.1 GCA_019162745.1 Deltaproteobacteria bacterium | reverse complement strand
GATTGCCGGTCGGCATCCTGCCGGAACGGTGGTCGGCTTCAGCCGGAATACCCACTGAATCAACATATTGGGCTAAACAAGACAAAAAGACTGCTCAACGCAGGCCAGGAACCGGCAAACGCTAAAGAGCGTTACGGTTGGGCGGGTTGAGCAGCCTTCTCTATATCTGAAACTGGAAATTTAGCGTTCGTGATTTACAAGCCTTTCAGATCCTTGCCAGCCGTAAATTTGCCGCTTTTAGAAGCCGCGATTTGAATCTCTGCGCCTGTCTGCGGATTACGGCCTTTACGCGCTGCTCGCTCTGAAACACCAAATGTACCGAATCCGGGGAAAGTGATCTTGTCACCGGCTTTCAATAACTTTGTAGTTACCGAGATAAACGCATCAACGGTCTCTGCTGCTACGGTTTTTGGCACGTCCAGTTCCTCTGCTACTGCTGCTACAAATTCTGCTTTTGTCATGATGTTTCTCCTTTTTAGTTTGTGCCGTTTTCCGCGCTAATAATCACTCGTTTAGCCCAGTCAACAGCATTTTGATAACGAACCATATCTTCAGCGGTGAAACTGTTTCCGCCTGTCATTGTCTGTGATGATTCAAGAAGTGCTTTTATCGCTGCCAGCAGATCACTTTCCAACAACGTCATAGTTGCCCCCTTAAAAATAGAGGCGAATTGTTACCATGAATATTCGTTGTGGTCAACGTTCGTTAGAAAGCCCCTCTTGACATCCATACATCCCCTCGTTATAGTTGACGCTCGTCAACGTATTACTTTTAACAACTATCGGAGGACGGATGTCTCTGCCTACAGATCGTCAGAAACAAGTTCTGGATTACATTCAGTCACATATTGATAACGATGGGTACCCGCCAACACTTCGTGAGATCTGTGCACATCTCGGTGTGTCTGGAAAGGTATCCGCGACTCGACATCTGGACGCTCTGGAGAAAAAAGGTTACATCAAGCGAGATTCGAGCTCCAGAGGCATTGCACTGACAACTCCTACCACTGACTCGGCCTCGATACCCGTTGCCGGTACCGTGCAAGCTGGTTCGCTTGCTCCGGCTTTGGAAGATATTACTGGTTACATTTCAGTCGATCGCTCTTTACTGCATGGTGGTAAGTTTTTTCTTCGCGTTCGAGGAGACTCCATGATCAACGCCAGTATCTGCGAGAAAGATTTGGTACTTGTCCGTCCTCAACCATCAGCCGATAACCAGGACATTGTTGTTGCGATGGTCGAAGGTGAAGCAACCTTGAAGCGGTTCTTCCGCGAGAAAGGTAAGATCCGTCTGCAACCCGAGAATACAAGCATGGCCCCGATCATCATTCCGGAAGGCTCCAACGACGTCACCATCATCGGTAAAGTGGTCGGCGTTTACCGCGATTTGGGGTGAGTTGTGCGAATAAAAGAGCCCATACGGGTGGCAGTTGTTTTTGGCCCCGGTCATTCGATTAAGCCCGTCTGGTTTGACTGGCACAACCGAAAACATGCTATCATAGAGACAACCTATACTTGGACTGATTTGAAAGGAAGTGCTAAGCGTCTGCACTTCTCAGTGCGCGATGAAGGTGGTCTGTACGAATTGACTTATAATACATCCGATCACACATGGGAACTAAGCCACATAGAAGGTTATTGAGTGGAAACCCGTACTATTCTACATATAGACGCCAATGCGTTTTTTGCATCAGTCGAGCAAGCTGCGAACCCGGAGTTACGCGGTAAACCGATTGCCGTAGTAGGAGGTCACGGCAGGACTGTTATTACGACCAGTTCCTATGAAGCCAGGGCCAAAGGCGTTAAAACTGGTATGGCAATCTGGGAAGGCAAACGACACTGTCCGGAACTGATAATTGTGGTTGGCGATAACAAAAAATACCAGCACACTTCCACAAAAATGAACGAGATCTTCCGCGATTACACCCCGGAAGTCGAGGCATTCAGCATTGACGAAAGCTGGCTGGACGTCACTCATTCACTATCAATCTTCGGCAACGCAGAGAACATTGCGTATCTGATAAAAGCCCGTATCAAGTACCAATTCGATATAACCGTCTCAATCGGCATTGCCCCAAACAAGCTTCTTGCGAAGCTTGCTTCGGACATGCATAAACCTGACGAAGTTAACCGTGATAGCTCCAGAGAACGTTGCACGTACACTGGAGCTCATGCCAATTCAAGAGCTTTGCGGCGTAGGTAAAAAAATGCAGCGGCATCTCAATATGCTATCAATTTATACTTGCGGTGAGTTGGGGCGCTGTGACGAGGCACGTTTGACCCGCAAATTTGGATCATTGGCAAGCGATTAAAGCTGATGGGACAGGGCATAGACCACTCGCCGGTAGTCCAGTTTGCTGAAGAAGGTGATGTCAAAAGCGTCGGACATTCAAGTACCTTGGATCGGGATATTTCTGATCCGGTGGAGATACGACGGTTTCTGCTCCAGCTCAGCGAGATGGTCGGTAGTCGAGCCAGACGCTACAGCGTCAGTGGCAAAACAATCCATCTGTACGTGCGTTACGCAGATTTCTTTTCATCGTGGGGTAAACAGACCACATTGAAGAACTATATCAACCAGAGCGACGAAATCTATCGCGCTGCTCTCGGTATCCTGGAAACTGTCGAACTGGAGCAACCTGTACGGTTGTTGGGAATCAGCTTGAGCAACCTCAAACACCAGGCAGAGCAGTTACCACTTTTCGAGGATGAACGGAAGAAGCTCTTTGCGACTCAGGCTATGGATACGCTCAATGATCGCTTCGGTAGGATGTCAGTCACATACGGGACTCTGTTGCCGGGGAAAGAGATAGCGGGTTCGCACGTGATACCGCCAAGCTGGAGACCGGATGGTATCAAATGCGTGGATGTAGAGTAGACTTTGCCTTTTAGGTAGAGTCAGCTTTGTTTTCGTGTTCTTACCGAGACTATCATAAGTCAGGGAATAGAACAGTGCGGCGTCCATGTTTCTAAGGTACTTCGGAAGGTGAACGGCACCGCTATGGAAAAACCGTAGAACTTTAAGACCCTGCATCGCCACGGGACGACTAAATCCACATATCATGCCTTACAAACTGAAGGTTCAGGAACTGGAAGGTATCACTGCAGTAGTTTGATTATGACAAACTGACTCTTGAGGTCTGGACAGACGGCTGTGTAACGCCTGAAGATTCAATTGAGTATGCGGCTAAAATCCTAAAGGAACAGTTGACGATTTTAGTTAACTTTGATGAGGACTACGTACAGGCTATAGATGAAGATCTTCCAGAAACGAATACTAACTTAGATGAATACCTCTATCGCAGTGTCACCGACTTCGAGCTGTTGGTCCGGTCTGGCAATGCGCTGAAAAACGCTGGAATCAAGGTTATTGGCGAGTTGGTAATAAAATCGGAATCCGAAATGCTGAAAACAAAGAACTTCGGTAGAAATTCACTGACCGAAATGAAAGATCTTCTAAACGGTATGGGATTAAAGTTTGGGATGATAATCCCAGATTTCCCAAATGCTGAGATGATGGCTCAGGTAGGAGATGAGGAAAAATAGCTGCGTAGTCCGACATGGATCGCTTGGATGTTAAGTTCAAAAATCTTGCTCTACAAGAGTCTCTAATTCAAATCTCTTTTTATCACTTAAACTCTGAACACTTTTCCGCTGTTCATATGCAAATTTTTCGTTTACTATTCGTTCCCATCAGGGTAGTACACTTTTAGTACACCAGCCGGTACACCAGTTTGGGGTTCATATCAAGAAACCTTGGTGAAAAGCGTTACGTTTCAATATGTTGGCTATTTAATGCAGTATGAACTTTTCGGGGTTTAAATCTCTGCACCGCCACCATTCTCCAAAACGCCCTGAAATTTTCTGGGCGTTTTTTCATTACATCACCACACGAGGAGAGATAGCGTGATTCAGATCGATTTTGACAAAATGGGGGGGCTGATTCCGGCCGTTATTCAGGACTACCAGAATGGCGAGATCCTGATGGTCGCCTTTATGGACAGGAAGACCCTTGATTTGACCTTAAAGGACGGCAAGACCTGGTTCTTCAGCCGCACCCGCAATAAGTACTGGATGAAGGGTGAGGAGTCCGGTAATACTCAAGAGGTAATGGAAGTACTGACCGACTGTGATGCCGATACGGTCGTCATCAAGGTGAAGCAAAACGGTCTGGCCGCCTGCCACACCGGCAACCGCAGCTGCTTTTATGTCAGATGGGAAAATGGCCAGTGGGTGGAGCACTCCAAACCGCTGTTCGATCCGAACGAAGTCTATAAAAAAGCGTAACGTAGAAAGAGAGATGCTATGTCTAATATTTTAAATTTCGGCATCCCCAAAGGGAGCCTCGAAGACGCAACCGTTGGCCTTTTTAAAAAGGCCGGCTGGCAGATCAGCATCTCCTCCCGCAGCTATTTTCCGGGGGTTGATGATACTGAAATGAACTGCAAACTGATCCGCCCGCAGGAGATGGCCAGATACGTTGAACGCGAGACCATTGATGCCGGTATTGCCGGCCGGGATTGGGTTCGGGAAAACGACTCCGATGTCGTTGAAGTCTGCGAAATGGTGTATTCCAAGGTTTCCAGGCGCCCGGCCCGCTGGGTGCTGGTGGTTAACTGCGATTCAAAGGTACAGAAACCTGAAGACCTTAGCGGTGCCACCATTTCCACCGAACTGGTCGGTTTTACCAAGCGCTATTTTGCCGAACGCAACATCCCGGTCAACGTAGAGTTTTCCTGGGGCGCCACAGAGGCCAAAGTAGTTGACGGACTTTGCGACGCCATCGTTGAAGTGACTGAAACCGGCTCAACGATAAAAGCCAATGGACTGCGTATCGTCTGTGAACTGATGGAGTCGGTGCCGGTCCTGCTGGCAAGCAAATCGGCCTGGGCCGATCCCTGGAAACGAGCGAAGATTAACCAGATCGCGACACTGCTGAAGTCATCACTGGCCGCTGAAGGTATGGTCGGCCTGAAGATGAATGCTCCGGCAGACAAGATTGATGAAATCACCCGGATGCTTCCAAGCCTCAAAAACCCAACGATATCTCACCTCTACAATTCAGACTGGCTTTCCATTGAGAGTATTCTCTCTGAAAAAGAGGTGCGCAGAGTTGTACCGGAGCTTCTCGAAATGGGTGCCGAGGGAATTATCGAATACCCGCTTAACAAGATTATTTAAAAGAACGACTGCCAATCGGCGATGGATTACAACGTATGATGATGGACAAAATAGAAGAGTTGGAAAGACGCTATCAGGAACTTGAAGCGCTGCTGTCAGACCCGATCGTCATCTCCAACCAACCGGAGTTCCGCAAGTTCTCCCGTGAGCATTCCGATCTGAGTGAACTGGTAGCGGCCTATCGCCGCTATCGGAAAGTGCTGGGCGATATTTCTGACAATCAGGAATTACTAGCCGACCCGGACATGAAAGAGATGGCTGAAGATGAGCTGAAGGTACTGGAGGCTGAAAAGGAGCAGCTTGATGCCGATATCCGGCTGCTGCTGCTCCCCAAGGACCCCAATGACGACAAAAGCGTCATTCTGGAGATTCGGGCCGGTACCGGCGGAGACGAGTCAGCCCTTTTCGCCGGCGACCTCTTCCGCATGTATTCGCGCTACGCCGATACCAACCGCTGGAAGGTTGAGATCATCTCTGCATCTGAATCCGAACGGGGCGGTTATAAAGAGATCATCGCCTCCGTCGAAGGCACAGGGGTCTTCGCCAAACTCAAGTACGAGTCCGGCACCCATCGCGTTCAGCGCGTACCGGAGACCGAGGCCCAAGGGCGTATCCACACGAGTGCCTGTACCGTTGCAATCATGCCGGAAGCAGAAGATGTTGACATCGATATCCGCACCGATGATCTGAAGATAGATGTGTACCGCTCTTCCGGCGCCGGCGGCCAGCACGTCAACACCACCGACTCCGCTGTACGCATCACCCACCTTCCGACCGGCACGGTTGTCGCCTGTCAGGAAGAGCGGAGCCAGATAAAAAACCGCGCCACAGCGATGAAGGTTCTTAAAACACGCATCCTCGCCACCATCCAGCAGGCACAGGATGACAAACTGGCAGCAGACCGTAAACAGCAGGTCGGCTCCGGCGACCGGAGCGAACGTATCCGCACCTACAACTTCCCGCAGGGGCGGATGACCGATCACCGCATCGGCCTGACGCTGTACCGTCTCGACTCGATTATGACCGGCGATATCGCTGAAATCACCGATGCTCTGAGAGCGTATTACCAGATGGAGGCGCTTAAAGCGCAGAGCGAAGGGAATTGATCCGCAGGTTCGTTCGGTAGGCTCTATTACTTCCATGATGCACTTTCTCGATAACTACAAACAGCTGACCGCCAGAGTCGATGCGCTCTGCAACACGATTGCAGCGACACTGGGGGATCAGATAACCTGCTCGGCAGGCTGCAGTTCCTGCTGCATTCCCATTACGATTTTTCCTGTAGAAGCCTCGGCGATGAGGGAAACGCTCAAAAGCCTTCCATCTAAACAAGCAGAGAAAATCCGCCGGCATGTTTCAGAACATGCCGAAGATGAATGTTGTCCGCTCCTTTTTAATCACCGCTGCCTGTTATATGAAGCCCGCCCGATCATCTGCCGAACCCACGGACTCCCGATCATTTATACCGCAAACGGCCAGCGCAACAGCGACTGCTGCCCCCGCAATCTGATCGGATCAGAATCCCTTCTTTCCGGAATAAGCGTGGTGGACCTTGACAAGCTCAATACGCTGCTGGTAGCGGTAAACTCAATCTACCTGTCGCAGACTGAAACCGCTGAGACAACATTGCGCGTGACCATTGCCGCTGCTATTGCCGGGCATTAGCGATAGAGAAAAAACAGGATCAGGCTACTTCAGGCTGGTAATATATCTGCGGACGCCATCAAGGATGCCCTCAGCGGCTAAAACCTGGTAAGCGGACTCTTTTAGACGGGATTCTTCAACGGCGTTTGAGAGGAAGGCGGTTTCGACCAGGATACTGGGCATGGCTGCCCCTATCAGAACATAAAAAGGACCCTGCTTGACCCCCAGATTTTTTACATCACTGTAGCTGGTATGGATTTTTTTATGGAGTGACCTTTGAACTTCATCAGCCAGATGCGCAGAATCGTTCAATTTATAATTTGCCATCAGATCAAACAGAATCGCCTGCAGCACGCTGACCTTATCAAGAGACGTGCCGTTCTCCTTGGCAGCCAGTTGTGCGACCTTGTCGGTCTTGGCCAGGTTGAGATAATAGGTTTCAATTCCGGCAGCAGAGTGATTGGGCGCCGCGTTGGCGTGCACTGACAGGAACAGATCGGCACCCACCTTGTTGGCAATGGCGGTGCGCTCCTCCAGCGGGATGAAAACATCGGTCGAGCGTGTCATGACGACGTCCACTCCCAATTCTTCCCTGAACAGCTCCCTCAACCTGAGCCCGATCGCCAGCACAACATCCTTTTCCTGAATACCGCTCGGCCCTACCGCACCTGGGTCATGACCTCCGTGCCCCGGATCAATGACAATTCGCCTGATTTTTGAAATAGACGGCTTTTTGTGCGGACGTGACCATTTTTCTGAAACAGCGGCCTGTACCTCAAGCTTCGGCACCACCACCCGTTCGGGCATAGCACTGACCACCGGTTCAAGACGCGATATCTCCGTCGGACGTTCGCCACGGACATCAATCACCAGCCGTGCCGGGTTGGACAGAGGAAATATTTTATATTCCTTGATGTTTTCGGTATCGAGCACAACCCTTACCACATCAGCCTTGTACTGGCCAACCCGGGCGCCTTTCAGCAAGCCGTCTCCGATGGTGATATTCCTGACGTTTTTCCCCAGACGGGTCCGTTTCAGGTCTACATAGACCCGCCCCGGTTTGCCGGGAGCGCCCTTGCCGAGTTCATGCGCCTCCCAGGCGACATCCCGGTCAAGGTCCAGCGAAATCCTTGTTGAATCCGGGGTAGACCAGTGTTTCATCTCATTGAGAACAGACAGATGTGGAAAAACAGCAGTGGATTGATCACTGGAGGTGACCTTATTGTCCCTGGTTGCAAGGGCCGGGAGAGGCGTCAGCAGACAGGAAATGAGGGTACAGGCTAGTATGTAAAGGAATCTGTTCATGGGGGCCGTTTTTTGTGTCAGCTGGGTCTGTATGAAAAAGTAACGTTCCCCTTGTAGCAGAAATCTCTGCATGTTTCAACTGATTGGAGCTAACGTCCCTCCCCTCCGCCCCGGCCACCGCCGGACGAACCTGCTTTTTTAAAATTTTTAGGTGGAGCCGCTTTTACAACGATGAGGCTGTCTCCAAGTTTGGCCCCATTCAGGAGATCGATCGCTTCTCTCGCTTCTTCTTCAGTTGACATCCTGACGTACCCGCATCCTCTGGATTCACCGGAAGCGGGATCGACCACCAGGTGGACGGATGTAACCGTGCCCACAACTGAAAACAGCTTCTGTACTTCATCCTCCGTGACCGAACCGGAGACATGCCCCACATAGATTTCAACACCCATTTATCGTTTCCCCTTTATGCAGACCAATCATAATTACCCGGTTTTTAACTCATCCACCCTCAAACCATCCGTTTCAGCTCGTCAAGCAGATTGAGCGCCTCAAGCGGTGTCAGCGTGGAAATATTAAGCTTCTTGAGGCGCTGTCGCAGTTGATCCTCACTGGTTTCAAACAGTGAGAACTGCGGCGACGGCTCACGTGGCGGCTTTCTGCTGCTTTTGGCCAGCCGCGGCGCACCCTCCTCAAATTCGCCGTTCTCCAGGTTACGCAGAATTTCCTTGGCCCGTTCGATAACGTCGGACGGCATCCCCGCCAATCGGGCTACCTGGATGCCGTAGGAGTGGGAGGCGCCGCCCGGGATGATGGTGCGGAGGAAGATGACCTGATCGTTCCATTCCCGTACCGCGACGGTGAAGTTTTTGATCCTCTCGCGGGTGGTCGCCAGTTCTGTCAGCTCGTGGTAGTGGGTGGCGAAGAGGGTGCGACTGCGACAGGCCGGGGTGTCATGGATATACTCCGCAACCGCCCAGGCGATGGATACGCCGTCAAAGGTCGAGGTACCCCGGCCGATCTCGTCCATGATAATCAGACTTCTCGGAGTGGCGTAGCGGAGGATTCCGGCCGCTTCCATCATCTCCAGCATGAAGGTGGACTGGCCGCGGGCCAGATTATCCCCGGCGCCTACCCTCGTAAAGATCCGATCGGCAATACCGATGCGCGCCTCAGCGGCGGGGACGAAACTGCCGGACTGAGCCATCAGCGTAATCAGAGCGACCTGACGCATATAGGTAGATTTACCCGCCATGTTGGGGCCGGTAATCATCAGCAACTGGTTGCTCTCCGCATCCAGCAGGGTGTCGTTCGGAACGAAACGCTCTCCCAGGTTCATTGCCTCAATCACCGGATGACGTCCGTCGCGGATATCGATGACATCCGAATCATCCACCTGCGGTTTGCTGTAATTACGCTCACCGGCAACAGTTGCCAGCGAGAGGAGTACATCCAGAACGGCCAGGCCGTCGGCCGTCCGGGAAATCCGATCGGCCTGAGCAGACACCAGTTCTCGAATTTCCTGAAACAGGGTGAATTCCAGACCGCAAATCCGCTCCTCAGCCCCCAGCACCTTTTCTTCGTAGTCCTTCAACTCCAGGGTGACATAGCGCTCGGCGTTGGCAAGTGTCTGACGACGGATGTAATCTGCCGGCACGGCGGACAGGTTGCTTTTGGTAACTTCGATCGAATAACCAAACACCCGGTTGTAACGAATTTTAAGGGTTGAGATGCCGGTACGCGCACGCTCCTGGGCCTCAAGCCGGGCGATGAAGCCCTTCCCCTCACTGCTGATTGCACGCAATTCGTCCAGCTCAGCATTATAAGCCGGAGCAATAATTCCGCCTTCCCGAAGTGAAAATGGCGGGGATTCTACAATCCCGCGCGACAACAGCTGGCAGATGTCATCCAACGGGTCAATTGAGCCCTTCAACGACAGCAGAAGGGCCGCCTGCACCCCAGTCAATCGCCCCAGCAGTGGAGGGAGATGGACCAGCGAATCATGCAGCGCCCGAAGATCACGCCCACCTGCGCTGGCCATACCGATGCGGCCATTAAGCCGTTCCAGGTCGGCAATATTTTTAAAGCACCCGATCAACTCTTCGCGCAGATCAGGCGACTCCAGCAACTCTTCAACAGCACCAAGCCGCTGTCTGATCGGCTCCAGCTCAATGAGCGGATAACTGAGCCACTGTTTTAACCTGCGGGCACCCATGGCGGTGCCGGTACGGTCCAGACACCCCAGCAGCGAACCGCTCCGTTTCCCCTCAGCCATGCTCGCGGTAATCTCCAGATTGCGGCGGGTGGCGGGATCGAGGGCCAGATGCTGGCTGCGCCGCGAGACCAAAAGGTCGCGGATGTGCGGCAGCGCCGCCTTCCGGTTTTCACGCAGATAATAAAGGGCCGCAGCGGCGGCCAGCAGAGCGGCCGGCGCACCATCCAGACCAAGCGCTTCGGCCGAGGCGGCCCCGAAGTGACCGCAGAGCAGCGTCGTGGCATAGTCACGGTCATAGATCCAGGCGGGGGCCAGAGAGACAATCCGCTCGC
>JAFLLC010000212.1 GCA_019162745.1 Deltaproteobacteria bacterium | reverse complement strand
TCGTCCTGAAAAGAGAGATACTCAATATTGTGGCGTTTGTATGGGAGGTAGTAGCAGATGCAGAAGGAATGTGGGGTAGTCGTTTTCGCCTGGCTCCACGCAATGGTCTGGCTTTGATGATTAGTGCTGACCATGGGCTCCTTAAAACGGCCCTGTTGAATTTATTGGACAACGCGACCAAATATTCTTTACCAAATACTCCCATAACAGTGACTATAAATGCTGGAGAAAATGAAGCAGTCCTTGTTATAGAAAACATTAAAACCACAGTCACACCCGTCGAGATTGAACATTTGTTTAAAAAATATTACCGAGGTAAAAATTCTCAAGGCATCAGTGGTTCAGGGGTTGGTCTTTATCTGGTACGCAGGATCATCGAAAAACATGGAGGAACTGTCGAAGCATGTCACACGGCAGATGATTGTTTTAGAGTGACAGTCCGGTTGCCTCAGTGAGTATAAGGGAAAATATATGAATGACCAGGTCTCAGTTATTGTTGTTGAAGATGATCAGATGCTGCGGGAAAGTATCTGTGACTATCTTGTTTTAACCGGCTTTTATGTTGAAGCTGCAGGTAGCGGCCGCGACTTTTACGAGAGCCTCAAAAAGCGGGATTTTGCCGTAGCTGTTATCGATGTCGGTCTGCCGGATCAATCCGGCCATATCCTGGCAGAGTACGCCCGTGCGAATACTTCCATGGGGTTGGTTATCATAACGGCAAATGATTCTATTGATACCCGTATTGCAAGTTATCAATCCGGGTGCGACCTGTTTCTTGCCAAGCCTATTGATTGTCGTGAGTTGGCAGCGGCAATCAAAAGTCTTGGCTCACGCCACAAACGACGTGTCGAGTCGTCTTCGCTGACAGAGGTGAATATATCGCCATGGATTTTGGAACGGGGTATTCGTGTGCTGGTGACACCACATGGTGTACGGATTGTTCTGACAGGTAAGGAATGTTGCCTGCTGGATCTGCTCGTTAGCGTACCGGGAGAAACCGTAAGGCGCGAAAAACTGCTGCTGCATCTTTACAATGACTATAACGAATCAAATAGTCGAGCGTTTGATACCCTCTTGTACCGGCTGCGTAAAAAAATCGAGCTACATTGTGACTCCGATTCCCCCATTATGACCTCTTACTCTGCAGGCTACTGCTTTAGTGCCCCAATAGTGGTTCGTTAGACATTACTCAAGTACATATAAACATACGAAAAATACTGGAATCTGTGAGTAATTGTGAGTAGTAAAAACAGCGGTATTTTGTTATAAAAAAATTTAGTTCAGAATTCTGAAACATATAATTCATGCACTAAGTGAGGTTTCAAATGGGAATGCATCTTCAGCGCATTATTAAATGTATCTTGCTACTACTTGCGCCGTTAATGTTTCCCGCCTGCGGAGGTGGCGGTGGCGGCGGGGCAGTGCCCTATAAAACAATAGACAACGTGAGCCTTTTCAGTGCGTTAAAAGATGGTAGTCAGGAGCAAAACTTTCCTGGTGTCGCCTCTTTTATTGATACCAAGGTGGTCTTTCAGGGCGCTGATATGTTTTTTGGCCTGGCTATTGATGATGCAGTCAAGGATCTCATCACCACAAACGTCAACAGTTTTCTGGAAACATCCTCTCCTGTTTTTAGCAGTGTCCTCTCCCCGGCATCTGCCGGGGTTACCGTCGATGCGACTCTGAAAAAAATCACCGTTGCCCTTTCTGAAACGAATGCCAACATCACCATCTCCTGGAGTTTTGCCAACAACAGCGTTGTGCGCAGTTATACAAAGACGTATGTCAACGGCGATTTTAAAGGCTCAACCTATACATCAACCTGGACTTACAGCTACAATTCCGGAGTAACAACAGCAACTTTTACCGATTCCGTTGACGAGACGGAGTTGCTGGCAAGCACAAAAACTCTGACTAAAAAGTTGACATATAATGGCAGCGTAAAATATGTGCGTGACCTCTCTGATAGCTCACTGGCCAGCCTGACCAGCGCAGAGTTCACTCAGAACCATACAGAGACCAACAACGATACCGCTCTGACGTATATCCTGAATGGCACCGTCAAAATGACCGGCACTGCCGCAACATCCGGCACCCTCTCTTTTGATGGCGGATTCTCATTTGATCTCCCCTCCTACACAACAGTCTCCGGTCTTATCACGCTGACCACCGGCACCTATGGCACAGGATTCGACAGCGCGAACAACGTTTACTACAACGAAACTAATATTTTGAACGGTACCCTGACCCTGACATCACAGGCTGACTACTCCGGTTATATCCCTGTGACAACGAACGCACCTGCCCTGAGAGGTTCCTGGGTAGGTGAATTTACCGACAGTTGCAGCGTTAATAATCCTGGCAACATCGACTTGAGTATTACCGAAACAACGTCAACCTGGAAGGGCATGTCATCTGACCTGTCCAGAATATATGGTGCTTTGATTTTAATTGATGCTACCGGTTTGCACTTGAAAAATAACGCTCTGTCGTGGGGTGACAGCAGCACTGTTACCGCGACAACAATTGCCGGTAACTGGTCATTCGGCGGTTGTGTTGGCACCTTCAGTGTCGAAAAACAATAGATTCCAAGCAGTTCACAAAAGGTGTGTCAGTGATGGCCACCACATCCACCAACGGGAGGTAGAAGATGTTTAAAAGTATGGTACCGGTAACACAGCAGGCACATGGCAAGAAACTTATCAAAACAATTGAAAATTTTGAGTTTGCCAAAAATGTCAATATGGCTTCTGTCATGGTTCATGAATTTTCCCGTGCAGCATCAATTTATCCCATTGTTTTTATTGAGGATAAAACGAAAGACCAGTTCAAACCGGTTGTGCTGCTTGGCCTTGAAGAGGGCGAAAACCTCTTTGTTCAGGGTGATACCTGGCAGGCGTCCTACATTCCGGCGATTATCCGCCGCTATCCGTTTGCCCTTGCCAAGACTGATGAAGAAGGGCGTTTTACCGTCTGCATCGACGAGCAGAGTGATCTGGTAAACGAAAAGGATGGCAATCCACTCTTTAACGAAGCTGGTGAGCCGAGTGAGTTGATGGACCGCGTCAAGCGCTATCTGGCTGAGCTGCAGCAGATGGATGCATTCACTGAAGAATTCTGTTCATACATCGCTGCTAAAAACATGTTCACCCCGCTTAACATGAAGGTGCGTATCGGTAACGAAATGAGAAATATTACCGGTGCGTACATCCTCAATGAAGAACGCTTCAATTCCATGTCGGATGAAAAATTCCTGGAAATGCGCGAAAAGAAATACATCCCGGTTATTTATTCCCACCTCAGTTCCCTGTCACAAATTGAGCGACTGCTTAATTTTAAGGACAAAAACCTGACTAAGGCAACAGAACTTGGCGATCAGTTTAACGAGGTTCCAGCAGGAGAGTAGTCTGCTTTAGCATTAACTGATCACGCCTAATGAGCACCCACCTGGCTTTTTTTGCCAGGTGGGTTTGATTGCTTTTAGGTTGCATAGCGTCCATAGCTGAAAATTTGAACAAACCGTTCATCTGAGGAGATCGACATGAGCAGAAGCCAGACCCTGACCGCTCTTAAATCCGGCAAAGCCACTAATAACTTTCGCAGAGCGTCAAGAGGCAGCCTGTTTCGCCTGGAAAGCCTTGAGCCTCGCGTATTGTTGTCGGCGGATCCATTGCTGGGTGGTACTCTTCAGGACTTATTGCTCAAAAATCTCCAGGACAGCTCAACAGAGGAATTGCATCCTGCCATTCAGGAGATGCTCCAGGATAGTTCAACCTATTGGCAAAAAGATGCTTCTATTGTCGCCAAAAGTGTCGCTGCTCCAGCGGTTCAGACTATTGATGTCTCCAATATCTCCTCTCTTGATCCTCTTAATCCGGTCTACACCGTTGGCACTGATACCATCCTCAAAGGGAGCGGTGTAACTGATCTGAAGCTGCTGAATGAAGGGGTTGTTTCACCGGGACACTCACCGGGCGTTATTAATGTTGATACTTTTTTTCAGGTTGCGGGCGCTACTCTTGAAATTGAGCTGGCCGGTTATGGCGGCGCGGGGGTCTTGCTTGACGGCTTTGACCAGTTGAATGTTGTCGGCGCCGCTAATTTCGGCGGCACTCTGCAGGTGTCACTTCTCAATGGTTTCAAACCTAAAGTCGGCGACACATTCGATATCATAACCTTCGGCACTTCAACCGGTATTTTCACCAATCTGGCCGGAACGTACGGCTTTAACTCTGACTATTATTTCGAGCTGGTGCAGACGACTGGCAAGATCCAGCTGGTTTGCCGCGAGATCATTCAGGGCAATGATTTCTCCTTTGTCAGCGATGTGCTTGGTTCCGCTCAGAATAACAGCCTTGGTATGCTGCTTAATGCCGACTATCTGACGGGAAGCGCCCCAACTTCAGTGACACTCACCGGAAGTCTGGATCTTGGCGACTCATTTAAGTTCGGAGGCTCGTTCACCTTTATCGAACACCCTACTGCGCACAGCTACACCCTCAGTGATGCAACAACGGTCAGTACTACCAGCATAACTGTCAGCGGATCAGGCATAAGTGGTTTCTTTGGCGCAAATCCCGACAGCGTTGATAAGTTCGGCCTGTCGTTTACCGGCGTTGATTTCGGTTTGGCGCTGTTTGATCCGGTTGATCAGCTTGATACCCGCAGTTGGGTGGTTGCCGAAGGTTCTTTAACCGGGACATCTGTAACAAATCTGAGCGAGCTAAACTTCAACAGCGGCAGTATGTCATTTGCTCTTGATTACGGGTTGGGGGCGGGGAACACTTCGGTTGTAAACCTCTCTAATCCATTGGACGCAATAACAATCGGCACGCACACATTTGACGGCGATGGCTCTCTTGGCGAACGTCTGGATCTGGCGGGGCAGGGGATTTCTCTCTCTCTGGCCTCCACTGTAGCTATTGCTGGCGATGTGTGGTTCTCAGCGGATGCGACCAAATTTGCCATTGCCGGTGAACATGTTACCGCTAATATCAGCGTCGCAGGTGTCACTGCCGGTGTCACTGATGCAACTTTTGGTCTGATCAGCAGCAAAACCGGCGGCACCATAATGGAAGCGTCAGGCGGATTTGCGCTTACTGGGGGCGCTTTTGCTTCAATCAGTGCCGATCTTGCCACGGTTAAATATAATTCAACCGGGGTCGCCTATACTGACGGCTTTACTGTTGGCAGCGGCGCACACACCTACACCTCAGGGGCCTTTGCAACCGCAGTCAATCTTTCCGAAGTTAGTGTCAGTAACCTGAATGCGACCGTAGGCGGCGTATTTACCATCAGCGGTGATTACGGCTTTAAGAAGAATTCAGTTGAACTGGATGTAATATCAGCCAATGCCACTGTCGCGATGACCGCCGGTACGTATAACATTGGCGTGACTAACGCCTCATTTGGTCTGGTTGTATCAGCAAGCGGCACAGCGTTGGAATCAAAAGGCGGAGTTTACGCCCAGCTTGGCAGCGACATCCAGATCTCGGCAACAGACTCCTCGATAATGTGGACTAACAATGCCGACGTCCTTACTGCGGCAAACAAAACAATCACAACCGGTGCCTTATCCTATGCATTCAGCGATGAACTGGTCGCCTCAACCGGTATTCAGGAGGTCCGTGTCAGTGGCGCGGCACTCAAAGTTGGTGATTTTTTTAACGCCAGCGGTGATTTTGCCTTTCACAAATCGAGTGATATAACTCTGACGAAAACGGGCGGAATCTCCGTCCTCGCAGATATTCTCACACTTGGTGCAACCGTTTTGAATGTTTTTGCCGGAGTCAACGGCGGCAGTGCCGATGAAATGGGGCTCACGCTTAGCGGTGCCAGTTTTGCCCTGGCAATGGTTAGTGACAAGAGTGATTCAAGCAAACGCTGGACAGCACTTAAGGCGACAGCTGCAGGGATCTCGGCTAAAGGGATGAGTGATGTCACGCTGAGTGGCAGCGACATCGCTCTTGCGCTCAACCTTACGGCTGATGACGGAACGACTCTCGATTTTACCGGGACTTCGTTGCAGGTAGCAACAGGTGTCACTTCAAACGTCACCCTTGATTTCAAGAATGAGCTGATTCAGGTCAGTGGTTTGCTGGATCTGGTCGTAGCCAATTATTTTAATGTTAATGGTTCATTCGCCTTCAAAAAATCACAGGATACTGTCACGCTGAATGATGGAGAACAGGTTGATGTGGATCTGTTGACGCTTGGCGGCGCTGGTATCAGCGCTTTTGCCGGGCTCAACGCCGGTGCGGCAGAGGCCCTGGGCCTTTCCCTGACAGGGGTGAATTTTGCCCTGGTTATGGCCAGTGACAACTATGCGCCTGAGCGGAAATGGACATCACTGAAAGCCGATGTCACAAACGTTGCTTTTGTCGGTGTGGATGGAGTTACCGTCTCGTCAGACAATCTGGTTGTCGGCATCAATATGGAAAATGCATCAGACCACTCGGTAATTGATTACCGCGCTGATGATCTCTCTGTGCAGATAGCCACCAGCAGCAGTATGACAATGGATTTTGATGGTCATAACGGCCAGATCATCAGTGCCGCCGGTGAGTTAAGTCTCAACATATTTAACTTCTTTAGCACTGATGGTTCCTTTGCGTTCGAGAAAAAAACTGACACTCTGAAAGTAAAAGCAAGCGAAGCGGATGGTGGTCTCGTTACAGACGTTGCTGTGGATGTGCTGACGCTTGGTGGAGCTGGTATTAACGCGTTTGCGGGCATGAATGGCGGATCGGCTGACGCTCTTGGTTTAAATCTGACCGGGACCGATTTTGCCCTGCTGTTTGCTTCGGACAAGGCAGATAAAAACCGTTCGTGGACGTCCCTGAAAGCAAGCGCTGAAAGTGTCAGTTTCACCGGAATAGAAGGCATCACCGTTGCTGGAAGTGACTTGAGTGTCCAGATAAACAGGGCTGCGACGACAGATTCATCACTGCTGGACTTTGTCAGTTTGGCTGGCGCCAAATATGATGTGACGGTTGGTCCCACCGAAACAGTATCATTTGATTTTGCTGCAGCCAGTGGTGCACTTACCACGGCCAGCGGTAACCTCGATCTGAACCTGTTTAATTTTTTCAGTGTCAACGGATCGTTTGCATTTGAAAAATCGATTAAAACGGTCACCTTGAGCGATGCGACGACGGTTGAAACCGATATGCTGACAATCGGCGCCAGCGATGTTAACGCTTTTGCCGGTCTTAACGGCGGCAGTGGTGATGCTTTAGGCCTGAACCTTGGCGGAGTTGATTTAGCTCTGGCGCTGTTTGCAAGCAGAACCGATGCCACACGGAAATGGACGACACTGAAAGCAGCTGCTACAAGCGTTGCCTTTACCGGTGTAGAAGGTCTGGTTCTCGAAGCGAACAGTCTGGATGTTGCCATCAACAAAGCTGGTGCAGACGGCACGTTAATCAATTATGCCGCTCAGAGTGTAGCTGTAAGTGCCGGCACGAGCGGTAAAACGATCACGCTTGATATCGACGGTTCCAAAGGCGAGCTCTTAGAAGCCAGTGGCAACCTGAACATAAACATCTTCAACTTCTTCAGCGTCAGCGGCAGCTTTGCCTTTAAAAAGAGCAGCGACACCGTCACCTTGAACGACGGCGTCGTTGACGAAGCGGTCCCTGCGAACAACAAACCGGCCAGCCAGGTAGACGTTGACCTGTTAACGGTCGGCGGGAGCGGCTTGAACGCCTTTGCCGGCTTAAACGGCGGCACAACGGACGCCCTCGGTCTGAGCCTGAGCGACAGCGACTTTGCGCTGATCTTTGCAACTGACAAACTGGACACCCTTCGTAAATGGACCACCTTAAAAGCAGAAAGCGGCAGCATCGGCTTCGTTGGTGTTGAGGGCTTAACCGTCAGCGCCGACACGCTCAGCGTTGAAATCAACCGTGCCGCCACCGATACCACCGTCATCGACTACAAAGCACAAAGCCTTGACGTAAAAACCGGCCCTGCAACGACCATGACCGTGGACATAGACGGCGGTGAAGGTCAACTGCTGCGTGCGAGCGGCAATCTTGAACTGAACCTGTTCAACTTCTTCTCCGTCGGCGGCGCCTTTGCCCTTGAAAAGAAGACCTCCACCCTCACCGTAACCGACACCAAAAACACAGCGGCCACAACAGACGACGTCACCACAGCGGTCACCGTCGACCTCCTGACGCTCGGCGGTGCCGGCATTAACGCCTTTGCCGGCATGAACGGCGAACGGGACGCCGACGGCAAACTCAGCAGCGACGCCCTCGGCCTGAACCTGAGCGGTGCCTCCTTTGCCCTGGTCCTTGCCAGCGAACAGACCGCCGCCGCCGGCACGCCGAAACAGAACTGGACGAGCCTCAAGGCGAGTGCGTCAGAAGTTGCCTTTGTCGGCATCGACGGCCTCACCGTCTCTGGCACCAGCCTGGAAGTAGAAATCAACCGTAAATCAGCAGACGGCCGTCTCTTGGACTACAAGACCGACAAACTGGAAGTCATGGCCGGCCCCGAGCAGAAAGTAACCCTGGACATGCTTGCCACTGACGGCGAACTCACCCGTGCCAGCGGCGCCCTCGACATCAACCTCTTTGGCTTCTTCAGCGTCAAAGGTGACTTCGGCTTCGAGAAAAAAGTCCAGGCCGTAAAACTCACCACCGGTGAAACCATCACCACCGACTACATGGGCATCGGCGCCAGCGGCGTATCCGCCTTTGCCGGCCTGAACGGCGGCACGAGCGACGCACTGGGACTTGCCCTTGGTCAAGTAGACTTTGCGCTTGCCCTGATGACCGACAAGACCGACAAAACCCGCAAATTCACCACCTTAAAAGCCACCGCCGGCAGCGTCAGCTTTACCGGGGTTGACGGCCTCGTCATAGAAGCCGACACCCTCAACGTCGCCATCAACAAAGGCTACGTCACCGCCGCGCAAGCCGCAAAGACCATCAAAACCAACACCATCATGACCCTGGCAGTTGACGCCGGCATGACCGGTGCCCTGAACTTCAGCTACAGCGGCAGCGAGAACAAGACAGCCACCATAACCGGCACAGAAACTGACGCCGAACTCGGCACAAAAATCCAGACCGCCCTTGCAAGCCTCACCGGCATAGGCAGCGGCAACGTCACCGTCACCGGCTCCAAAGTTGCCGGCTACAGCATTGAATTCATCGGAGACCTCGCCGGCACAGAGATAAAAAATCTCAGCGTAAGCACCACCGCCGCCACCGCCGCCACCGCCATCAGCACCACAACCGACGCAAAAAGCGGCATCAACGAAATCAAACAGATCAGCATCAGCATCCCGGCGCAGACCCCTGCTCCGGTCACGATCAGCGCCGCCGAAAGCGTTAAAGGCTTCCTCGGCAGCAATGAAATAAAATACATCCTCTTCACCGACCCGTACAACGGCTACGGCACCTACGACATCAGCCTCAGCGCCGAACCGACGACCAAAGTAACCGGCGTCCAGTTCAAACAGAGCATGACCGTCACCAACGAAGCGAACATCACCACCGCCCTGATCAGCCTGTTCAGCCTGAAATACCCGGCGCTCACCATAACTGCCGCCGACATAACCGTTAAATTCAACACCGCCTCCAGCGGTGGTCACCAATACGACATCAGCTTCAAGAGCGACCTTGCCGGCGTCAACATCCCGGACATCACCATAACCAACCACCTGAGTTCCGGGCGTATCCTGCCGCGCAACACCGCCCAGGGAGTCAGCGGCAGCAACGAAACCCAGACCCTCAGCATAACCAACCTAAGCAGCGCCACCGGCAGCTACGCCCTCAGCCTCAAAATTGGCAGCAGCACCTACACGACCGCCGCCCTGGCCCTTAGCGCCAGTGCCGCCGACATCCAGACCGCCCTCAACAGCGCCCTGACCACCCACGGCACCGCCGCCGTCAGCGGCACAAACGGCAGTTACCAGATCACCTTCAGCGGCGGCCTTGCCGGCCAGGACGTAAACCTTCTGACCATCAGCAAAACAGTAGACACCGTAACCCCGAGTGGCAGCTTCACGATCAGCACCGCTGGTCAGAGCGCCCAGACCGTCACCTACTCAAGCAACAGCGCCACCCAGGCCGCCAACATCAAAGCCGCCATAGACGCATTATACGGAACAGGCGCCACCGTCACCTACGCCGCCGCCAGCTCCACCAGCAGCCTCAAAAACTACACCATCAGCTTTAGCGGCGCCCTTGGCGGCGCCAACATAGCCGACATCAGCACCAACTCAAGCGGACTCAGCTACGCCAGCGTCAAACCGTACAACAGCATCCAGGGACTTGCCGCCGTTGGCGAAAGCCAGCAAGCGGTCATCACCACCAGCGCCACCGACGGCAGCTTCACCATCAGCTTCGGCAGCCAGACCACCGCCGCCCTGAAGCTGGATGCCACCAAAGCGGAAGTACAAACCGCCCTGAGCGCCATAGCCGCTGAAGGCGCCACCATCACCGTAGACAGCTTCACCGGCGAAGAACTTCGTCTCAGCTTTGGCGGCACCCTTGTCGGCACAGACGTAGCCGCCATAAGCCTGACCGTCACCCCCGTTGCCGCCAGCGTAGAATTAAGCATCAAACAAGCTGGCAGCACCACCGTCATCCCCGCCGTAGCGGCCGGGACCGTAGTAGTTGACTACAGCGACGCCAACGTCAGCGTCCTTGCCGGCACGAGCGGTAAAACGATCACGCTTGA
>JAFLLC010000124.1 GCA_019162745.1 Deltaproteobacteria bacterium | reverse complement strand
TGAGACTTTCTATGATTTCAATCTGGTACTTCGTGGGCTACCTTCTCATTGTGTCCCCCCGCGCTCACTTAAAATATTGATAAACCGTTTCTCTTGAAATCTTCATAATTATTATGATTCTCCGTAAAATTTTGTTGATGAAGGTTCAAGATCTGCCTGTTTGTATGATTTGCAATAATGTTGATATGTCAGTCCCGAAGTTCTTTTCTCTGGGCCGATCTGATGTTGGTACACTGAACCCTGTGAATCTCTCAAACTCATTGGAAGAAGGTCTTTTGCACTGGAATGGTGGCACCACCTTCTTGTGAGTTCCGGCAGTATAGAAAATTTTCGATCTGAGCGCATCAAACGAATAGCCCCTGTGCTGCATTCAATCACCCGGATCAAGCCAATGAACTACCTCGCAGCAAGCGGGGTATCATGTTAGTAATCGTTTTCACTCATCGAAGCAAGCTTCGGGGAATAGGACCCGCAGAGATTCAATATTAGTGATAACACCCCTGGGCTTTCCGATAAGACAAGGGAAAAATCAACAACTGGCGGGGCGCTATGTGGGATTTGACCGATTCGAAACAACCACTGCACTAGACTTGACACTCTCTCCGCCGTGAAACCTCTGTTCCTGAACCACCTTTGCCACCAAACGGGTAGCATCATACAGAGTGGTGGTATTACCGGCGTCATGCAACTGGCCAAGCATTTTGGTATAGGAGACGCTCTGAGCCGGCAGCGTGGCGGCCATTGCAATGAGGTGGCGGAGCAGCACCGACTTGGCAACCTTGCTCATCTGTAGTACATCGCGGGCCAGTAAAGTTTCGATCAGAGAGTCGGTGATATAGACAGTTATTTGATATTTTTGAAATATGAATATTGCAAAAACATATCTATTAATCCATTTAAAATATCTTGACGTGTCACATAATTAGTAGATATATCTTTATGAAATATTGGCGATTTTTACATCAATCTTTACGAGCGATCTGGTGCAAATCTGAGAACAACGATAAAAATAGATTTATATGGAATGCAATCTGACAACCGTCTTGACGTTAGGCAGGTCCATTTAGACATGCTTGAAGAGCATCCCGTCTATTCTGAGCTACAAATTCTTGAATATCTAGTTTGCGTTGACTTTTTATTACCAGAACCCGCAAAGTTTCTTTCTTTTGAATCCATCAAGTTTCTTCTGAATATGCATCCTGTATTTGTGATTCCAGGCAAACAAGATAAATACTATTGCATAGGAGGACTTAGGACCCTAAACATTGCCCGCAACTCCCTTCCTAAAGTAGATTCAAGCATCCCTGTATTATTTGTTACCGGAATAAAGAAATCTGAAATACGAGAGTTTTGTATTTTTGACATTATTACGACATCTCTTTGTTTCAGCGTTCAGTCACCAGATATATTTTGCAAGTTAATAGGGAGTCTACCCGAAGAATTAAAAAATAAGATGTTTGCGAAGAAACTGGGCCCAACCAGCATGTCAAGAATGCTGAATGTATCTAGGGAGTCCATCCGAAAATGGATGCAAAAACCGCTAAAGAATTCATAGGCGATATTTGTAACCGCCCCCCCTTGTCAGAATCGGTACTTGAAATGTACCTTGAACTCGTGAATGCCCCGCCAAGCCTTGAAGGACTAATTTTCGTAACGGAACAATTCCTACACCTCTATCCATACATTAATAAAATCCTTATAATTGAAGAGACAAAGGTATTCATTAACGGGACCCAACTCGAGCTTTGTAAATCTGTAGCTGACATAATTGTGAAACATAAAGATGCCATTAGTTGTAGTTACCCAGAAACAATAAAGCATTCGAAGAAGCAAAACTTTCTTTACGGAAACTATACGAGATACCCGGCCTATTCATGTATTGGAGTCTCAGCTTATAATACTCGACGCGACAAACGACATATAATCCTTGAAGTCTACATATTGATTACGACCTACATACTTCGACGCAGGCAAGACAAACGATTTAACAAAAAAGGAATGTTAGAATTTGAGGAAACTATGGTTAATGGTTGTCGATTAGCTCGCCAGCTAATCCTTCACCCCAAAGCCGATACTCTAAACGCTATCCCAAATGCATTGCAGAATACAGCAGGCGAATATCTGTCTAAAATTGCTAATGCTGGTGATAACCTGCAAAGAATTGCTCATCTTTTGAGATGCGCTCTTGAAGGCCACTCGTCTCCCACATATGTAAGAAAATCTAAGCGGCCAGAATTTCGTAAGATAGAACTTCCTATAAATGATGCAGTAGATCCAGAATTGGTTGGACGAACTGACAAAGTGAGCCTACTGCAACCAAGAATCAGACAAGCTACAAAGAATCTAGACCCACCTGAATCGTCAAGCGGCGTTGAACACCTTAATATTGTTTCAGTCGATAAGACAACTCCCATGGAAGGCAGAACATCATCTCAGCACGCCATAAACAAGCGATACTATTTAAGCAGTATCGCCATGCATAACCAGCGCCTGCCAATACACTGGGATCAGTTATCAAAATATGAAGTAAGTATATTCCTTGAAGCAGTTCAGCTGTTGTCAGAAAATCGTTATCCATTAAAATTCAAGCCACATTTCATACCCAATGGAAGATATTCAATTAAACTTAAGCAAATTGAAATTGCTGCAACTGCCGTGACAGTTTTTCTAAGATCTGTCGGGATATATGACATTACTGACCTCCAAATGTGTTCTGGAGAATACAAGCAGTTTGTCTCACGAGGGTATCGTTACTATGAGGACAAACCGGGCTGTTGGGTAGTAAAGGTGCCAAGTCTTGGCCTGGATACGAACCTTGGTAATAATTTTTACTCGAATGCGGAACGTAAACGTGAACAATTTTTTCTATCTTCTGGCACTGGACTAGAGAGAATCATAGATTCCTACATTAAGGAAATTGGGATTTCTCGAAACTGGGGGAATCTTTTCAATAAAGAAGGTTGGATATATCGTAAAACCTTGGATGAACTGCTTACCCACCTAAACAAGCAATATAAGACTAGATTAACTTTAAAACGTATTGAACTATATCTTCACAACACTCTGACTCGTCAATCAGGCGGGGATCTGACTACCGCAATGCTTCTCACTGGAAGAAATGACTACCTTGGCGTGTCGCCCCTTCATTATTCGGCAATACCTGTCGAAAAACTTCAAAAATTGTATCACGAGTGTTGCACTGAAATTGTGTCAGGTCATTGCAATGAAATGGCCTCACGATATCCAAAAAATGAAGCTAGTAAACTGATTGGAACAAATATTCTCAATGCGTGGGGGGGAATGGCTGGAACCCCATATCGACCCCGAAGGCGTGCTGTACGCAAGATGATTAGCAGGTTGCAAGATCGGATACGACAGTTGGATAAGATTCCGCGCAGCGTGGATAAATTAATAAGAGTACACAATAATATAATGCGCTACACGGCAATCCTATTCGCATTCTCTACAGGATTCAGGGCTGTTACAAGCCCGCTTCTCCCGCCATCACAAATTGATGAAGAAACTGGCTTTGCGGTAATATCTGACAAAGATGGACTTGATTACTATAATGCTCGAATAGTCTGGCTACCTCCAGTATGCATCAGACAGTACTGCCTCTATATTGACCATCTTGAAGCATTTATGCCAATGCTAGAACACCTAGACTTGGAAGCTTTCAACGCATTAAAAATCATCCTCAATCAAGATAGGCCCGAAGACAAACTTCCACTTTTCTTTTTGCTTGATAAACATGGAGATTCTACAAAAATAACTCCGACAGACTTGTGGAAAAACATCCGAGAAAATCTTCGATATAATCTCCCTGCAAATGCGAGCCGTCATTACCTGCGATCATTGTTTCTTGAAAATGAGTGTCCACCAGAAATTATTGCCGCATTTATGGGACACTGGGAAAGGGGTGAAGAACCGTGGGGGCGTTTTTCCGCGCTGTCTCCATCTAATTACTCATCAACAATTGCTAAATATCTTGTCCCCATTTTGGCAGAGGATGGTTGGGAACCGATAGCAGGCCTCCAGGAGTATTGGTAATGGGCACAGAATCTCTCGCTCAATTTTGGAAGGACATCCTTATACCTGAAAATGAAAAAAATTCCGACCGCAAATCATCACTAGACCGAAGGGCACAGAAAGAATGGGTCATAGGGTATTTGAAGAGATACTATCCATCCATATACAGCGGGACAAATGGTGCCGTATTTAGTGAAAAAGACGTAACAAATTTTCTGCATTATTCAAGAGGACGTGAAATTACTCAGCACTTTCTTGTCCGGCTCAAATTTCTCATCAAAGGATTGGAAAAAGGTAAGTCTCTATACCAATGGGAAGAAGTCATCGTCCCGACCGTTCCAATCGCTGCCCCGCGCGAACCTTCACGATTCACGCCAGAAGACTTCCGACATTTGAATGCCATAAAGCCTCTCCAGTCATCATTTTGTGCCTGCCTTGAAAAACCTACAAGTGACCGACCTTCACTGGCTATCGGTATTATTCTTTTATCTGCGGTCTTATATGGCGGATTGATAGACCTGAAGTGGTTAACTCCACTGCTTCGAGGTTTGCCAGACAGAATCAAGATACATGGTGATATTATGTGGGTAGATCTTCAGCGGGCTTATATCTACCCAAAGAATGCCGATCAACCAGAAAAAACTAAATATGTTCACCACAGATGGTTTCCTGATCCGCTAACGCAGTCTCTGATCATCAATATTCACAAGAATAATTCCAAAGTTCTTGAAGCATGTCCTCAGCTGGATGCTGTTTTTTGTCTTAAATTAGTAATAAACAATCTGATTCCAGACGTATTCAACAGACCAAATATCTCAGAATTATTCAAAGGAGCAGCTACGTGGCTAGGACTGCGAATACCGAGTTTTCTCGTAAGTTATGCCACCGGGAAAACCACTTCAGTAAGTCTTGCCCCCCATGTGTGGACCAGACTATTAACTGACAAACCGGTTCAGTCTCCGGTGGAAGTGCAGGAAGATTGTCCTTCAGACCTTCCGGTACGACGATACGGTGTAATTAAATCTACATCGTCAGACCCTTACAGACAGGAAATACTGAGAAAGCAACTCGCATCTTTGCTTGGTGATGCGAGGCGAAACGGAACTAAATGTGTACCTGCACGGGAAAGCCTGGTCACTTTTTACGAAGAAAACGCTGATGAAATGTTTCCTGTACTACAAATGCTTTGTAACTGGGCAATTGAACTACTGACTAGACTTCCTGAAATTGTTAATGGGCGCAAGAGTAAAGCCGCATTACAACCAAGTTCAGTAGGAACATATCTAAGCGCCATAGATAAAGAGTTAATAGCGTGCGCAGGTCGCGATGACATCTCGGAATACGACTCTGAGGGACTGAGGGATTTCTACTTTGATGTGGTCAAGGCGGTCAAATCAATAAAACAAAAATACACTGCCGGAGTCGATTTAGCCTTGTTTCACTATTATCTGATAAGAAACTATGATGCTCCTAACATTGACATGAATGGAATTGCAGGCAAAAAGGGTCCTCCCGAGCTAGGCGTAGATGCCAACATTCTCAGCATTTTGATGTTCAAGCAGGTACTTTTAGCCCTAGGCTGGAACGTTAAACGGAAAAGCAGGCTACAGACCGTACGCTGCTTGATAACTATTCTTGGCTACCGTTGTGGACTTAGGAGAAGTGAAGCAACAGGTCTTCGTATAGGAGATTTGCTTGGAGAAATATCGCCTGAAATCTTTATTAGAACTAATCGACTAAATCGTACAAAGACACGAGATGCATCGCGGCGCATTCCAGCACATCTTTTGCTAGAATGGAATGAACTCGACTCATTATTGGCCTGGAAGGAAATGCGAATTTCTGAGGAAGGTGCAAATTGTATAGATGCACCATTATTCGGCAATCCCGGCAACCCAAACCACACTGACGAAAATGACATTTTTATTCAAATCAACGAAGTACTGCGTTACATAACTGGTGACCATAGGATGCGATTTCATCACCTTAGGCACAGTTTTGACAATAGGTTGCTGATTTTACTTTTGTCAAATGAGCTATTTGACAAGAACAAGACAGGTCCTATCTATAAATTAAGTGAATTCCATCTTCCGCTTCAACAACTGAAATCCGATCTTTTCGGTAATATGAACCAAGGAAGGCAATTTTTATACGGGATGTCAGCGTTGATTGGCCATTCTGACCCAGCAACTTCTTTGCTTCATTACATACATCTATGTGACTGGATTCTCGGTCAAATGTTGAGAAATCATAAGGCACAACCCAATCTGACACCAGATGCAATCATGCAGATAACTGGAATCAAGCGAGCTATGTTATTTAGGGGCAGAGCTGATTCATCAAGCGCTTCTTGGGTTATGGGTTCATTTGTAGATCGTATGGTCAAACATGTACGTAGTAATTTCCCAGACACGCTTTCAGGAAGTGCTAAAAAGGTCGAGTTACTCCCTAATTCATTGCCAATAAAAGAGACAAAAAGATTACTTGATTGGCATTTGATAAAACATGTTCTTATGCATTACCAAGAGCAAGGAAAGCCTGCGGCAGAGATCGCCAAACATCTAATGCTTGATCAGGAAGAAGTTCATCGTTGGTGTACGACAGCGAACGCCATCAGTGGTGCAATCACAAGTAAAGGTCATTTGCGCCATGTTACGGCGTTACAACTTGAACGGGCAAAATCGAAAAAAATTCCAACAGCCTTCCCATCCCACTTAAAACCACTAGAGGAACGTAAACTTGTTGATTTGATATTTAGAAAAGTCTCTGCGATTAAAGAGGACAAGATCAATGAAGTTCACAATGGAATAAGTACATTTATTGACCACTATAACTTCAGACAAGGTTTTTTACGCTTTAAAACACTTGATGATGCCAGACAATTTCGTAGTTTCCTGAAAATGATCGGCATAAACGACTCAATGATATATGTATCCATGTTTTCAGAGAAAACGATTCCACATTCTGATGGAATTAAAGAACATCACGCATGGTTAAAGGAAATCCAAATCGACGCCAAACAACTTATTTCAGTTGGAAGGCAACATTACAAAGGTAAGCACGAATGTTCTATCAGTTTTGTAATCGCCTTGAAAAAAATGCGCGGATTGCAGCCCACAAAAAAATCAAAAAAAAGTCCAGTTAAAGAAACCACAAAATCACAAACATCTCAGACTATTTACGGGTTTCGTTATGCCATCTACATGCTAGCTATAGCATTTGGAATAACACCAGAAACTTCTTCAGCCAATGATTAATCATTCATACTTTCAACCATATGAGCTACAATATCCATCCAACAAAGCCCCACCTGCCAGTCACTGGCAACAGGTGGGGGGGCAATACGTTCAGGCAGCATGAGCTATTGCCGCACTAGGTCTCCAAAATTTTCGCCCTTTTCCGTCAGATACAATTTTTTTCCATACTGGTGATTCTCCAAACAGCACCGTTTCATTGTGCATACCGCAGCTTATCCTATCAGCAGCCTGAACAGTTTCTGCAATAGTCATCAAGGGCCTTTTGCCACCATAACATTGGAGTTTCCAGCTTAACAAGTAGCGAAGCGCTGTTGCTCCATCCGGCCAGGTACAATCCATCAATGCAAGCGGCTGCGCCAATAATTCCAGCGTCAGCAGGTCGTGGTTAAGCAATGCCCCAATCAAGTTTCCACTTGCTCTATTCAGAGTTCTGGTCTTGCCGATATCATGCAAGAGTGCTGCGCAGATGGCAAGTTCTCCCTGTTCATTCATACATTCTGTTGCGCGTATGACAAATTCTGCACACTCAAGGCTATGCTCCAAAAGTCCACCTGGATAGGCATGATGATGTTTCTGGCTCGCCGGCAATGCTAAAAACGGCAATGCGATTCTGTCATCGCGCATTACATTCAGCATAAACTCACGGAGAGGCGCAATTTTCAACCTATTCAAGATACCTTCCAGTCTCTGCACGCCACCGGAAATTGGACTGTACTCGTCAGGCAGATATTGTAACGGATCGCTTGAACTTTTTAGTGCCAGCGTTGCCTCAGACAGATCTACATGCCAGCGGTCTGCAAACCAGCGCATACTGCCGGAAACAATAACCAGCGATTTGTCAATCAGATCATTTCCACGATAGCGTTCAAGCCATGCATAGGCCGGAATCTGACCTGCACGATCTCTGAGTATACAGGTTATGTAACGGTTGTGATTACGTGCCTTCCGAATTATTGGGTTATGAATCCTAAATTTCGCTTCAACCTGTGCATTTTGTCGGTATTCCAAACTCGCTATCATATCAAGCCTCTCTTTCCCGACCAACTGTGATCAGCCGGTCGAACGCAGACCCATCTTGTCTCGTAATATTAGGCACATAACGTGAGTAAATGGTAAATAACATCTTGGTGGTGGAATGTCCCATCTGTCGTGCTATCCACTCGGGATTTTCACCTGAAGCGAGCCAGAGTGTGGCAGTCGTGTGCCTAGTCTGATACGGGCGGCGTTTTTTGAATCCAAGTAGTTTTAAAGTCGGGTACCAGATCCGGTTGGTCACATTAGTGTAGTTCATCGGCTCACCGGTACGGGTGCAGAACACAAATCCACTCATTGCACTTGTCACCTTATGCTGTAATTGCAGAGCTTCATAGACTGGCTTGCTCATTTCTATAAATCTACGGGAGCTATCAGTCTTGGTGGTATCTTCTTTACCCATAACGACCGTCTCCCTGATCACAATCTGCTTACGCTCAAAATCCACATTGGTCCATTTCAGTCCATCGATTTCGGACGTTCTCATTCCGGTAAAAAAACGAACCGTGTAGTAATTTCTGTAATCTATCCGTACTTTGACCAAGAGCTGCCGAACCTCATCCAGAGAGAACGGGTCAACCTCGGTACGGGGTACCCGTAAAGGTTTTATTCCAATAAATGGTGTGATAAAGTTATGTCTGTCAGCGGCATCGGCAAGGATCATACGCAAAGGCGTCATGATGTGATTTATCCGGTCAGGTGAAAGTCCCTCTTTTTTTCCGTTGCTTACTTTGGCGAGTGTGGAACGGAACTTGAGTACTTCCCCCTTGGTGATGCTGCTGACTATTTTTCCCCCAAATGCCGGCAATACGTGGCTGTTTAATGTTGAGCTTACCATGTAGCGATACGATCGCTTCCAGCGGATCTGATTCTCCTCAAGCCACTCTTTTGAAAACGCTTCTACAGTTGGTGTTTCAGCATTGTCATCAGGTACATTTACACTTGGCAGCACAACGGTTTCATCTTTTGGCTGAAAACTTGACACGTGAGGTGATGTTGGAAAATAACGGGCATATTCAAATGTCCCCAATGTAATTTCAGCGTCAATTCTTTTCAGCATCCCCTGCATCTTGCGGAGATTGTCAGGTGTGTTTTCCAACAAGGTTTGTTCACGACAACGCTTTCCCTTATAGCGGAAGTCAAAATATAGTTTACCGGTTTCTTTTCGTACACTAACATTACCCATGGCAAATTCCTCCGCGGGCCATTGGGATCATTGGTATCTCCTGTGCAGAGCTGTTTAGCATATCCCTCTCTATTGCCTCCCAGAGATACAAGATTTTCCGACGGCCAAAAGGTTTGATGTAGTGGATGCCTTCAAACAGGACAGAATCCTTCAGGCAGTTGAGGATATAGCGTGGTGCGTAGTGCAACTTACCTGCTAGCTCCTCGGTGGTCAAATAGGTTACGGACTGGTTTGTTTCCATGGTGATACCTCCTGTTGATTTGTTAAATTAACCATACCATGCATTTTATTTCATGTCAAGTCGTTTAGTATCATATGTGATAACTAAATAAAGATAAGGTTGCTTTATGGTGTTATTTGATGCGATAGTCACACATGGGCGTGTTTGGGAGGAAAGCTAAATGATTAGATTTTATTTACATGAAATGATCGCTGAGCGGAAGTTCAAAACAGGGAAGAAGGTTACTCTTGAGATGATCGCCAAGGAAACAGGAGTAAGCAAAGTCACCCTGTCCCGGATCAACAGTCAACGAGGTTACAACACGACTACGGATAATATTGATAAACTTTGCGCTTACTTTGGTTGCTCCGTTGCACAACTAATAGAGCATGTAGCTGGTGATGAAGTAGAATAATTGCCGTTCCTGTTTGCATCTGACTGGAAATTGGCGACTCTCGGTAATAATTCCGACCCTTAATGAGGCGGAAAATCTGCCCGCTCTTTTGGAGGATCTCAAGCAACAGAAGAGCATCACTCTTGAGATTATTGTTGGCAATGGTGGATCTACGGATGCCACCCGGTTAATGGCAGAATCTTATGGCGCTACTTTTGTCGGTAGCAAACGAGATCGAGGGGCGCGGATGAACGCCGCATCGCACAAGGCGTCTGGTGATTATTACCTATTTTTACATTCAGACTCCCGCATAGAGGACGTCAATCTTCTCAGCAATGCCCTCCAGGTACTGACAGCCGACCAACTTGAACAGAGCCTAATTACCGAGCATTTTCGTCTACGATTTATTCGCAGATCACCGCGCAACGCTACGGCCTATCGATATGCAGAGGAAAAAACAGCCGCGGACTCAAGTCTGAAGTGCAACAGCTAGTGGTGGTTTGGTGTGGAGGAGGGTGCTGAGGTTGGTCAATTTTGGACGCCGATTCAGGCTAAAGGCGGGTCAATATTGCACGCCGATTCACAGATGTGCATCTCTTTCAAAGGAACAGCTATGAGGTGAGTTGGTATGGAAATTAAGCTCGAATAATATGCGGAAAATGGGTATTCCGATGAATCCGACCGGTTGAACTGACGTGATGCCGACCGCCGT
>JAFLLC010000081.1 GCA_019162745.1 Deltaproteobacteria bacterium | reverse complement strand
ATTACCCCATCTAACAACAAAATGATTATGTAATTATTTTACGACTCCTAAGCAGTTCTGGAGTAAGTGGTGGGGGTTTGGACAGCCAGAACCGGTCAGCAGGTTGCCAAGGCGGGAAGGAAATACCTTGTTGCAGAGAGTCCCGTCGATCAACCTCCTTTTACAACGTACCTGCAGGTAATCTTTGTACCCCACGAAACAATCATCTTCCCTCCCATCATTGACGACCTCTATAGGGAAAGGGTGTCTGTATGGGACGACCTCTTTAAGCTCTCCAAATCGATATCTCGGCTGCATAAACACCTCAGTTTTGTTGTCCAGGTTGGGCGCAAAGAGATTGTCGCAGTGCTCACCTCCCATAGTTTTAAGCCAGCACTACATACGGGGGGCTGTAAGGTATTACTCAGGCAATTAAAAATATCATTTGCGCTGCATAGGCAGTACAGGGTGATGAGAGTCAGGATTATATGAGACTCAACAAAGTCTGTAAATACATTTTTTAAATGATAACAGTATGTTACGTACACAAACAGTGTATTGTTTCAACATATTGTGTTTATAAAAATTGTGAAAATTGAAGAAAAATGGGAGGGAATTTCTTTGGGGGGTATACTGACAAATAAGCTACTACCTGGTCACATTTATAAAGATAATGGCTATTGAACTTTTTTATTACTTTATTTGAGGAACGACTTCATACTTTAACCCGGAATCTGAACCGGTAACGGGACAGATTCAGAATGAGATACCGAGTCACAGATTACTGCATACAATTACCAAACTAAGCAGTAATCATATTTTTCAAACACATACTTTTTTACCCTCGGATGTGTAAAGTTGCATGTTCTCAGAGCTTCGATCGCCAAAAAGAATACAAGCTATCGCACTTCACGTAAATCCAACGTGACCTCTCCGGAGTAAATCGCACCACGTTAAAGCTCTTCCTGTTCTGAAAAATACCAAAAGTACTCTGTTGGAACGGCTGCCACGTTTTTTTCTCGCGGATCTTGAAGGCAGTCCCCTCAACATTGAAGAGCGTCATTCTGCCCAGCACAAAGTCACGCCAGTCATTGCGCAGATGACAAAATGCGATCAGGTGCCAGTTGCCCATGTAATTGACCATATGCTCCGGTGCTGTCGTAGTGATGTGCTGGCCGGATATTATCATTATCCCAGATGGAGATTTATATTATGCCAGACCCCGCGATACTCAAACCTGTTAACTGTTTTGTTTGTTTACTAACAGACATTATATCTAATAAATTCGGTAGGATATAAAAACATTCGTACATGGCAAGTCAACATTAGTGGACATTTATGTGCAGGTAATATGCGTTATACAAAATCGCTTCACTGACATCAAATTAGTACTGCTAACTGGATTTTAGTCGGCACAATACATGTCGGAGCAAGCAGGACAGCAAGCCATACAAGTACAAGCATCGTTACCGACATAAAAAAGGTGGCGAGAATTACATGAAGTATCAATACAAGGAGGCGACGTACCCTTGTCATAAAAGAGCTCTGCGTCTCTGTATGCCAATTCCTTTGGGTGGTGCGCAGACCGCCCGTGCCCAAATTGTCGATGGCTCTGTACATACCTAGTAAAACGCTGCTATACCTAAACCTGTTAACTGTTTTGTTTGTTTACTAATAGACATTATATCTAATAAAATCGGTATGATATAAAAATATTTGCACATGGCAAATCAACATTAATGGACATTTGTGTACAGGTAATATGCGTTGATAAAAACGCCACGAAACCATACGTTGGCGGAGTGTTTTGATGCCAACAATGGTAAGTAAATTAGAGTTTCAAACCAATAACGTATACTGAATTATTTTGGTATTGGTCTGCTAATACCTGGTCCAAGTTTAAGAATGTTATTCGCGGGATTACCCGGTGCTGCACCGTGTTTTCCAGCGGGGTTTCCGGTTTCTGGCCAATGCCTGGGATATTTTCAATAGTCATCTCACACGCTGATATTCAGGTCTGGCGGACTCGTGCTGAATATCTATAGGAAGTGACCTCAAAGATCAGTGCTGTAGGCGCACCGTTTGACAAAAAGGATATACTGAAACTGAGTGGTTATCGCTGGAATGATGGTTCACGATATGGAAGGAAATGAAACCGTTACAAATTGTAACGTGTTTAAAATGATAGCGAGGAGTAATCATGGGCATCAGCAAGCCGCATGAAATACATATCACCGAAACACCAATAGGTGAAGTTCTGCTGTATCAGTCAGATGATGGCATCGTCAGGCTTGATGTCAGGCTTGAAGACGAAACAGTATGGTTAACTCAACCGCTGATGGCTGAACTATTTCAAACCACCCAGCAGAATATCAGCCAACCTGTCCAGAATATATATGAAGAAGGCGAGTTAACTGAAGAGGCAACTCACAAGAAATACTTGTCAGTTCGCCAGGAAGGTAATCGAAAGGTAAAAAGAAATCTGGATTATTACAATCTGGATATGATCATCTCTGTCGGCTATCGCGTAAAAAGCTTGATTGCAACCCGCTTTCGCATCTGGTCTACACGACTTTTGAAAGAATATGTCGTCAAAGGCTTTGCCATGGATGATGATCGCTTGAAAAACCATCCTGTCAAAGGTTCGGCGGTCCCTGACTATTTTGACGAGATGCTGGCCCGCATCCGTGATATTCGCGCTAGTGAACGGCGTATGTACCTGCGGGTACGTGAGATTTTTACTCTGGCAACAGATTACGAACCGACCTGGAGTGAAACTTCAAGGTTTTTCAGCGTGATTCAGAACAAACTGCACTTTGCAGCCACTGGATTGACTGCTGCAGAATTGATCCACTCACGAGCAGATTCTCAACTCTCCAATATGGGACTACCCCACCACACACAGTGGGGTAGCTACAAATTCAGGTTATTGACCAACGTCAATAGCTAAATGTTCCTTTGATGACAAGCGAATGGCTAAACTTGATACAGAAAAGTGAGAAGACGCGTAGTTTTTAGATAGTATCTGACGTTTTGGGATTCAACCAGCTAATCGCCTTACCAAGAGCAGCGTCCAACATAATCACTTCCTGCCCGTCGAAATAAGCTTCTAGATAAGTATTACCATCATTCTGGATACAGACATAGAGGTAGTGCTCATTCGCTTTCTGGCGGGCCTCAAAAACAATCTTTTGCATACCGTAGATTTTAATTTCACGTTCAATCGACTTCATTAAGTTGATATTGCTGCCATTTTTATTGGACCGCTTCCAGTAGCAGCTCATGAAATACTGGAGTGTAGATTTAACGTAAATAAGTTCAGTCAAGTCATCGTTTCCAAAAGTGAAAGGCCCGTAGGAAACACAGACAGTGACGTGTCTTTGGTGACGAGATTCGGTACCCCTCGTACCGTTTTTGAACTTTACTTCCACCATATTGGCGGTAGCGTCCACAGCAAATTCTTTTAACTTAAACCTGAGATTATTCATTTTTGTACTCCTTGTAGTTTGTCCAGTTGCTTTTCACTGGTTATTATTTTATGACGTTTTAAGGTAAGCTACGTTGCCCGGAATCTGTTCCGCCGGAGTCCTTCAGTTATTTAACTACCCACCAGTAAGCAAGAAACTTGCACAACACCAGAGTCCCGCTTTTTGCATCAATGCCGCTGCATTGGCGTAATAAAAGAAACCGACTCCGCGATGTGGTTGACTTTGTTTTGTTATAACTATTTGAGAGACAACAACTCATAAAGCACTGACGATTTAACAACGGCTCGTTTACGAGCGGAATTTCATTAATGTCAAAATCAAACATCAGTTTCTACCTCCTTCCAAATCTGTGCCAAATACGTGTGGGTGACCTTTAGATTACGTTTTTCAATTAGATAGTCCGAAATCGGCCGAAATCCAGTACCATTGCCCTTTAGTTCTTTAATTTCGCCCCAATAGGCAAGAACCTTTCTCCGAAGTACCGGAGTCCGTCCGCGCCGTATTATGTCTGCAACTTTGGCTTTACGAAGATGGGAAAAATCATCATATTGTTCTTCGCCTGCTACACGATAACCTTTGCCAGTTATTGTATCCCAGCCAGCATGGCGGGCCGCAGAAACAAACGCGCAGTATTTGACAACTTTACCAGGAAGATCTGGACGTTCATTTTGCAATTGGTACGATTGTTTAACGCCATCTTGAAAGATATTGATGATCTCTGTTTCTGTTCGTGAAGCGACCCACAAAAAAACTTTTTTTCGTTGGGGCACGGTCAAGCCGGTTATCAGGTTTAGTTGATCTTCCATACTATCCTCGCGTATATGTTAACGTTTCCCTGAGGCGGAAATGTGATGTTTCCAAGGAAGTCTGTTGCATAGCATGTTCGTGTGAGTAGCCACAGTTAATGCATTCGAGATATCGTTCCTGAGCAAAGTTGTGCTTAAAACCATGAGAACCGCGACGCAGAACGTACTGACCAGTGGCTTTTGCAGCCTCATTGATTGCTTCCAAGTACTTTAGGTAATCACTTTTCAGGTCACCGTTTTTGTCGAGGTGTTCTTCAAAACGCCGGTAGGTTTCTACTGAAACGTAGTGCTTCGTTACCTTGCCTCCTTTTTCTTTCGATTCCACAATGCCTTTGTCAAAACCGGTAACCGGATCAGGACCTATTCCGAGTAAACAATCCTTATTGAGTGGATTTTTCAAGCGCCGGTGGCTTGGCGCTCCCGCCCCCTCTGTCCGCAGTCCGCCTTCGTACTGCAGAGATGCTTGAAGCTGGAAAGTTGCACCTTTAATAGACGCTATCAGTCCAATCGGATCGGGATACGCCCGATTATCGTAAATTCTGCTCGACTTTTTCAAAAGTGTTTTGCTCCTGTTGTAGAAATCCATGCGAATTTCTTCCGCCTCCAGTAAAGGGATAGGAAGCGTATGCAACACTATGTAATTATTAACGGCATATATAAACTTGCCTAAGGCGGACAGGGTTGTTTCGAACGTTTGGCGTGACCGTTTTTTTTTGACATAGTAGGCTAGGCGGCCCTCCAGATAGTCAGTTATGTCGTTCAGCAGCGTCTTGGTGTCGAGAATGTCGCTGTGTCCCCTCTGGAGCATGAATAGGACAAAGCGATGAGCTTCATACTTGTATATCTTCCAAGAACCGAAGCTCCGAATTCCCAGAGGGGTATTGATTTTCAACTCACGGATCGAGCGTATAGAGTGAAATACTGCCTCTACCTGAGAGTGTATTGAGTGCGGCCAGCGATGTTTCATTTAGTACCTCTAGCCGTTATCGGCCGGTTTGTTGAGATGACGTGCTCTTTTGACGGTAGCAGCTCCGTGTCCAACGATAGTAGAGACTCTCGATGTGAACGTTTGTGAATCCAAAACATGTCTATGTTCGAATTCTTTTTCAATGTTCGCTGCCAAATGTGATCTGAGACTCTACCGGTTGGTAGACCACACCGACAGGCCCTCGATTCTGCTGTTCCAGATAACGCTTTCCATAGCGCCACAACTCAGGGGTTTTACCTGGTCAGCCATTTATAATGGTGTCTGGTTCAACTACGGTCATGTAAGGAAAGGTTCCGTATACCTCATCACGAAAGAGCTCTGCTGCTTAGGTGTGCTAATCCCTTTTGGGTGGTGTGCAGGCCGGGCCAAATAGGCGCAACGGCTCAGGATACACCTGCTATTTGCTGCTAAAAACCGTGCTATTTGAAAAAACTATACGATGCTGAGTTATTTACTCGCAGTAATAGTTATAAACTAAGGGTCCAACCCAATTGCGTAAGCTGAATTAATTTTTATCTTCCTGTTAGGTTCAACCACTATTGTTCGCGATTTTACTGATTGCTGTACTGTATTTTCCAGTAGGGCTTTCTGTTTTTGATCAATTTGATGGTCATTTTCAATATTCGCCTCAACATCACTGGTCGTTTGCACTTCCAATGGCACATCATGCAATTTTTTTTCACTAAATCGGCCATTCTTTCCACGCAACTGATGTCTAGGATTAACCGATTTCCGTGATTTAAGTTCTTGTGGCACTTGAAAGTGAAAACAAATAAATGACGCTATTGTATTTTTCATTTGTTGCGAAGATTGCCCCGGGAACTTGTCCCACAAATTATCAGGTAGTTTTATTCTAAGTTCGTGCATAGTCCCCCCTTACAAATTGTGCTCAACAACACGCGACAATCCTACAAGATAGTAGCCACGAACATTGCTATAGACGGGATCGTTGACGTAACAGAGTTTACGGATGAGCTGGTGGGATTCAGGCAGGTGATTTTTAATCAGATCCGCACCACCACCGGTCAATATTATTCTTGTTAGTGTGTGGTTTGCATATTCGTTGTAGATGAGGTCTAAGGTATGTTGTGCAAAGTTACTAATAATGGCAGCAATATTATCAATAGGTTCGCCGTTGTGTGTGCCGGACTTAAGAATTATATGGGCTTGAGATTGGCTGATGGTTATGTCTTTACTCCTCAATGTGGCAATGACTTCTTTTGCTGCGATACAAGCGCCACTGCGTGTAAATTGAATAGATTCCTCCGGTGAAACCTCGTCTCCAAAAGCAATCATCGCATTTATTGTATTAGCGCCGATGTCAACCAGCAATGAATTGTCACTTTCTTTTGGGGGGAACATATTACAGTAATCATAAAAGCTGCCTACGCCCTGGGCCATGACGTATACTCGTTTGAAACCGTATTGTTTACCATTAATGGCAAATGACGAAAGTCTTTGACGCAAACGATCCATGTTGCCGAAAAAATATTCGGGAGGAAGTCCTACCACTATTGTGTCTTCATTTTCGCAACGGGCCAGAGCCAGAGCGTGGAAAACAAACAGTGGAGCTTTTTCTATCAACCAATCCAGTTCGAGCTTGTAGTTTTGATCAGGCCTTACAAGGGCTCGGTCACCGACAAGAAATCTTCTGCGTTCGAATTCGTAAACGCCAGGAGTAAACTTACCAAACGACATACTTCCGATTTCTTCGACAATTGCGGAGGCAAAACTGAATACGTAATTGCCGTGTTTCACTTTAACGCTGGAAAAACCCACTTCGACTGCGATCATAAACCCTCCCATTGTTTTGACTATATATTTTGATCCAGAAGCCATAGCACTTACCATTTAAGAACAACCTGAATCAGAAGTTGATCTGCGTAAGCAAGATCTTAGATAATTATCAATATCAGATCGTTGATATCGAACTATTCCGTGACAAGAAATCTTTAGGTATGGAATACCACCACCTGCCCATCGATCTCGACGAAGTTTATGCACAGAACAATTCACGAGTTTTGCGGTTTGGAACTCATCCAGACGAATTCTTGTATCTTCCGGAATAACAGACTCCCTGATACGCTCCAAAATCTGATCGCGACTAATCTTAGTTTTTGTGGCCATTAGCGACTCCTTTAATGTTAATAGGTTTAGTTGCATGCGAACTTTGTTTAATGATTAGGTTTCACCATCAATGATACGTTGATTACTATCAATATAAATCAACTATATCGTATTTAAATCAATCTGTAAATAAAATAATAAATAAATTATTTACTACAGCATTTAGCAAATATTACAATTGCAATACTGTATATTGTGTTTGTTGGTGTATTTGGTTCTGTATTCAATTAAAGCAGTACTAAGAAGGGGTATCATATTTATATTTATTCTATAAATTGATTTATTACATATATGTATTGATATTACTGTCTGGTTATGTTAAGTCTGCTGAAATAAAACTTGATGGGAGTTTGTGATGGAAAAAGATGTCAAAAAAATAGACGTAGAAGCTGTCATCAACAGAATAGTTGATATGGCAGGCATGAAAAACACTGCAGAACTGGCTAAAGCCATCGGTGTATCTCCACAGTCTTTAAGTCAGAGCAAGAACAGGCAAATGGTTTCATTGCCATTAGTACTCTGTGGCCAGATGCTTACAAATAAATCACTAGATTATTTGATTTTCGGCAAAGAACACAAAGAAGAGGACTCAGAGTGTATTGAAGATAATACAAATTACGTAAAAATTGAGAGGATTGGAGGAGGATCAGTTAAGGTTTTAGCGGAATTATTACGCCAGGGCATTAATGCCCAGAGCCTTAAGGCATACGTGCTAGAAGGTAAATTATATGTCATTGATAGTGCAGATCTTGTGGTAACAAATGGTGTCTTTGCATTTGGTGACAAAATTCGACCTGCGATTCGGAAGTGCAGCTTGCAAATAGATGGATCAATCCTTGTAGAGGGCGAAGAAAAGCAACAGTCGGCGGAGGACCTAAATCGCTATGGAATATTAGGTCGCGTAATTTTCCAGCAGGTGGGGGTGTAATAATTTAAGCGTTTGTGCGCTGTGTAGCGTTGTTGGCTTAACGGCAACCTGTGCTGCTGTTTAACGGACATCAACCTTGATTTAATAGTATTGCATTACTAATAAATAGCGAATATAGTAGTTGTTAAATACTATTTGGAGTTTTGTGATGCTTGATGACCTTGTCCCCTTGAGCCAGTCTTTTTTAAGAATCCGCAACAGAGATTTCAAGCGGTATTTTCTGCGCGACCACCCGCTGACCAACCGGTTTTCAATTATCATCGGCCAACGCGGTATCGGCAAAACGACCGTCATGACGCAGCACCTGCTGGAGCAGTATCACGATGACCGCTCCGGCCGAAAGGTTCTCTATATTCAGGCAGACCATTTTCTGGTGGCTCGGTCGTCTCTGTACGAGATAGCAGACGAGTTCTGCAAACTGGGCGGCGAGCTGATCTGTTTTGATGAAATCCACAAATATCCCGCATGGTCCATGGAACTGAAAAGTATCTACGACACCTTCCCTAACTTGAAGATTGTCGCTTCAGGGAGTTCTGCTCTAGAGATAACAAAAGGCAGTCATGATCTGAGCCGACGGGCTATTGTCTTTCAGATGTATGGCATGTCGTTCCGTGAGTTCATCGGCATGAATAACGGCATTTACTTTGACACCCCACCTCTTGATAAGTTGTTGGCGAACCATCAGGAAATTGCCGATTCAATCGTGGCAGAGCTTGAAAAAAATGGCCTGAAGGTGCTTGCGCTGTTCAGGGATTACCTGGAACATGGTTATTACCCATATTTCAAGGAGTATGAAGATAAGAGCCTGTTCTTCATGACCCTTGAGCAGAATGTCCACACTACTCTTGAATCAGATCTGCCTGCCATTCACCAGACGCTTAATGGTTCCAGCATCCGCAAAATTGAAAAGCTGCTCTCGATTATTGCCTCGTTAGTACCCTTTACCCCAGACATGAAACATCTGAAAAACCTCTTGGGGATTGGCGATGAGAGGACTCTCAAAAGTTACCTGAAATTTCTTGAAGACGCCGGTGTCATTTTGTCGGTCACCAAGAGCGGCAAGGGGCTGCGTGAGATGGAGAAGCCGGAAAAGATTTATCTGAACAACCCTAACCTCTATCACTCTCTCTCTCGTACCCGTGATCCGGATATCGGCGCTATGCGGGAAACGTTCTTTGTCAACATGCTTCGCACCGCCCATACTGTGTCAGTCCCATCGAAGGGAGATTTCCTGATTGATGACTCTGTAACCTTTGAGGTTGGGGGTAAGAACAAGGATGCCAGCCAGATCAAGGGCAACGAGAACGCCTGGCTGGCACTGGATAACATAGAAACTGGTCACGGCAAGCGCATACCTCTCTGGTTGTTCGGCTTTATCTATTAATTAATAATCCATTTGAGTAATGCTAGAGTGTTTTTATGCCCAGCAAAAATTCATTGTGCCTTTTAATATTTGTTTTTATGCAGCCTGTGCGGTTGCCAGTTGAATAACTTTTGCACCAACTCCATCAACCATAAGCCGCTCAATCTCGTTAGCAATTGCCTGCAGCACAGGCCTTAGGTCGTCTGGTGTCACTTTGACATAGTGCTTACCTGTTACCGATGAATCAACATGTCCGGTAAGACGGTTGATGTCTTCCCGGCGCAGACGCAACCGCTCACCTGTTGTTATAAACGATCGGCGCAGTCCGTGAACGGTTAGAGGCATGCCCGTAACCCTCTTGAGTTCATCGGAACGCAACATTAGATGCCCATGCTTATTCCGAGATCCTTGGGCAGGAAATACATAGACGTCAGCCTCTTCTGCCGATGCTTTGCGACGTTCAAGTATTACTTTAGATTGCTTTGATAACGGCACGGTATATGTGCGTTTTGATCGTTCTGTTTCATGCCTGAATACTACAATGTCTTTTTCAAGATCCACGTCTTCCCACTTTAACGAGTAGGCTTCTGCCGGTCTCACTCCATGCAACAAGGCAAACGTATAACAATCACGGTGAGCAGGCGTTCTAGTGAGGAGCGATTCAGCGAACGGCTTAAATTGTTTCATCTCCAAACAATCATCACGACCTTGTAGCTTTGCCCACATTTCTGCACGTGATAGCACTTTTAAAGGGTTTCTGGTTATATGCTGCGGGTGCAATATTTCTGCATAGTTGATTATTGCCTGCAAACACCGAAATGAGTTGTTTGCAGCCCCCGCGCCGTTCACCTCAAGTATATTTTTAAACCGATCAATGACAACTTCCGGTGCAAGAACCTTCTCAAGGAGGTTAAGGGGAAAATCAAGCCAGCTCTTGAACAGCCTTGGAATATAAGACTTATAAACAAGGAGAGTGCTAGAGGAAAGACGTTTATCCACGATATAGCGGTCATACATATCTTTAAGAGTTGAAGGTCTCTCGTCTTTCCCCCTACCCTCTCGAATGCGGCGGATCATTTCAGGTGCCTTTGCTCTGGCCTGTTCAGGTGTGTATTCGCCATACGTGTCAGCGGTCTCGTGAAAATGTAGTAAACGCGGCACTTTAAAAATGCAGTGAC
>JAFLLC010000030.1 GCA_019162745.1 Deltaproteobacteria bacterium | reverse complement strand
TCACTGCATTTTTAAAGTGCCGCGTTTACTACATTTTCACGAGACCGCTGACATCAATGCATGTGGATCTGGACAAAGACGGATGCTTCTGTCTCAGTGTTTTGAAGCAACGAGCAAGCGCCAGGCTTGGTGATATATCCCTATCAGAACATACTCACACAGGCGGGGGTTTTCTTGGTTGAAGCTGCCAATCCCATTTCCGTAAATCAGATCCGGAATTCCGCTGCACCTAGGGCCAGTTGACGATTCGGAAAAATAGAATCCTAATGGGGTCAATCTGTCAGTTTGAGGTCTAAGAAATCGATACGAGACTGTCAGATAATGCCAAATATGACCCAATTCTGATGTGAGTAGTGTTGGTGGGCAGTGTCGGATCAGGGTACACTTCAGCCTGACCCCATGGGAAAAATTAAAATCACCTTGCTTACAGCAAACAAGTGAGATACAATGTATCTCAACTAGAGGGAGGTCGCTATGAGTACCACTACAATGGTCCACGTCCGAGTAGACCAACAAATTAAGGCGCAGGCCACCGAAACGCTGGCCTCGATGGGACTGTCCGTCTCTGACGCCGTACGCGTGTTTTTGATGCGAGTTGTTGCCGACAAGCAAATGCCATTCAGGCTCAAGGTGCCGAACGTAGACACTCGCACAGCGATGAACGAAGCCGACGAAATTGCAAGCGCACGCCGCGTTCGCTTCGATAACGCTTCCGAGCTATTCGATGATCTCGAAAAAAACAGCCGCAAGTAAGCGCGCTCCGCTACCGCGAGCAGCAGACTATACAAAGTCATTCCTAAAGGACTGGGAGAGATTGTCCCGGTCAGGCCGATTTGATCTGAACCGGCTCAAATCGGCGATGTTGTTGTTGATCGCCAACGATAATCCGTTGGGGCCGGAGTGGCTCGATCACCCATTGGGTGGCGATTGGAAAGGGTATCGGGAGTGCCACATCGGTGGTGACTTTTTGCTGGCCTACAAGCTCGATGACAGCCCAAAGCACGGTTTGATTGTGTTCGTTAGGGCAGGAACGCACTCCGATTTATTTGAATAATCGGAGTGGACTAATTCCGCCGGTTCGGGCGCACACCCACTGCATAACTCAACGCAGACGGATCGTGATCCACAAAATAGATTCGAATAATAGAATACAGAATAGGACAGGGGGCTTTTGAGGAGGAGTATAGCAACCTAGTTTTGAAACACTGTCCGCGATATGTCTTACTGAATACCCCACGTCTACCCCTTATTGTAATATTTCATAATGTGTCCTTCTTTGAAATGTTCGAGTTATTTTATTGCAATACGACCAGCTGTAGCGGGGGCGCTTTCACTAACCACCTCGCAAACAAAATTGAGCAAAGTTACGTTGGCGGAGAGATCAGAGATTGGTCCTGGTACTATTTCTGGTATCAGTCCTTTGGAGACTTCAACGTGAGTTGGCATTTTGCTCCTTTGAATGGTGGTTTGATATTGGTATTCTTTTCTATGCCATAAGCAATTTTTTACGATCTATGACCCCCTCAATAATTTTATCAATTGTGAGGTTACTGCCATATCTGGAATTGAATTCCTGCAGAGTCATCTTAATTGCCAGTTCAATATCTCGGAGTAGAATAGCGTTGCTCTTGGCGACCAGCTTGGGGCTGATATCAAGGTACTCAGCCATTGTCTTCCAGTCATCTCTGGTGAGCTGCTCGGTATGATATTGTCGTCCGATAGCCATAGCGAAATCTTTATCGTGGCTGTCCCCGTACACCGACGTGGAAAGAAGGTCATAGAAAGGTGCCAACCGGATTCCTGTCTTGCCCCATATCATTGACAGGTTCTTTGCATGTGCGTCGGCATTCCCGATGAGCACATTGAACGCAACCCATTTCAGCAGTTGATCAAGATCCTCCGTGATGTTGGAACTGTGTTCCCGTACCTTTTCCACACAATGTTCAAGGCTCGGGCCACCTTGCCGCTGATACTTAACGCACGGATCAAACCCCAGCAACTGGCAAAAATCCTCCTGCAGTATCCTTTTTAAACTCATGTCATTGTCGATAAACCGGTCATACCGCTCAATGATAAAGACCGGGATCTCACCAATAATGACCATCTCGACGTCAGGGACATTCAGTCCAACCGCTTTCGCTAGCATCATGACGAAAGTCTCATTGTGAACTGTGTCCACAATCCCATCGTGCTGTGTGATCGGTATCTTCAAAATATGAGAAGATGGGGCACCGTTTTCTGGTTCGTAATAAACTCCATCTTTCCGGTACAGAGTCGTTTTGTTCTGGGCGCCTGGCAGCGAGAGCCGGACTTTCTCACTGCGGCCGGCACCGAGCGGGTTCCTGGGGAGCTCTTTGATCAGTGTGATCAGCTCGTCGTTGGACAACTCCTTATAATCTGCATCTACGAAAGGGATCTGTTCTTCAGGGAATAACGTAATGGCACCGGCACAGTCGCCACCGATGACGCGTAACAATGCGAAATCATCCCCGCGGGGTGTCCCGAGTCTGGCCTCGACAAGAGTTCTTGTGTCACCTTCGGGCAGCAGGTTGGCAAAGTAGGGTCGTGCCTCGTCGGCCAGATACGGCTCCTCGCGTACCGGCAGCGACAAAGAGATCGGTTGGGTGTCAAGGTTGACATACCGGAAACAGAAATTTTTGTTATCCAGCCACAAGTTGCCAACGTGATCCTCGTTGAGGTAAACTTTTAGCAGCGTACTCATGCTAACAACTTGTACTTATGCTTTTGGGCTTCATTAGTGGGCTGGACCAACAGCTCAATATTGAGCCTGCTCAGTACCTTCAGCGTCTTGCCCAGCTCGATAGTCGGCTTGCCACGCTCCAGTTCAGAGAGAAAACGCTCCCCGACATTGCAGTGGAGAGAAAGATCTTTGAGCGTCATATTTTTTTCCTTACGCCGCGACCTGATTATTTTGCCAAGATCAATAGTATCCATAAAAGCCCTCCTTTATTACCGTACGGTAAATATATCATTGAAAGAGGGGGCTGTAAATAATATATTTACCGTACGGTACTATATTGGTAATTCGGCGTTGTTTTATAATATTCTGTACCGTTCGGGAATATTACTTTATGCTGGGCAGCATCCCGCTATAATTGTACCGTACGGGAAGTTAAAATATGACGGAAAAAGGGGGAATCTTGGGAAAGGTGACACTGTAATTACTGAACGACAGTACCTCAAATGACATTTTCAAGGAGCGGTTTGAACAAGTTATCAAAACTGTTTATTGTCCTATATTTTATCGTATCAATCACTGCCACCAGTGCATATGGTTCCCAATCCGCTTGTCCTGAGCATTTTGCCAAGGGCATTGCTCCTGATCTTATCAACCAGAAACTTGCCGTCAAAACTCAGGATGTTTGCTACTGTTGATTTTCGATTTATATGACCTTCAATCCCCTGATTATTTTGACTATTTGATTTGATTTCCATGTTATTTAAACGATCTTAGATTTGAGGGTGATTTTACTCACCACCCTTGTTTAGAGTAGTTCGGTTGCAGCCAGCCGAACATTCTCGGCAGTTACGACGGTGGACTCGCTTCTGGCCGCCGCAACGATGGCTCCTCTTGCCAGATGGTTTGCTTTTCTGAAGAGCCCTCCGGCACCTTGATGAATGGCTGTGACGGCCGCATCATCAAAGATCATGCGGTTTACGCCGGCAATGGCAAGATGATGACGGAGATACGCCTCCATCGTTTCCAGATCACTCCCTTTAAGATGGCTTCTGGCCACAACCCGGTTTGCGAGAGGAAGACAACTTCTGTAGCGCAGGCTGTCAACCAGATTGACCTGTCCGGCCAGTATGATCGGAAGGTACGGCTTGGAGTCCTGCTCGAACTGAGTCAGCGTATGCAACTCGGTAAACACCTCCAGGCGCAATAGCGATGCCTCATCGATAATCAGAGCCACCTTCAACTTCTTGCCGTTGGTCAGATCAAGTACTTCCTGTTTGATTTTTTTGGTCATGGCCGCTCTGGAAGAGCTGGTAAAATCGGTTGCCAGTTCATTGAGGATTTGCCGATACAACTCCAAGATGGAACCCGATGACGCAGTCACATAAATGATCCGGTATTCTGACGGGTGCAGGCCACCTAAGACATAACGCAGCGACGTTGACTTACCGCTGCCGATCTCACCGGTGACCAGAGCAATTGCTCCCATGCGTATCGTATAATGGATACGTTCTTCCATAGCACTCAAGGCCTTGGTCACCATAATGTCCTTCCGGAGAATGTCAGCGCAGAACGGTTCTTTCGTAAGTGCAAAAAACTGCCTATAGCTTGTATCCATCACGCATCCTCCCACAGTTGGCCGCTGAATTGTCAGTGGTTTCAAGAGGTTTGCTGGCAGCGGAGTTTTCACTAACGGGTTCTATCTGACTGTTCTTATCTCGCTTGACCCGGTTGTTGACGTGCAGATCCACCTGCCTGAGTAGTCAATATGAGGTCGTGCCACAGCGGATCTCCACCTGTTCCGGGCTCTTCTCGAAGTAGAGTATTTCCACCCGTTTGCCAATCAGTTCCACCGGAGCCTCATACAAACGGCAATCAACTACCACGGTACGATCTTTGTTGACCCGGCGCCGCACTGTTTTGCGGAAATAGTCTCGCAAGTTATCCGGGGCTGAACGCAGACATTCCATCTTGCTGTTAAAACGTCTGAAGGGGCTTTGTTTTGTGGAGCTGTGTTCCCGGCTATGGTACTCGCCGAGCCAGACATCGAAAGTACTGTTTACAGTAGATGTAACAAAACCGATAATTGTTGCTGAGATTTCTCCTGGACGGTTTAACCTTATTGACGGCAATTATAGAATGGAAAAAGCCAGAAGATTGAGCATAGATTGATTCCAGTGTACAAATTAACCATGAAAAGCATTTGCAGTTTTTGACCACAATGCTTGGATATCTGGCATTTATAGAGTAGTTCACTGATCAGGCATCCTCAACCGGACAATGCTATCCGGTCGTTCGAATGCGTTACACTCCTTTAGTACAGAAATAGTTTGATCTTTGTCGTCAAAGCCGATCTTGCTGACAAACTCCTGCGCATACCCCATCTGACGAATCAACGCAGTCGGATCGCCCTCGTTACTCATACGTTTCAACCCAGAAAGATATTCGTTCCGGAACACAGAAGGGATAATAATTCTGGTCATTCCACCAGAGACCAATTCTGCATTCATCATAGCTCTGGCAACCCTCCCATTCCCGTCATTGAACGGATGTACTTCCGCCACAAGAAACATCATCGCCAGCGCCCGCGCAAAAGGGTGCTCAAGTCCCCGATAAAATTCAAATCCCTGTCGAAGTGTGCCTCGTACCAACATGGGATCAACAAATCTGGTCATCCCCGCTTGATTGGCCTTTTCCTTGAATTGTCCAGGCTGTTTGTCCGGGCGCCCTTCCAGTAGAATGGAATGCCTTCTGGTCAGCATCTCTATAAAACTATCATAGTCCTTTGGAACAGCTGTCATTTCACCGATGTTTCCAACAATCCGATATGTGCCCAAAATGTCGTGACCGTCCGCCGGCCTGTCAAGCGGGACGGTGCCGGATTCAATTATCTCTATAGCTTCGTTAACTTCGAATTCTGTCCCTTCTATGAAATTAGAAAAGTATGCATCGAAGAAAGCGACGTTGTAGAATCGCTGTTTATCATCGACCAGACTTGGTCTATCCGGAAAGATGGTATCGGCCAAGGCAGCACGAAGATTGGCAAACCGTTCTACTGCGTTAGGGTCATACCCTTCTCCGGCGTTATATGCTCTCGAAAGTGGTGAACGTAAATCAGCTTCTTTCGTCCCCTGAATAGCCCCGATAAGATCATCAAGCTTACCCCCTTCAGTTTCAAAGCCAAGCAGTCGCGAGACATTCTTTGCCCTATCACGAAACTTATTCAGTCCAATCTCTCCACCGCTTTTCAATATCAGGATCAACCTGTTTTCCAAATCTTGTTGCGGGAGGTTTTTCGACTCTTCTCCTTTTTGTTTGGTATGTGAAAGATTCTCCAGATAAGCCCGCTCCCGGCAGGCGATAAAAAAGTTAAACATTGGGCTGTCCCATTCTTTAAGAGGCGGCTTCCCTTTAAGGACAACGATTTCCAAACCAGGCAACTTGACCGTCCTGGCAGATTCAGCGGTGAGATATAGTTTCCCAGCCGGAGATATCTTATTTTCGATTGCGGAACGATTGCTAACTACTGCTCCGGGAAAAAGCAGCGATACAATCTGCCAAAGATTTTGACGGATCAGCTGTTCCGGCTCATCAACCATATTGGAAGTATAGAGCCTTGGTCCTATTTTTCGCACTGCTCCCTTTTTGGCTGCTCGGGATATTCCCGCGCTATGGCTTTTGTATGACAAGAAAAGGATCGGATAATTTTGCACTTAAACAGCTCCGTGTAAGGAATAATCGTTATATTTACTTTTTAATTCACCTTATTATGTAATCTATAAAAAATGATGTAAAGAAATATATTTAACGTGAATAATTATATTGATAATTTGTGCGCGGGGAAAGAATGCTTTGAATACTGAACTCATCGGCAAAATTCGACCCAGTTGTCCCATTAATGAACCTCTGAAGGCTAGAATCAGGAAATTAAGAGAAGAGGCCAAAAAAGGTAAGAGATAATCGTCAAAAAATGAATATATACAGATGACAAGAAGGCAGGAATCAACAGGATTCGAGATGTGTCACACCAAACATAAATTACACATAACATCGTGTAAAATTAGACATACAACATCGAGCAAAAAGCCTTCGGCTTAATATCTTTTATAAAAGATGTTAAGCGGTAAAAAAGAGTAATTGAAAAACGTGTTTTTTCTGTCTGCCAGAATTGAGCAAAAAGGAAGGGGTAAAATGAACGAACTGATCAATAAAAGAGAAGAATCTGTACGTTACAGCGTCACACATTTTACAGAATCAAATTAAGCTCTCCTCGTAACTGTCCCTTAAGTCAGTAACGGGGATTTTTTTAGCCGGTTTATTCAACATGGGAGGTATAGTTCTTCGGAAGGGAGGTGGCGGCGAGCGGTTCGACAGGGGCCCGTTTTATCGGGCCCCTTGCTGTAAGCGACTGGTGTGATCAGTGGGCTGATTTATCGTCTTGACCCTTGTTAAGGTACATGTAGAAAGCGGGGAAGGAAACAAAGAAGGCAAGGCAGATCAAGTACTCAACTGATTTTATGTACTGGTAAAAATCGACCAGCGTATATACCGATTTGATCTGTCCGATTGAGCTTAATAAATCCGTCATGGTACTGTCCTCCGTAGGTGTTGAATGTTTTACTTATTCGTTACCGAGATTGCTTCGCTGTTCTTTTTACTCTCGGTGGCAGCGGCCTTGATCATTGAATACAGGGTAATGACGGCCGGGATAGTCTGCATTACCACTACCAAGGCCAGAAACCCGGCAAACGCGAGAACTAAAATGCCGCTGTTAAAGGTCAGGCTGGTGTCCACTTCAGCAGGGGAAGCAGAGGCAATGGCAGAAGTCAGGCTTGCAAGCAGTACAGTCACGGTGTTGATAATAGTAGCGGTCGTTTTCATGGTATTTCTCCTTTGTTTTGGTTAGCAGTAACAGCTTTTTGGATTATGGAAAGCACAGGCGACTACTTGCTTCAGTTCTTCACGGTCTTCCGGTAACACCGGCTTCAGGAGGTGGTAAAAAATACCCTCATTGCGAAGTTTACGGATAACCGGTAGAGAAGCTTCGTTTGATACCAGAATAATATTCAGGTTTCTGCAGCATTTTTTAAGCAGGGGTACCAGTTCAACAGCTGCCAGTTCATCAAAACTGCTGCCCAGCAGAAGCACATTGGCTGTTTTTTTCATAATCCCTTGCAACACACCGGCAGCGGTGGTGGTGACAGTGACATTGTAGCCTGCTTCAATAAAGAGGTTAGCCATTGCTATACGGGACTCACGGTTCTCTTCTGCAATCAGAATGTGGTTCATGGCGCCCTCTTTATGCCTTTGGCAGAGTTACTTCTTTTTCAGCAGGAGAAAAAAGGCCTCTCAGCATCGATACGAACAGGATTAAGGCAGGTATTGCCTGCATCATAACCACCAGCACCGTAAACCCGAGAAAAACCCAAATGAACGGGCCACTACCTTCGCTTGCTACACCACTTGTGGCGGCAAATGCCGATGCTGCACCGGCGACAAAAAGAGCTACTAAAGTTTTGATCATATTCGTTTTCATATCATCCTCCTTAACAACCTAACGTTCTTGATTATTGTTACTGCAGTGAATGTGCCAAGTTTTTATGAAGCGCATAAAACTATCTAACAGGCTAATATGATTGATTGTATTCCATAGTTATCTGTTCGTGTCAGACTACGAGTCTGCATAAATTAGTATGGAATTATTATGCAGCTGGATTTGACAAAATCGGCTAAAAACAACCTAACTTATCAATATTACTTGTATAAGGATTGAAACAATTTACAGCCAACTGTATCGTGGATTTATGCAGGAGGAAGGAATGTTTTGAAATACTGAACTCATCGGCAAAATTCGCCTCAGCTGTCCCAAGCTAAAAACTAAAGACCCGCAGGAGGAGTTGAAAGTCCACCTGTTTGTATGCGCCCCCTCCCGCCTACTGGTTAGGTCAGAGGGAGCGCACCATACTTACTTCCCTTAAAATCGGTTGAGAACCCAGTCTCCCACTTTAAAGCTATCCGTACCGATGAAAAGATCCCAGGGAATCGTACAAGATTCGGGTTCAACTACGTTCAACCCTTTTGACTGAGCTGCCGTGAACAAAACCTCCAGGCAAAGTTCCTTAGCCTGGTAGTCGCGGAATTCGGTTTTACCGTCCCGCGCGTGTGGTGGGCATTGATATTGAATGGTCTTGCTTTTCACCAATGTATCCAAGGCCTGAATGATCCGCCAATCACCATGGCAATATGCCAGCACCTTCCGTACCTGGTAATAGCGTTTACCTCCCCGCTTGACCTTTTGAGCCGTGCCAGCATCACCGCGATAGCGTTGAATAATGGAGTAGAGATTATTGTAATCGTGCGGAAGTATTCCCCCTTGCCGATCTTGAAACCGGTGGTCTTGAGTCAGGCACAACTTAAGCTCGGTCTCACCGGTTTGCTGGTCATATACTTCCACCAGGGAGAGATATTTTTGATCGCTAGATAATTCACTGAAATAACGTAGCCCTTTTGGTGGGTTTTTGTCAGGCTTATTTATTTCCCAAAGGTACCCACCACAACGCATTCCGCTACCAACTTTAAAATAAACCTTACGCCTCGGTTTCTCTCCATGGCTGATATAATCCATATACCATTCGAACTCACGCAAAGGCTGGACATAGCGTTTCTGAATACTGATAAATTGATTTCTTATTGTATCAAAACTGTTGCGCTTATTTGGTGTCTCATTCAGGTCCCGCAAGGAAATATGTTCCAGCTGCATGACCGGTCCTGGCAACCCGTTTATATCAGGTACCCTGGTCGTTACCTCACAAACATAGCGGTTCTTGTCAACACACTGCCGACTAAAAGACACCCTGGCTTCCGGCACTACATCTTTTGCGGTTAAAAGCCGTACTTGTAAGCATTTTTCAGAGATGTTTCTTATTTTTGCATAGCGCTGCCTGATCTGGTTTTCAAAGGATTTCCTTCCATTTTCCTGTTTAAAGCAGTTGGTGTCCTGATCGTTTTCGGTCTCGATAAATAGCCGGTTCTTAATCCTCTTCCAAAGCGCATCTTTTGATTGAAACTCTATTACCTTTCCGTCAAATTCGGCAACTGGGCAGCGACTAGGGACGGTAGTAATAAAAGGGGTGATACATCCGTTTATGAGCGTAAGGGTGGCGGAAAATACGTTTTTGGAATAACCGACGTTTTTGGCAAGCCCGTTGCCGGAGGTGTCCTTCCATACATCAACCTCTGCAGTTTGTACCTCAGGATGAAGCTCCAGAGTTTCTTGGATGACTTTCCGTCTATTCTCAAGAACCATTTCTGCAGAAGGTGTCTCATGAAGCGGCTTGATCTCTTTAAGGCACGCTTGGCAAAAACCCACCGAGGCGACCAGACGCTCTCCTGCATCTCCTTGCAGAGTTCTGCCTACCTTCGTACGGTCATGAGGGTTACCCAGCATAGTGGCAAGTGCCCGCTCGTTTATGACATGTCGGTTATGAAATATCTTGGACGGGAGTTTGGTACCGGTTTTTTTTAACAGCATGTCGATAATGTCCACCGAGTACCTTGATCTAGGATTGTTCTTTGCTGCCATCGTCACCTTACTGCTTTGTTTTAGACAGGAACATTCAAGTTTATTTTGCATAAATACCTCACACTGTTTTATTTCACACTTATAACTGTGCGTTAAAAACATTATTACATATAATTATATATTATGTACACTGTTTTATGTGTTAACCGCATTTATTAATGTCGATTACTATGTGGATTGTGTTCATATGAATTGACCATAAAACATTTTAAAGTGTACAGTATCCGAACTTATTATATCCAGGGGTGCAGTATGGCGATCAAAGAGGTGTTTCCAGAGTATGAACTTTTTGAAAAAAGTGTTGCAGCAGAGTTAAGGGAACAGAGACGGAAACATAATATTTCACTGAAGGAAATGGGTGAAAAGATCGGTATGCATTCAAATACCGTAGGTAAGTGCGAAAACCAAGGTTTCGGATTAGGCCTTGATATCATTTATGGCTATGCAAGGGTCTGTAATCGACCTGTCAGCGCTTTCACTAATCCAGGCGAGACTAATGATGATGCCAAGCGAAATCCACTGACTGATCTTACGGAGGAGGAACTGAAGCGGTATAGTGCAGTTTTACAGAAGCTTTTCCAGGTTTTTAGTGATGAACAACTAAATCTATCAGGGGAATGCCTGTATGATGCCACCCGCTTGGTGGCAAAGGCCGTTCAGGAACAGAGGCTTGGCAACTAACAAGGGCGCATTATTCCCATGTGCGGATCGCATTCCAAGTCTGGTCCGGCTAGACTGGAGGTTGAAATAAAGTTGGCCCACTCTATGATTACCGATCTGTTGAACTGTAGTTCAGTTTCCGGTAATTCAATTCACGGTAGAGTGCTGATCAGCTTTAAAAATATCGGGTATATATGGCAGGATCAGTTTATGATTGTCACCAGATAACAACTATTGATTTCGTGGAGTGTTATTAATGCCCGACAGCTTGAATACATTACTTATAATTGTGAAACTGTTTCTCAGTATGATTTTGAATCAGCAGCTCAACTGATTGAAGACTTTTGGGAAGAGGTCAGTAAGATTGTCTGAAGCTTAAATTAAGGGAATCGCCAAGGAGGTAATGTATGACAACCAAGAGTATCAACATAGGGATA
>JAFLLC010000013.1 GCA_019162745.1 Deltaproteobacteria bacterium | reverse complement strand
AGATTTTTGCACAATCTGCTGCTACCACAAGAAAGCTGCCCTATGGCGGGCGCTTCCTTAACACCTGGAGCAGACATGAAAGATTCGGCCGCAAAACATGGCGACGAGGCTATCATCTCCCCAGATCTGTTGTGCCAGTTGGCCTATAACGAAAAAATGGCCGAACTGGGCAAAATTTCTGCGGGAGTCGTGCACGAACTGAATGCTCCGCTTTCTGTCATAATTTCGGCAGCGCAGATGATCATGCGCGAAGAAGGCGTCCCGGACAGTGTGCTGGAAATGATCGCCCGTATCAGTTCGGAAGCGCAGCGACTGTCACACCTGACCAAGGGGCTGCTGAAATTCAGCAGCCACGATGAAACGATCGGTGAGACCGATCTCAATATCACCGTCGATTTTATTCTCAACTTTCTAAACTATGAAGCCGCCCGGCGCGGGGTGATCGTCCTGAGGCAGTTCGACTACACATTGCCGACCATCCGCCTGGACACCAACCTGTTAAAACAGATTTTACTCAACATCATCATGAACGCTCTGCAGGCGATGGAAGACGGCTGCGGCAAACTCCTGGTTGAAACGGCGGCAGCAGGAAGCGACAACATCTGCTTCATCGTTACCGACAATGGGCCGGGAATAGCGCTCGAAGCGATTGACCGGATCTTTGACCGCTATTTCACAACAAAGAGACCTGGTGAAGGGACCGGGCTCGGCCTGTTCGTAACAAAAAAACTGGTTGAAAACATGGGGGGAGAAATAGCGGTAGCGAGCAGAGGCGGCGGAGGCACGACGTTTACGGTCACGCTCCCGATCAGCCGGTAGGTCACGTTTTCAGGAGTCAATAACCTTCTTGATGGCGGAGGCCAGGCTGGTAATGGTGTAGGGTTTTTGCAGAAAATCCTTTACGCCGAGGGTAAGAATCTCCTCCACCCGGTTATCCTTGCGAAATCCCGAGGCAAGGAGCACCTTTACGGCCGGGTTGATTTTCTGCATCTCGAGAAAGGCCTCCCGGCCTGACATGACCGGCATGGCCATGTCAAGCAGCACCGCCTTGATCCGGTCCTGATGCTGCCGGTAAAGATCAACCCCCTCCTGACCGTTGGCTGCTGTCAGCACCGTATAGCCCACGATCTGCAAGGCTTCCTCTGCCATGTCCCGGACGAGTTCATCGTCATCCACCACCAGAATCAGCCCCTCTCCCCCGACAATAGCGGGAGCCTGCGCGGCGGAGAGAAATTCGCCTGCAGGGATCAGCACGGGAAGATAGACTTTAAAGGTGGAGCCGACCCCGGGCTCTGAATAGACATCAATGAAGCCCTGCAGCTGACGGATAATGTTGTAGACCATAGCAAGGCCGAGGCCTGTGCCTTTGCCTTGCTCTTTGGTGGTGAAAAACGGGTCGAAAATTTTGGCGGCGGTTTCAGTATCCATGCCCACCCCGGTGTCGCTCACCGAGATCCGCCAGTAAGGGGCGCCGATTGCCTCGGGGTGTTTTTTCTGAAGCACCGGGTCCGCCGTGATTTTTTCGATGGCCACACTGAGGGTACCTCCCCAGAGCGGGGCTGCACGCATGATAGTCATAGCGTGGACCGCGTTGATGTAGAGATTAAGCAGCACCTGTTCCATTTCGGTGGCATCCGCAAGTACATAGGCCGGCTCCGCCGCCGGATGCTCCACCACCTGTACGGACTTGTCAAAGGTGTTCTCCCCTATCTTGCGGACATGCTGGAGGGAGAGATTCAGGTCCACAGGCACCAGATCGGCCTGCTGCTTGCGAGACAGGGTCAGCAGAGACCGTACCATTTCTACCGCCCGCTGCCCTGCGGTTTCCATGTGTGCAAGACACTCCACAATCTCTGTGGTCGAGAGACCCTTGGGGCTCTTGAGCTTGTACTGGAGCAGAGAAAGATAGCCCATAATTGCGGTTAAAACGTTATTAAAGTCATGGGCCAGGCCACCGGCAAGGGTGCCGACGGATTCCATCTTCTGCGCCTGCCGCAACTGTTGTTCCTTGTTCTCCAGCTCGGTAACGTCATCGAGGCGGATGGCCACCCCGGCTATACCATTGGCAACCAGAGGGAAGAAGGTCACGTTATAGAGATGTCTGGTATCCAGCCCCACCCGCTCGCGATGGAGAATCAGCGAATCCCGGCAGTGCCTGGTCTCGTCGATCTGTTGACTGTATTTATTGAAGATCGGGGCGATATCATAAATCTTTTGGCCGATGGCCTCCTCGGATGAGATGCCGGTGAGCTTGCAGGCAGCAGTATTCCATTGAGTAACCGTGGACTCGGTGTCCAGAGTAACGAGCATGGAGGGCATGGATTCGATGATGTTGTTCAGGTAGTTTTGAATCCGTGCGATCTCACGTTCCGCATTCTTCTGCTCAGTGATGTCACGGATCATTCCCTCGTATTTGCTTACCGCTCCATCCAATCCAGGGACTACATGGCAGGTCAGGGAGGCGATGATAGGGGTGCTGTTGTCTGCGATCAGGGTCAGTTCGTAATCCTTGACAAAACCCTGGGTATCTATTTGCCATTTGAATCTGGAGATGGCTTCCTCGTTTTCAAAAATGCTGGCAAACAGGTTCCTGCCGAGCATGGCCTCCCGCGAATCCCCACCGAGTATGGAGATGAATGCCGGATTCACGTCCAGCAGCTCCCCTTTTCCGTTGGCCAAGAAGATCCCCTCCATGGCCCGCTCAAACAGATGGCGGAATTTTTGTTCCGAATTCTGCAGAGCCAACTCCCTGGAGGCTATGGTATCGGCCATAACGCGCAGCGCTTGGGAAAAACGCTTCAGTTCCAGTACCCATTTGGGCCGAGGAATCTCCACATTGAAATCGCCCTGGCTGATACTGTCGGTCGCCTGCATGAACCGCCGAACCGGCTCACTCATGCGCTGGGCCAGGAACGAGCCGACAAAAACAGCAAAAAGCCAGAAACCAAGGCCGATAAGCGCGGCATTTTGCTGTATCGTTTGCAGATGGGCAAGGATCGGTTTCATGGAGAGAAAGACCCTGGTTCTCCCCTGCACCGTTGTGCCAACGGCAATGGGCGCGGTGATTATCAGTTGCTGCTTGTCATCGTCGATGTTGATGCAAAGTTCATCTTTCTTGCCCTTGAAAAGACAGCTTCCAGGGGGAGCTTCTACCATATGGGTGCCCATCAGCTTCACCTCGGAGGCGGCCAGAATATTCCACTGGCTGTCCGCGATCTGGATGGCGTCCACATTGGTCCGGGAAGAAAATTCCCGCACATACTCCTGAAGGGGGGCGAAATTTTCCGTGATCAGATGATCGGCCACGGCAAAGGATGTACTGAGGGTGATGGCCTTGCCGTAATCAGCAAGACTTTTAATGGCGTGATCCCTGAACAGGCCGGAATACAGAGTGATCAACGCAGCGGTCAGCAGCAGGGTAATAACCGTACAGTAGATAATCAGATGAGTGCGGAAGCGGAAGGAGGTCATCAGCGTTTCTCGAAGTATTCGCTGGCTTTGATGACCTTGTAGAACCGGTCGTAGTCGCCCTTGGTTGCGCCAACGATTTTGTTGATCTGCAGGCTCTTCAGGATTTTAAGATCCTCCGGTTTGGCTGGAGAAAGGGAGGTCAGTACCTCCCGGATGGCGGCAACGGTGCGCTGGTCCATGCCTTTCTTGACCACAAAGGGAAACTGGGGAATCTCAGCGGAACGGGCAATTACCCGAAACTTGTCCTTGATCGCTATAAAATCCGGCGTTTCAAGCGTATCAAGCCTCAGGAGGCCGACATCGTACTTCTTGTTGAGAACCCCGTATATAACCGTATCAACCTTACCGAGAAACTGGATATCCAGATCCTTTACCGAATTGATATTATGCTCTTCAAGTTGATCCTTGAAGAACATGAACCCGGCATAGGAATGTGTGCCAATGGCGGCGACCTTCTTCCCCCGGCACTGGTCAATGTTTTTGATCTCGCTGTCGTGGCGAACGATGGCTCCGCCCCAAAAGGAGGGCACCCCCTTGGCGATGGGCGTGTAGCCGGCGGGCAGCATTTTAAAGTATATGGTCGGCGCGGACAGGGCCAGGTCGTATTCTCCGGCCAGTCCCCTGGCCAGAAAGGTTGCTCCGTCAGGGGCCGAAACCAGCTCGACCTTTTCCCCCAGCTTTTTCTCAAGCCGGACGGCAATGGGGCCAAACATTTCAATCACGCTTTTGGGTGACTTGTAGGGGCAGACGGCAAACTTGATGATGTGTGGCGCTTCGTGCGCCGGGGAGGGTTTTGGAATCACCACACCCCACAAGGTCAGAAGAAGAAAAACAAACATGGCTGTCGGTTTTATCAATGTCCCGAGCATCTTACTTACTCCCAGGGTGGCTGTAATCGGAGTATTGTCCAGTGCATAGTGTATGTATAGATGGTTTAGTGCTGTTTTGTCAATCAAACTGAGCCATAAGAGCCACATCCCGATCTCTTCTGCAATGGGACCACGTTCCCTAATTCATGCTGTTATAGGAACCAAAAGCGGCTTTATTTTCATCTTTCCAGCGGACATCTTGTCATGAAAGCTTGAACTGAGACATCAGACGCTGCAGCTCTTCCCCTGACGCAGCGAGTGACGCGGCGGCAGAAGAGGTGTCCTGCGCCCCTTTTGCGGTGCCTTCTATAACATCGGAAATTTTATGGATATTACTGGTTATTTCACTGGTTGTAGCGGTCTGTTCTTCAGCGGCAGTAGCGATCTGGCTGACCTGCATGGTTACGGCATTAACCTGCTCAAGGATCTCCATCAGGGCAGATTCCAGTCCTGATGCTTCGGCAGCACCCTCTTCCGTCCCCTTTACCCCGTTTTCCATCGCAACTATTGCCAGCCGTGTCTCATTTTGAATCGTACGGATCATGGCGCCAATTTCTTTAGTCGCCCGTGTGGTACGCTCTGCCAGAGCGCGCACCTCATCGGCGACGACAGCGAAGCCACGGCCCATTTCACCAGCGCGGGCAGCTTCAATAGCGGCATTCAAGGCAAGCAGGTTGGTCTGGTCAGCAATATCTTCAATAGTAGCCACGATGGCCCCGATCTGGTCTGAACGATCACCCAGTGATGTAATAGCCATGGCTGTCTGCCTGGTTCCTTCTCCCCGAAGCCGGATACCATCTACCGTATGCTTTACGACCTCAAAACCCTTTTGAGTTGTATCTGCCGCATTTTGGGCGCTCTCGGCAACCCGGTGGCAGTTTTGGGCAATATCGTTGCTGGTGGCCGCCATCTCCTCGCTTGCGGTAGCCACAGTGGCTGCCTGGCAAGATACCTCTTCGGCGCTGACAGCCATCTGTTCTGCAGTGCTGTTCAGTTGGCAGGTGGCAGATGACAGTGTAGTCGTTGTGCCGCTGACACTGGACAGAGTGTTATTCAGCTTTTCGATGAATCGATTGAACAGCTGCGCCGTCTCGGAAAATTCATCCTTCCCCTGTACAACCATCCGTTTGGTCAAATCACCTTCACCGGCGGCAATATCATGAAGACGCGTAATCATCTCACCCATCGGCTTCTGAACGGTTCTCCAGAAAAGCAGCATGAACAGGTTGGTTATGACAAGTGCGACCACAATGGCGGAGACGGTATAGATGAAGTTTGTCCTGGTAAAATCATTCAGGGCTGTGCGTTGCTGTTTCAGCTGGATGTCAGAACTTTTTTGCAGATTATGGATAGCGTCTTTGACACCCCTCCAGCTAGGGGTCTCTTTCGTATTTAAGAGATTTGCGGCGGCGGCAGGATCGCCACCTCGGGCAAGCTCAATGGCTGCCATCTGAACAACAGCATGTTGCTGCCAGAGTGGCTTCAGTTTTTCCAGCGGGGCTGCCAGTTCCGGAATACCTTTTGCCAATTGCAGTGTTTCGTCGTTCAGGGAGACCAATTCAGCATTGGCCTTTTTATAGTTACTGAAAGCTTTTTCGTCGGAGGGATTCAGGACAATATTACGAATGGCCTGCTCTGTCTGAAGACCTTGCGCATTGATAATGAAGAGCCGTTGCCCAATCCCCTGGTGACGCTCGGTGTAATCCTTAAAACGCGTGTCAGAGCCTTTGAGACCGTTATAGGAAATACCCAGCAGAGCAATCAGCAGCAGCGACACCAGGCCACCAAATATAGAAAACTTCCAAAACAAGTTGATGTTACGGAAAAAAGACATGACATACCTCACTTTTTAGATATGTTTCTATTTAGCGTCCAAGTAATTGTTCTATTCCTGACAGGTTAAAAAGCTCTGCTATACTCTGTCGCATTGGCAACTCCCGAAAGACGTGCGGCTGAGGAATAGTTTTATTAAAACATATTTTAATGTTACTGAAAATCAGCGGTATACTTTTTGTTTTGTAAGAATAGAGAGGGGGGATGTAGGATATATCCTACAGGGAGAACTTGTTTTGGATGCAGTAGTTAATGATATCAGCCGTGGTCCTTAACTGTAATTTTTCTAAAACACGGGAGCGGTACGTGCTAACGGTCTTCACGCTCAAGCTGAGTTCCCCGGCTATTTCGGTCAGGGTTTTACCGGCGGTCATCATGCAGGCAAGTTGGTACTCACGATCAGACAGAGTTTCATGGGGCGATGCGATCTCCCTGCTATCACAGATAGCATCTACCAACAGTTCCGCCTGAGTCGGACTGACATATTTTTTGCCGGCCAACACCTTTTCGACAGCTTCCTTGAGCACCACCGCATCACACCCTTTGTTCACATAACCGGCAGCGCCGGCACGCAGGGTACGGACGGCATAATGATCCTCGGGATGGGAGCTTAACATGATAACCGGCAGTTTTGGATGCAGCTGCACAATCTGCTTGAGAACAATCAGGCCATTCTGGTCCGGCAGCGAGATATCAAGCAGCACCAGGTCATAATCTCCGCTGTCGGCCATTTTTAATGCCTGAAGGCTATCGGAGGCTTCGTCAAACAGTACCGGCATCGCCATAATTTCCTGAAGTATTTTTATGACGCCCTGTCTGACGATAGCGTGGTCATCAACAAACAATATTTTTTTCATATTGAACCTGCTCCCGCATCAAGCGGAATCGTCAGCATAAGTATGGTGCCGCTAGCCGGATTTCCGCTGATTTTCATCTTTCCCCGGCAGCTTTTTGCCCGCTCGTCCATTCCCATTAAACCATAGGCGCTTGGAGATGCCAGCTGTTCCGGCGAGATGCCGCAACCGTTATCTGCCAGTTCCAGAATCAGCAAACCATCTCTTTTACAAAGCGAAACAGTGACTACCGTTGCCTTGGAGTGGCGCAAAATATTGGTAAGCCCCTCCTGAAAGATTCGCATCACCACGATTGAAATATTTTGGTCAAGCGAATCTGCATCCTCGTTCAGCAGCACAACGAACTCAATAGCGCTTCGTTTTCTGATTTCGTTTATCTGCCACTCAATGGCAGCCACCAACCCCAGGCTGTCGAGGAGAGGCGGACGCAGGTCGGAGGCGATCTGCTTAACTTTTGAGATTGCTTGATCTATGCCTCCACACATGCTGCTCAAGGAGTCGTCCAATATTTTACAATCGGAGCATTTCTTGAGTTGAATTATCTCCAGATCGAGCTTTAGTACGGTGAGATTCTGGCCAAGATCGTCATGGATATCCCGCGAAATCGCAATACGTTCATTTTCCTGAACCATCAGCAGGTGAAGGTTCAATTCAGCCAGCAGTTTTTCGCTATGCTTGCGTTCGCTTATGTCACAAAAGTTTATCCAGTATTCGCCTTCGTGAGTCGGGGTGGCTCGCAAATGCGCCCAGAAAGAGGACCCATCCACCCGCAACAGGCGCATTTCCCACTGCAGCACTACGCCGGATTTCGCAAACCTCTTCCGCTGCAGATAAAAGAAGTCCTGATCTTCGGGTAAAATAAATTTTAAAATTTGCGTATTACGCAGAGCCGCTCTTTCCATACCGAGCATGGAAGCGGCACTGAGATTGGCCTCCCGGATGAGTCCGTTGTCGTTAAAAGTCAGGTATCCCAGCGGCGCCAGATCGTATAGATCAAAATAGCGTTTCTGCGCGGACTCCAGCTCTCTCTGTGTACGGCGTAATTCTTCATTCTGCATCTCCAGCTCAATCTGATGCGTACGCAGTTCGTGCAGGAGCAGGTTTGTTTCCTTGGGCGAGAGCGCTTTGGTTGTTGGTGTGTCGTGTTGGCGGAATGGCTCTCCAGCACGCTTGCGGAACTCGTTGGCTGATTCTGTCGGTGATTTTACGGTGGTCATTTTTTTACCTTTGCCTATTTTCCTATCATTGCCAGCAACCCTTACAAACTCAAACAGCAGAATCTTATCTTAACCTATCTCCAACCCTCCAGTGCCTGCGGTATCTGCTCCAGACCGGTGAACAATCGCACATTCTTTGCCGTTGCGCCAATTTTAAACACAGAACCACCACCAATCCAGATCTCTGTTGCCGGGGGGAGGTCGGCCGTCAGTTTTTTGAGAACGTTCTTAATAGCCGTCTGCGGGTAATAACTGCTGAAAGAAAGGGCAACTATATCGGCGGAATAAAACTCGGCCGCACTAATGATCTCATTATACGGGACCTGAGGCCCAAGTGGAATGCAGGTGGCCCCTTCAAGTGCCAATAAGATTTCTACCATAATCAAGCTTAGTACGTGTTGTTCTCCCGTGATTGTCGCCAACACTACCCGAGGCGGCTTCCTTGCGGTTTTTATAAGTGCAAGGGCGGTAGCCAATATACCCTGAATCTGGTTACTGTAATAATGTTCACGAAATACCGGCGTATGTCCGGTAAACCAGGCATCGCCTACGGCATGGTTGAGCGGTGCCATAAAGTCAACAACAAAGCTTCTTACCCCCATGGCGATAAGTTTGGTTAAAAGAAAATCTTTCAACTGCAGGGAATTATTGCCCGACAGCAGCTCGAGCACCGCAGCAATATCCTCAGGGAGTCCTGCTGTCTCTGTCTTACCGGGAGTCCTAGCGGCGATGGCAGCCAGTCCGGCGTCGTCAAGCTTGATGACGGAACCGGGCCGCATGCCGCTATCCACCAGCTTTTTTACCGCTTTCAAGCGTTCAATTTGTCCCGGTTCATACAACCGCTCGCCAAGCTCCGTCCTTTGCGGCAGCGGAAACCCATAGCGTTTCTCCCAAATCCGCAATACGTCCTTTGACAAGCCGGTTTCCTGCTCTACCACCCGGATTGAAACCAGATCACTCGATATTGTCATAGCCAATGGTTCTCCAGAATTTTCGCTATTATGTCTTTGTACAAGACAACTGGCAAGCAGAAGCTTTTCCGGAGTGCTATCCAGTAATGTCTTAGACAGTGTGCGAATCGCCATTGATGTGTCAATATACATATATATCAGTATATATAACTGTTATGTATGAAATCAAACTGAATTTTTATGTTGTAATACCTTTTAAAATTAATTACAATTTCACTCTTATGTCTTATACGTGATAAGTTGTTGGAAATTAGTCGTACAGACTACCTCTTTTTAGAGGGCTGCAAACCAGATTGATCTACGCAGCCCTGTGACGAGTATTCCTTAAGGTAGTTGACCATGCGTACCCTGTGTATTCAGCCACCATGGAACAGCAGAAGTTTTGCTTACATCAACACCACAGAAGGAGCTCCATGAAAAAAGACAGCGCAAAAACACCACGACAGAAGAAAACCGCTCCTCAACCCGCGGCAACGCCAAGCTATTATGTCGGCATAGGCGCTTCCGCCGGCGGCCTGGAGGCGATCGAGGCGTTTTTCACCAATATGCCGACCGACAGCAGTATGGCGTTTATTGTGGTGCAGCACCTTTCCCCCGATTACAAAAGCCTGATGGTGGAGATCCTCTCCAAAAAAACCGCCATGCCGGTCAACCGCGCCGAAGACGGCATGCTGGTGCTGCCGGGCAATATCTACCTCATTCCACCCAAGAAGAACCTGACTATCTTCCATGGCAAACTAATCCTTTCCGAGCAGGATCACAGCCGGGGAATTAACCTGCCGATTGATATTTTCCTCCGTTCGCTTGGCGAAGACCTGGCCGAAAAAGCGGTGGCGATCATCCTTTCCGGCACCGGCAGCGACGGCATGCGCGGCGTCCGCACGGTCAAGGAGTGCGGCGGCATCATCATGGTGCAGGACGAGGAGAGTGCCAAGTTTGACGGTATGCCGCGTTCGGCCATCTCAACCGGCCTGGCTGATTTTATCCTGCCGCCGGCCAAGATGCCGGGGCAGCTCCTTGCCTTTGCCAAACATCCTTACGTTACCAACCCCGAACGATCCGAGACTCTGCTTTCCGACGAGGACGGCCTGACGCGTATTTTTGCCCTGCTGCGGGAGAGGTGCAAGATCGACTTCACCTATTACAAACCAAGCACGGTCACCCGGCGTATCGAGCGACGTATGAGCGTCAATCAGACCGAAACGATCAAGGATTATCTGAACTTCATGCTCAACTATCCGGGCGAGGTTGTGTCGCTTTACCGGGAACTGCTGATTGGCGTAACCAGTTTTTTCCGCGACCAGGGTGCTTTCGATTATCTGTCGGAAGTGATACTGCCGGAGATTTTCAAGAACTCCGGCAAGCGCGAAATACGCTTCTGGGTTGCGGCCTGCTCTACCGGCGAAGAGGCCTATTCATTGGCGATTCTGGCAAAAGAGTGCCTGGAGAAGCTGGGGCTGCACCAAAATGTCAAAATCTTTGCCACCGATATTGACCGCGACGCCATTCACTTTGCGGCCAGCGGCTCATACCCGGAAAGCATCGCCGCCGATATTCCTCCCCTGTTTCTGGCCAAATATTTCCACAAGCGGGCCGATAACTTTCAGGTCGCCCGCTCCATCCGCGAGATGGTCGTCTTTGCCCAGCACAACCTGATCAAGGATCCCCCTTTTACCAATATTGACCATCTTTCCTGTCGGAATATCCTGATTTACCTGCAACCGGTTCTGCAGCGCAAGGTTATGGAGTTCTTTAATTTTTCGCTGTCACCCGGCGGCGTCATGTTTCTTGGCAGCAGCGAAACAACCGGCGAGATGAGCGAGTTTTTTGAACCGCTGGAACAAAAATACAAATTCTACCGTTGTCGCGGACGGGTCCACCAGACGGGGGACGCTGCCATGCGCCTTCCCGTCGTGCCGGAAAGCCACTTTCGCGAACTGAGCGGCAATTTCGGCACGGCACGCCGGCCACTCCGGGCAAATGAAGAAGAGCGTCTGCTGGACCGGTTTATGGCTGCCGCGACCGGCGACTATCTCCCGCTTTCCCTGATCGTCAACGAGCATATGGAAGTCGTGCAGATCATCGGCGATGCCGACGGTTACCTCAAATTTCCCTCCGGCAAGATGGTTAACGATATTTCCAAGATGGCGGCCAAGGAGTTTTCAATACCGCTGGTCACCGGTATCCAGAAGGTTTTTCGCCAAAACCAGGAGCTCCGTTTCTCCAAC
>JAFLLC010000071.1 GCA_019162745.1 Deltaproteobacteria bacterium | reverse complement strand
ACATGCTTGTAGAATTCGGTGTATTCCTCTTCTGTGACGTCGCTCTTGGCGCGGGTCCAGATGGCTTTCATCGAGTTCAGGACCTCTTCTTCGGTCTTGTCGATCGTGCCGGCACCTTCAATCTCTTTGCCGTCGGCGTCTTTCACTGTCTCTGAGCGGCTAATATCCATGACAACCGGATACTGGATATAGTCTGAGTATTTCTTGACGATTGAGCGGATTTTCCATTCGTCCAGATAGGTCTTGAACTCTTCCTTGAGATGCAGCGTGATCTCGGTGCCGCGCTGTTCACGGGTGCACTCTTCGACCGTATAGCTGCCGTCGCCGGTTGATTCCCAGCGGCAGCCGTCAGTGGCTGCTCCACCTTTGCGGGTTTCCATCGTCACGCGGTCTGCCACCATGAATGAGGCATAAAAACCGACGCCGAACTGCCCAATCATCTCCGGATTGTCACCGGCTGCGGCTTTTTCTTTCAGCGACTGCATGAACGCCTTGGTGCCGGAACGGGCGATGGTGCCGATGTTTTCTTCAACTTCAGCCATGTTCATGCCGATGCCGTTGTCACGGATAACCAGGGTGCCGGCTTCTTTGTCCGGGATCAGCTTGATTTTCCAGTCGCTGTTCCCTTCCAGTAGTGATTCATCGGAATGTGATTCAAAGCGGATTTTGTCGATAGCGTCAGAAGCGTTGGAAATCAGTTCGCGGAGAAAGATGTCTTTGTTGGAATAGAGTGAGTGGATTACCAAATCGAGCAGTTGCTGGACTTCGGTCTGGAACTGTTTGGTGGTTTTGGACATAGCTGGTGCGTCTCCTTCGGTGTAATGGAATCTAATAGCGTCAACATAATCATAATGGCTCAGGTTTTCAAGGGGAGGGGTGTAAAAATAGTATTAAAAAAATCAGCGTTGACCGATTTTGTCTTCGAATTTAGTCCCCCTCCTTCCTCTAAGGGGTTAGGGGTGGTTGCCTTTGATTTAAATCAACCTTAAAGATATAAGAACTGAGTCAAAAACGGAAACCTTACCACCCCAACCCCTCCTGCCAGAAGTAGGCGCTTCTAAGCGAAACAGTGAAGGGGCTTAAACGATCTGCTGCTGTGTGGATATGTACAATGCAAATTCCTAATGGGATATTGCTGATTTATAATATATTCAGCATGGAATGGTGTGGTATAGTTCGCGGGATTTTGGTTGTGTTATGCTTTGTACAAATATAACGAGGGCTTACACTAAATGGCAGGTCAATTTTCTGATTTCTATAATAGCCTCGATACTAATGCCCTGAAACGGGGCAGACAGTTTGAGCGATTTGTAAAATGGTTTCTGCAAACCGATCCCGAGTGGTCAACGCAGGTTGAGCAAGTCTGGTTGTGGGATGAATGGCCGGGGCGCTGGGGTGCGGACTGCGGCATTGATCTGGTGTTTCAGCATAAGAACGGCGACCACTGGGCAGTGCAAGCCAAGTGTTACTCGCCTGACTACTACATCACCAAACCTGATGTTGATACGTTTCTTGCTGAATCCCTCCGCAAAGAAATTATTGCACACCGGCTGCTGATCGCCACCACTGACCACATTGGAGCAAATCCCAGAAAAGCCTGCGATGATCATGGTGTCATCCGTTTTCTGCTTTCCGACTTCGATAAATCTGCGCTGGATTATCCCGCCGACTTTGCCTCGCTACCGCAAGCCAAACGGAAACCCCGCCCCAAACCCCGCGACCATCAGAACGAAGCCAAAACCGCTGTGGTGCAAGGGCTGCAAACCGCCGACCGTGGCCAGCTCATCATGGCCTGCGGCACCGGTAAAACTTACGTCACGCTGTGGATCAAGGAACATCTAGACGCACAACGCACTCTGGTGCTGGTTCCGTCATTAGGACTGCTGTCACAACTTCTGCGCGAATGGACATTCGCAGCCACCACTCCGTTTGAAGTTCTGTGTGTTTGCTCAGATCAAACCGTTGGCACAAAAGGTAACGACGAAGCTATTCACAGCGTGGCTGATTTGGCCTTTCCTGTCACCTCGGATGCTGATGAGGTTAAAACTTTTCTCAACGGTACAGGCAAACGCGTAGTTTTCTCCACCTATCAATCCTCTGCTGTCATCGCTGCCGCTCAAGCCGACACTGCCACCCCTGCGTTTGACTTTGCTGTGGCGGACGAAGCCCATCGTTGTGCGGGCAAGGTGGGTAACGACTTCACCACCATTCTTGATAGTACGCAGATTCGCAGCACCAAGCGGTTATTTGCCACCGCTACTCCCCGCACCTACTCAAGTAAAGTAAAAAAAGCTGCCGAAGACCGGGGTGTCGAAGTAGTTGGTATGGACAACGCAGCACTGTTTGGCGAAGTGCTGTATGCCCTGCCGTTTGGCAAAGCCATCGAAAATAAACTGCTCACCGACTACCGTGTTGTCATCATCGGCGTGGACAACCCAACCATTGCGCAGTGGATAGCTAACCGCGAGCAGGTCAGCACCGGCACCGGCATCGAGACAGACAGCGAATCGCTTGCCGCTCAGATCGGCCTGCTCAAAGCTATCAAGGATTATGACCTCAAGCGCATCATTAGCTTCCATAGCCGTGTAAATCGAGCTGAAACCTTCACTGCTGACATACGGAAAATTATGGAGTGGATCAGCAATGAACATCGCCCCAGCGGCACCCTGCATACTGACTTCGTCTCTGGCAATATGCCCACCAATAAACGCAAAATAAAACTCGATTACCTTAAAGCATTGACAGTAGACGAACGCGGCGTGCTGAGCAATGCACGCTGTTTGTCCGAAGGCGTGGATGTGCCATCCCTTGATGGCGTCGCGTTTATTGATCCGCGTAGCAGCCAAGTAGACATTGTCCAAGCTGTAGGTCGCGCCATTCGCCTGAGTGCAGATAAAAAAATCGGAACCATTGTCCTTCCGGTATTTATCGCCACCGGACAAAACGCCGAGGACACGATTGAAGCCAGTAACTTCAAACCCATTTGGGATGTGTTAAATGCACTTAAAGCACATGATGACGTTCTGAATTGTGAGTTAGATCAGATCAGAACTGAACTCGGCAGAAAACATAGAACAGGAATCAAAACAGGAAGGCTGAACAAAATTGTTATCGACCTCCCTTCCACTGTAGATGCCAGTTTTGGCAGCGCGCTACGCACGTATCTGGTTGAGCAAGTCACTGCTTCATGGAACTTCTGGCTCGGTTTGTTGGAGACATTCACAGAACGTGAGGGGCATTCGATGCCTTCTCAAAAATACAGGACAGAAGATGGATATCGGCTTGGTGGGTGGATAAGTGAACAACGAGCAACTAAGGACAGTTTGTCACTGGAGCGTAAAGTGCGGTTGGAAGCATTACCAGGTTGGAGTTGGGATGTTCTCGCCGATATGTGGGAAGAAGGATTTCGCTATCTTAAGGAATTTACAAAACAAGTGGGGTACGCCAGAGTTTCTGACAATCACTGTGCATCAGATGGGTATCGACTCGGAAATTGGGTAGGCAAACAACGGGCACGCCAGAGTATGCTGACACCTGACCGTAAAGCGCGTCTTGAAGAATTGCCTGGTTGGAGTTGGGACGCTCGTGCCGATAATTGGGAGGAGGGATTTGTCCATCTCAAGGAATTTGCAGAGTTAAAGGGCCATACTAATGTTCCTGGTCGCTATAAGGCAGCAGGCGGATACCTCCTTGGTAGATGGACATGCAGCCAACGAGCAATAAAAGACACTATTTCACAGGAACGTAAAGTAAGGTTGGAAGCGCTACCTCGTTGGAGTTGGGATGTTTTATCAGATCAATGGGAGGAAGGATTTCGCTACCTTAAGGAATTTACAGGTAGAGAAAAACATGCCAAGGTTCACGGAGATTTCAAAACGTCTGATGAATATCGACTAGGAATATGGGTCGGTACGCAACGAGCAAAAAAAGATGGTTTGTCACCGGAACGTAAAACACGGCTGGAAGCATTGCCCGGATGGAGTTGGGATCCTTTGACAGATAACTGGGAAATAGGATTCTGTTATCTTAGTGAGTTTGCAAATAGAGAGAAGCACGCCAGGACTCCTGATGATTACAAAACAGCAGACGGCTATCGGCTCGGCACTTGGGTAAGCACACAACGAGCAAAAAAAGAAGGGTTGTTATCGGATCGCAAAACACGACTGGAAGCATTACCAGGATGGAGCTGGGATCCTTTTTCAGGCATGTGGGAAGAAGGATTCTGCTATCTAAAAGAATTTGCAGATCGAGAGGGGTATTCTACGGCTCCTCGCGATTACAAAACATCAGATGGATATCGTCTTGGTAACTGGGTTGGTGTTCAACGGCAAACAAAAGCCAGAATGTTGCCTGAACGTAAAGCGCGATTGGAAACATTGCCCGGTTGGAGCTGGGATCCTTATGCCGATATGTGGGAAACTGGATTTAACTGTCTTATGAAATTTGCTGATCGAGAGGGGCATGCTAAGGTTTCTCAAAGCCACAAAACTGCTGAAGGGTATCGGCTCGGCTTATGGGTCAATAACCAACGAGCGAATAAAGAGAGTATGCCACCTGAGCGCAAGTCGCGGTTGGAAGCATTACCAGGGTGGATTTGGCGGGTGAGGTGACGTTGACAACCTCCAGTGAAAATCTTATTGTAAAATATTACTGAACCACCCTGCTGCTTCGCCGCCACGGACAGGCAAGACATTATGACTTTCATTGTTGTTTAAGTTATGGCTTCCAATAACATCATTTATCATATATATACATTCTCTATTAAACATATTGTCTAGCCATCCTGTTTTGCTAGTCGATAAGTAGCAGCTTATTTGCATATTTTTTACTGCATGCGTCAATATTTCAGGACCATACTTTGATAAAGTTTTTAATTCTCGTGTTGTTGGTATTTTCCAGTCCGAATAACCCGCATATTTAAAGTCGCCAGCCCATTCAATAGCTGCATTTAAAGTCATTTTACCAACGATATTAGCGTCTCTAAGCCACATCAAACCACTGTTCTTATCAATGATGACACCATCTTTTATTTCCAATCCAGCCTCTTGTATTTTTTTATCTAACAATTTTTCATTTTCAATCTGTGATTCGTAATCGCGTTTTTTCTGTAAACGGATTTGTTCCGTAGCTGATTTTCCTTCCAATTCAGTGACGGCAGAATGAACTGGCCATGCAACACATTTATTATATTCATAGTCTTTATAACGCCACTCACCTTCGCCGCTATTGTTATCCCAAATATTCACTGAAGGTACAGAGTGGACACCACTTTCCGTGCTTGACCAGTAGCAATCCCCTATGTTGCTTAAGCTATTAGCTTCTAGCCATTTTCTGCCCTGTTTCGTAAAGGTCAAAAACTCCTTCAATGTTGGCAATCTCCAGTTCAAATACCCAGCATAGTTAAGTGTTCCGGCCCAAGTCTGTGCTTTTTGCCAAGTCATCTTTTCACCAGAAATATTTCCGTTTTTTGCCCAAATAAGCCCGGTTTCGTAGTCGGTGTAGATTAATGGTTCTTCTCTCAGTTCTTTTGCTCTCATCGCTTCAATTTCTTTCCGTTTTTCTTCATTCCTTATTTCAATCTCTTTTGCCTCTTCCCTAGCCAATGCAGAGGCTTTCTGATCTTCCGCCTCCTTTATCTCTATCTGCTTTGCCTGTTCATCTACTACCTTCTTATCCCGGGCATCCTTCTCTTTTTGCTGACTTTTTGTACGGTGCAAATAGCCGTCCAGCTTGCGCAGATGATGCACGGTGTTTACTGAACCAGAAACAGTTTCATACTCGTACGCCCCCATTCCCATTACTAAACCAGAGATCATTCCCATAGGCACGCTCTCTTTGCCAAAATCCATGAGAGCGAAGATATTCTGTTGACTACCAGCAAAACCAATTAAGGCAACAGACCTTGACAGCATCTGTTGTTTTACCATCGGAAAGCCAAGCCAATAACATTTGCCACTGTTGTCGTATGGGTTGGTAACCATAAGCGTCCTGTAATCAATTGCTTTATCAACACAAGAGTCCAGATCGAAACTGATTTTAGGTTCCGAATCCGGAGGAGCAGCCTTCTTTATTTTCTTGGGAGCGGCAAACGCGACACTGGTCAGGCAAAGCAACACGACAAAACTCACAAGCAACCGTCTCATAGATTCTCCTTTGATTTTTAATTCAGCGTCTCACCTGGTCATAAAGCTTGCCATCAACAAATCAAACTTTTAGGTTTGGCGGCCTCTTCTCTCATTTTCTCACGCCGGAGCTGGTCAAGGGTTTTCCCGGCCTCCTTCAAAATAGTCCACTCATAGATATTAACCGCCTGCCATCCAGTAACTTCTTTTGCCCAATCATTAAACCCCCATGACTCACCATTGTAATAAACTCGTTTCGGGCTTTCCACCGTAGCGCTCTTATCCTCACGATCTCTGATATAGACTGTGTCGCCAGGCTTTATAAGCTTCCACTCGTTAAACAATTTAGGCATAGTCGGCAAAGTAATACGCCCACCATCAATAGAATCATCCGAACGCAGCCTGACTGACGTGGGGTTCGCAACTGGAACAAAAAATTCATCGATTGATGGCGGAGGTAAAATCTGTTCAATGACCATGAATACCTGGTCAAGATGCTTTATTGGAGCTATCGTTACGCAGGTAACATCTATCCCGTTCTTGTGTAACCATGCGCAGGCAGAAAGTGCCTGTGGGTCGAATTCGGAGGCGATGAGAACAATTTGCTGTATTCGGTTAATTTCTCTCGTTTTCAAAAAACCATTGAGTTTGTCGTAGGCAAATTGAGGCACTGTTTTCCCTGTATTTTTTGCCTTTTCTTTTTCAAAACGCTCAACGTATGGAATGTAGAGTTTATTCAGCAAGTCCTCTTGGGTGTTTATCAGAGAATAGTTTGCAGCATAGCGTATAGCCTGCATCTCAAAGGCTTCTGCTCTCGCCTGACAATCTTTTAAGTCACGTTTTATTTCAATCACAACAATATTGCCTTGCGGGTCAATGGCGACCAAGTCAGAACGTCCATTTTCTTTGTTCATAACTTGGCGTCCGATAATAAGAATATCCTCTGATCCATGTTCCCCAAGAAATGCGTTGAGGTTGTTGCTGACAAACTCTTCAATATCGGATTCCCTCAATTCAAGGCTTGCAAAGGTTACTGGTTCAATCACGTCTAAGGCCATAATTTTTATTTCCGCATTTTTGTTCACTGTCGTTGGAATTACTACCGCGTTCATATTTTTGCCTCCATTTGAATAGATCACAAGATTATTGCACCTTAACTCATTACTACCACAAAGAAAACCAGGAAAGTCCGCTGGTTTCAAATAGACATGGCGCTGTTCGGAAACGCCTTTCAACTTTCAGGCACAACCGGAATACAACATTTTCCCACACCATAACTTTCCCGCATTTTATCCAAAAGCTCGTCCTCGGCATCGTAACCGGCCTTGGTGTTGGCGCAAGCCACCGCAGTCATAAACAGCCGAAGCATCTCAGGGTCTTTCATGAATTTTGCTATCTCGCTATTGAAAAAGTCGAACCAACCATTTTTACCATGGACAATCCAGAAAAATAGATCAGGGTTTTTCTGAATCATTCTGAATCGCTTCGCAATCAGATCATGGTGCGCCTGAATGCACCGATGATCATGGTAACCTCTTTCCCGAAACATATCCCACTGCCGGGAGATATCTTCCCACTCTGGCAATCTGTGATACTGACAGTGGCACTCGCCGGCCAGCTTGATCCAACGCCGCAGGGAATCGTAGTAGCAGTCATGCTGGTACAGCATTAGTACTTCGTCCTCATCGTCTTTAAAATATTTCCCTATTATCATGAGGTGATCAGTCCTTATACTTTTGAATACGGGCTTTTCGAACTTGCCCTGTTTGTTATGTCAACGATTCAAATTTATATCAGGTAAATTCCAACGCATAACGCTAAAGACGCTACGCTAGAATGTTGTGACAACCGAGAATCCAGCGAGTATATCAAATGGAGAATTCAGTTCTTATTATAGCCAATGAGGTCAAGGCAAAAACCTGGATCGATGTATTTAATTGTCCTGATACTCATAGAAATTTAAAAATGTTTGTGTTAATTGTGGCGTGCATATTTTGCGATTAACTAGCTGTAAAAATGCACAAAATGTTTATTGGGGGTATGGAATGACGCTCTTTTTCCGCCATAAAGATGATACTTACCCGATCCGCTCTGATATGCAGGTGTAAAAGATGCTGCGGTGCAGGTAGCATTTTGTTCAAATTGTATGGGACGTTGGTCGACGAGAAATGATTGTTCTTCGAATTGTTCTGTTTTGTGCTGTTTGGTGTGCTGTTCAAATAGAAAATCTCGTCTTACAATTTCTCAGTTAAAATGATCTCAAGTACTGAATAAGGAGAATGTCATGCCCAATAAGGATGTTACTGTAATTAACGAATTTTCTAAAGAACTTGAAATGGCTCTTGATTACTCAAGCCGAATTGACTTTATACAATTTGTCGGAGCTGCAATTCGTGGCCTTGGAGTCAACGGTATCATTGATGATACGTTAAGCTTGAAGATTTGTAATCGTATGCGGATAGGTGAAAAATGAGCCTGCCCCCCGAAATCATCCTCAACCTCTGGTACTTCGTCGATGAAGACCAGCAATTTATCTTTGCCGTTGCCGGTCGTGCATACATGGCAAGCGGCACCGACGAAGAAAAGAACGCTCTGCTGAAACAGCTTGCCGCCACCGATTATCCCTTGGCGCTCAAACTTCCGACACCAGACCGCTACGTCACCTTTTATGCCGACAAAATGCGCCCTGGCATTGCCCCAGCTTCCGAACTGTACGATCCGGCAACGCAACTGTTTGAAGAGGTATATCAGGCGATTGAAGCAGGTTTGGCAAAAATGGCAGAAGGCAGGGATTGGCCGCTGGATGATTATAAAATCCCCGACAATCCCCTTTTTGTCATGACTGCGCTTTATCAAGAGGATGAAGGCGGGGTGCGTGTGTTGGGGGTGGCGGCATGAGCAAAAAACCAAACACAACAGATCAGAACTTCACTGCCTTGGTAGAAGCTGTACGTCAGGTGCATGATGTCTGCGCCGCAGCAGTCAATCGTACCGTCAATACGACGCTTACACTACGTAACTGGCTTATTGGTAGCTACATTCATCATTACGAACTGTATGGAGCTGACCGTGCGCAATATGGTGAGCGGCTGATAGACAAACTGGCGGATGCTTTGCGTCCACATAAAATTCCTGCCACGGATCGCCAAAGACTTTACGGCTATATAAATTTCTATCGCACCTATCCGCAGATCGCACACGCCGTCCCACAGGGGCTGCACTCGTTTGATAGTGTCAACACGAAGGAAATTTTCCGGTCAGTGAACGGAAAATCGTATTCAACACCGGAAGAAGCTGAAATAGTCCGAACAGCGACCGTACAATTAGAAATCCCAGCGGAAAAGCTTCTTAATACACTTTCATACACACATCTGGAACAACTCACCGCTCTCGACAATCCTCTCAAACGCGCCTTCTACGAGATTGAATGTATTCGTGGTAATTGGTCAGTGCGGGCACTCAAAAGACAGATTGCGACCTTATATTACGAACGTTCAGGGCTTTCAATCGACAAAGAAAAGCTCTCTGAAATGGCACACACCTCCGCTGAAAAGAGCGAGCCTAAACTTTCTATCAGAGATCCGTACATTTTTGAATTTCTGGGGCTCAAAGCAAGTGAAGCCGTCAGTGAATCCAACCTCGAAGATGCTCTCCTTGACAACCTGCATGAGTTTCTGATGGAACTTGGTCACGGCTTTTGCCTTGAAGCCCGGCAGAAAAGCATCGTTATCGGCAAAACACGCGGGTTTGTTGACCTTGTTTTCTATCACCGTATCCTCAAGTGCCATGTTCTTATCGAACTCAAAGTGGACAAATTTACCCATGAGCATTTAGGCCAGCTCAACACCTATCTAACCTGGTATCGCAAAAACATGATGACTGACGGTGATAACCCTCCGGTGGGACTTCTGCTCTGTACGCAAAAAGATCACACACTCGTCGAATACGCTACCGCTAACATGGATAATCGCCTCTTCGTTTCAAAGTACCAGCTTGAACTTCCCAAAACAGAGGAACTGGAAAGTTTCCTTCAAAACAAACTTCGAGAAATTACAGAAGGATAGGTATGTTGCACGATAAGAATATCTATTGACGCAACCTCAAGAATATGTGGCAGCTATTTATGGTATATCCAATTTGCGACGCACTGCGTAGATGTGCGAACGATAAATGAGCATTTGGGAAACATTTATCAAGCTGGTGAGCAACAAAGAGAGTCAACTGTCCGGAAATTCCGGATAGTTGACTCTTACGCAATTGATTATCAAGCAAATTGTGCTATAGTCACCAACTTAATTGTCTGAAACTAAAATATATATCCCGAATATTAATATCAAAAGGAGCGAAGAGCCCATGAAAAGCAAGCATGATATTGATGACGATGACATGATGGAAGAGACTGACGAGCTTGAAGACGGCAGCTTTGCCGAGCTGTTTGAACAGGACGGCAAGGAGGCTAAGAGATGGCTTGAGCCGGGGCAAAAACTGACCGGAAAGGTGCTGAAGATCGGTAACGAATGGATTTTTATGGATACCGGCCAGAAAGGGGAGGGGGTCATTGAACGGAAGGAATTCCTGGATAATGACGGCAACATCACCGTAGCCGAAGGCGATGTCATCTCAGCTTATTTCCTTTCTTCCAGTCATGGCGAGATGCGCTTTTCTACCAAAATTGGCGGGGGTGCCATAAGCGGCGGCGGTTCTACCCAGCTGGAACAGGCGTGGCAGGCAGGAGTGCCGGTGGAAGGTGTCATTGAGAAAGAGATCAAGGGCGGCTATGAAGTAAAGCTGGGAACATCCCGAGCGTTCTGTCCCTATTCCCAGATTGCGCTCAGGCGCGTTGAAAACCCTGAAGCGCTGATCGGCACGCGCCTGGCGTTTCGGATTAGTGAATATGCAGAAAATGGCCGCAACATCGTCGTATCCAGGCGCGCTCTGCTTGAGGAAGAGCAGCGGCAACTGAAAGAGGACGCGCAGGCCGGGCTCAGTGAAGGGATGACAGTAGTCGGAACGGTTACATCCCTGCAGGATTATGGCGCCTTTGTCGATATAGGCGGCATTGAGGGGCTGCTGCCGATATCAGAGATCGGCTGGAGTCGGGTCAAGGATGTCCGCGATGTTCTTGCCGTCGGCCAGCAGTTGAGCGTTGTCGTTAAATCAATCGACAAGGAAAAGGAACGAATCTCACTCAGTCTCAAGGATACTCTGACTGATCCGTGGGAGCAGGTGCCAACTAAATTTCCGGAGGGTTCGTTCCATACCGGGACCGTTGCGCGTCTTGACACATTTGGCGCCTTTGTCACCCTGTGCGACGGTGTGGATGGTCTGCTTCATATTTCAAAACTTGGGTCAGGCAAGCGGATCAACCACCCCCGTGAAGTTGTCAAGGAAGGGGAACAGATCGAAGTCAAGATCGAGAGCAT
>JAFLLC010000204.1 GCA_019162745.1 Deltaproteobacteria bacterium | reverse complement strand
TGGTGCGCCTGGAGCGATTCGAACGCCCGACCTACGGATTCGTAGTCCGTTGCTCTATCCAGCTGAGCTACAAGCGCAATTGAATTGTCTTTATAACTTACAAATCAGGATATATCAACCTTTTTTTGCGCATAGTCGTTTTACCAGCCCATAGCACCGTTTTCTCCTACCCAATCGTGGCATTTTCGGATATTCTGATCAATCAGAGTATGTCATCTATTTTTTTGAAGGTTTTTTTATGGACCACTTTATCTTGGAAATAAGCGAAGCTGATGTGAAGCGAGAGCGGGAGAAGTCGAGGGAGCTTCGCAAGAGTCGCTGGTGGAAAAACCGCTTGGCCTTGGGGCACTGCCACTTTTGTGACGGGACTTTTGCTCCGGATGAGTTGACGATGGACCATCTGGTCCCTGTATCACGTGGCGGAAAGGCGTCCCGTAACAATGTGGTGCCAGCCTGCAAGGAGTGTAACAGCAGCAAAAAATATATGCTTCCTATAGAGTGGGAAGAATACTTGGACAAGCACAAGAGTCCAACAGCGGAGCCAACTGGTGAATAAATTGAAAAGTCGCTATAAAGTCATCATCTATGACTGTGATGGCGTGATCCTTGATTCAATAGAATCCAACTATGTATTTTACAACCGCGTCATGGAATTTCTTGGGAGACCAGAGATAGACAGGGATAACGGTGATGCCAGAAGGGTTCTCCACACCTATTCGTTCAATAATGTGATGGAATATTTTTTTGTTGGAGACCCAAAACGGGAAGATGCTCTCAGGTTTGCCAAGACAATTCACTATCGCGATCTGATGCCCTATATGCGAATGGAAGACGGCTTTGTCAGCGCTCTTGACCAGTTAAAAGGACACACATCGCTGGCGATCTGCACCAATCGGGCAACGTCGATGGATATGATCATAGAGGATTTCGGACTGACCGGTTATTTTGAATATGTCATGACGGCGTCACAGGTAACCAACCCGAAACCTCACCCGGAACCTCTCCTGAAAGTACTGGATTACTTTAAAGTAGCTCCTGAAGAGGCTCTGTTTATTGGTGACGGCGAAGTTGACATGCAGGCAGCTAAAAGTGCCGGTGTCCCATTTATCTCATACAAATCCCACCTGCCGGCACTGGCCCACATCCAGCACCACGCTGAAATTATTCAGCATGTTTTTTGGGACTTATAAAAAACTCCGGAGTCGCCATGGCTCCGGAGTTTTTCCCACATCGTTGTTTCCCTGCGATTATCTCACCAGTTTTGACAGTTTTTTGAACGCATCAGTACCGGCGACCTTCAGCAACTGAAACAGGGCAGATTCCGTACAGGTCGGAATCGCTCCTGCCAGGGACATCGCTTGAAGCGCCGTTTGCCAGTTTTGCTTGCTGCGGCTCATGACGGCATCCTTCACCACATGGACATCCAGACCGGCGTCACGAAGTTCAATCACTGTCTGCAGCACACAGACATGGGTTTCCATGCCGGTGATTATTACCTGCGTCCTGCCGCTTGACTTGAGAGCAGCAACAAATTCAGCACTGCCACAACAGCTGAAGGTCATCTTTTCGTAGGACGAAGCTGCTGCCGCCTTTTCCTTAAGTTCAGGCAGAGTTGCCCCCAAACCTTTGACGTACTGTTCTGTCACCATAACCGGGATATTTAATTCTGCAGCACTCTCAAGCAGGATGCCGACGTTTTTTACAAGCTGTTTCAGAACAACTTCATCCATTGCAATGCACAGTTTTTCCTGCACATCAATTACCACCAGAACCGCCTTATCGCGTTCCAGAAAAAAACTTTCTTTAATAGACATAGTCACCTACCCCTAACCTGGAATAATATTTTTAATTACAGCAGTGCTTTTGCAGCAGCAATTGCAGCCGCATAATCAGGCTCAGCAGTTACTTCCGGAACAATCTGGATGTAACGAATAACATTTGCGGCATCAACAACAAAGACCGCACGAGCCAGCAGCAATAATTCCTTGATCAATACTCCATAACCAAGTCCAAAGGAGCGCTCGCGGTAATCAGAAAGCGTAACCACCTTGTCGATACCGGCGGCTCCGCACCAACGTTTCTGGGCAAAAGGAAGATCGAGGCTGACAGTCAGCACTACGACTTCTCCCGGTAATGCAGCAGCTTCCTGATTAAAACGGCGGGTTTCGGTATCGCACACCGGAGTATCCAGCGACGGCACCGAAGAGATGATCTTGATTTTACCGGCGTAGCTGGAGAGAGTTACAGCGGAGAGCCCATTATCAACAACAGCAAAATCAGGGGCAGCATCACCCACCTTGAGTTCCGGTCCCACAAGGGTCATCGGGTTTCCTTTAAACGTAATAATTCCTGTCTTTTCATTCATATTCAAACCTCCTCGTCAAGTTCTACCACGTCAGGTAGTTTACAGCATTCTTCATAAAAAGCGTTCCCGCCTTCAAGAAGACAAAGAAATTGCATGACCAGGCGGTAGGTTATCCCCCACAATACCGGTTTATTTTCAACCGGGAGCCTGATGGCCGGCACTTCAAAGCGTTTTTCACCAAACACAACACTGTTCAGGAGATGCCGCTGCGGATCCCGCAAGTCTGACAGCGTTACCCAGAAGAGATCACTGACCTCTTCATTCAAAACCGGACTACAGTGCACTCGGTCTAGACTGTACAGACAGCAGGAAACCCTCACCGGCAGATTAGCGCCGGTGATATCGGAGAGTCGTCCCAGATAGCATCCCCGCTCCAGATCAATCCCGACCTCTTCAGACGTTTCCCGAATGGCGGCCTGGCACTCAAGCTCTCCCTCTTCCAGCTTGCCACCCGGAAACGCAATATGCCCTGACCAGGGATCAAGGTCATGGGCAGCGCGCTGAATAAACAGAATTTCGACATCGGCATCGCCCTGATGCAGTATCATGGCAACTGAAGCGCGTGTGTTGTCGCATACATCGGGCACAGCATCATTGTTGCGCATGGCAAGCAATTCTGCAATATGACCAAACGTCCGTTCATTGTCTGTTGATAAACCGGTCATAGTTCCGCTTATTCCTGTCTGGATTATGTTATATACTTACCGTATCATTCGGCACCGTCAAGCAAAATCATAACAGGACTCGCCACTATGTCACAACAACTGATACCAGCCACACCGCGTGTCTCAATCCTTATGCCGATCCGCAACGAAGAGCGCTACATCCAGGCGGCACTTGACTCCCTGTTTCGCCAAACCTTCACCAACTGGGAGTTGATTGCGGTTGATGACGGCTCAAGCGACCGAACTGCGGCCATCCTTGACGACGCTGCTGGCAAAGACCACCGTGTACAAGTAATCCACCGCGAAGGTGGCGGTTTGGTGGCGGCACTCAATGCCGGTCTGGAAGCCTGCCGGGCACCGTTGTTGGCGCGGATGGACGGGGATGACATCTGCCATCCCCGACGCCTGGAGCTGCAGAGCGCTTATCTAGACACGCATCCTGGCACCGGGCTGGTGGCCTGCAACTTCCGCCATTTTCCGCGAACCGGACTCAAACAGGGCATGATTGACTATGAAACCTGGCAGAACGGCCTTAGCAATCATTCGCTAATCATCCGCGATCTCTTTGTAGAGTCCCCCTTTATCCACCCTTCCATCATGGTCCGGAGAACGGTACTGGAGGAACTGGGTGGATACCATGACAACAGCTGGCCCGAGGATTATGATCTATGGCTCCGCATGGCAGCGGCGGGGGTGAAGTTTGCCCGCCTGCCACAAACGCTCCTTTTCTGGCGCGATCACCCCGAGCGGGCCACCCGCACCATGGATGAATATGCGTTACACGCTTTCCGCGCCTGCAAATGCCACCATCTGCTGCACGGATTTCTGCAAAAAAGTACCGATATTGTTATTGCCGGTGCGGGGCTGGAAGCACGGGCATGGCAGCGCCTTCTGGCCGCTGTAGAAGTGACAGTTTCCACCTGGCTTGACGTTGATCCGCGCAAGATCGGGCGTATTCTCCACAAAGCACCGGTAATCCCCCCCGGAGAGCTCCACCTGAATGGACGAAAAATGATTGCAGCCATCGGTGTGCGCGGTGCGCGCGAGCAATTCCGGGTTGTGGCGTCAAGGCGGGGCTGGCAGGAAGGCGTGGACTTTATCTGCGTCGCATGATAAAAATCGAGAAGCAGAAGTGACTCATTGATGGCATAAAATGTAAAGGGAAGGAGTTGCTGATGTTACCAAGCAAAGAAGAATTGGCTCTTACGATCGATGAAGCTGACTGGAGCTGCCTGCGCGCCCATTTGGGCCGTGGGGGGTTGATCCTGGTTGATGATGCCCTTGATCTTGCTGATACCGCCCATAAAGTTGCTGCCGATGACATCGGGATTATCCAGCATCTGGTTGAAGACGGCTTGATCGGCAAACCATCGGATTCAAAAATCCGCTCATGGGAAGAGGACAAGCATAAAAAGTTTGCCATGCTGATTGTCAGCCCTTATGTGCTCTTCCAGGAAAAGATGCTGACGTTTCATTGACCAGTGATGGAGTATAAAAGTGGATAAATCTCTTAGCGATGTTGAAGTACGCGTACTGGGGAGCCTGATAGAAAAGGAGCTGACGACACCGGAGTATTATCCGCTGTCACTGAATTCTCTCACCAACGCCTGCAACCAGAAGTCCAACCGCGACCCGGTCATGGTTCTGGCGGAAGAGGAGGTCGTACGGGCCCTCGACTCACTCCGATTCAAACAGTTGGTAGTCCTTTCGGCGGAAGGGGGACGTGTGTCAAAATACCGTCATCTGCTTGCTGAAAAAATCGGGTTGATGCCGGCAGAACAGGCGATCATCGGCGAGCTGCTGCTGCGTGGCCCGCAGACCGTCGGCGAACTGCGTACCCGCGGAGAGCGAATGTATCCGTTTGGTGAACTGGCTGCGGTTGAAGAGGTGCTGCAGGAACTGATGCTGCGCGAAACGCCGCTGATTGCACTGATGCCCCGCCAGCCAGGGAGAAAAGAGGGACGTTATGCCCAGCTTTTTTCCGGGCTGCCGGAGTGTAGTGAAGAAAGCTCTGAAGTGCGCCCCGAGGCTGCAAGGCAACGTGTAGTGGCAGAAAACGAGCGAATTACGAAGTTGGAGGAAGAAGTTGCTGCCCTGAGGGGTGAAATTACTATGTTACAACAGACGATGGCAGAATTCAGGGCGCAGTTTGAGTAATATCTTCATCTTCCGGCCAGAAGCGCCGCTGCAGTTCATCCATCAGAGGCTTGAGGCTTTTGCGGTCGCGGGCCGAGACTGTGACGCTGTTCTGGGTTCTGGCTGACTGACGTACCTTGAGAAACGCAACCATATCCTTTTTCCTCATATCATTCAGCAGATCAGCTTTGTTGAACACCAGCAATTCCTGCTTGTCCCCCAGTTCCAACTCCGCCAGGATGTTTCGCACCTGAATTATCTGATCCTCAAAACGGGGGTGGGATGCATCAACCACATGCAGCAGCAGGTCGGCATCGCGCATCTCTTCCAGTGTCGCTTTGAAAGCCCCTAGCAGCGATTTCGGCAATGAGCGGATAAAACCGACCGTATCGGTAATGATCACCTCACGCTCCCGGGGGAAGCGGAGACGACGGCTGGAGGTATCGAGCGTTGCAAAGAGCAGATCTTCGGTAAAAACGTCACTCTTGGTCAGGGCGTTCAGCAGGGTTGATTTTCCTGCATTGGTATAGCCGACTATCGATATGATCGGCACCCCCGCCTTGACCCGCTGTTTTCGCCGTTGGTCACGCCCCTGGGAAAGTTCTTTGAGTTCCCGCTCCAGACTGGCAATCCGGTCACGAATACGGCGGCGGTCAGTCTCCAGCTTGGTTTCACCCGGCCCCCTCCCACCGATTCCCCCCATCAGGCGCGACATCTGCACGCCGCGACCGGTCAGTCGCGGCAGCAGATACTTGAGTTGAGCCAGCTCAACCTGCACCTTGCCGTCCAGCGTTTTTGCCCGCCGGGCAAAGATATCCAGAATCAGCTGACTCCGATCGATAACCTTCAGTTCCGTCATCGAAGAAATAGAACGCATCTGGGCCGAAGTCAGCTCCTGATCGAAGATCAGCATGCTGGCGCCGCGCTGCATTGCTCTGATGACCACGTCACGCATCATCCCCTCCCCCATCAGAGTGCGGGGATTAAGAGTTTTCGGCCGCTGGATAAACTCGTCCAGCGCTTCCACCTGGGCTGTGCGGGCAAGCTCACGCAGCTCTGCCATTGAATCTTCCGCTTCCTGACGGGTGCCTTTCGCCGTGACGGAGATCAGAATCGCCCGTTCGAGAGCATCCTTGGCGCTTGTTGCAGTACGGGCCGCTTTTTCCAGATCGGCTTCCAGCTCGGAGATCGCGTGGCTGCAGTCGAGATCAACCCGTTCAAACGGGACGATCGCATCAAGGGTCGTACTAGCGCCCCGACGGTCAGGAGTCAGCCAGGCCAGCTGAGCGTGTATCTGACCCTTGCCGGGGGTAAAAAGCAGGGCGGCGAGGAGATCGAGGCGCAACAGGGAAAGATCGGTCAAATCGTCTTCGGAAAGCGGTTCGTTTTTCAGGTGAGTGTGAATCAGGCGCAGACCGCGCATGACCCGTTTACCGAGCGGGTAATCGCGCAGCTCGGGGATGACGACCCCTTTCTCATCGCCAACAATAACATATTCCACATTACCGGCGCGGTTGACAAGGATGGCAATTTGACGACGGAGGTCGCTGGAAAGTTCGACGAGACGGAGTGCCAGATCGTGGGAGCAGAATTCAGCTACCGGTACACGTCTGCGGTAAAGACGTTCCAGCGCCTGGATCTGGCTTGATTTTAAGCCTGCAAGATTACCGTATACTTCTTTAATGGTGTGACTCCAGAATTACAACCCTATGATGTTGTAGCCGCCGTCGACAAAATGAATTTCGCCGCTGACTCCGCTCGCCATGTCACTGCAGAGGTAGAGCGCCGAATTAGCCACGTCCTCCTGGGTGATGGTCCGCCTGAGAGGAGCTTTTGACTCGACGTGGTTGAGGATAGTGTGGAAACCGTTGACCCCCGCCGCAGCCATGGTTCGGATAGGACCGGCAGAAATGGCATTTACCCGTATGCCTTCAGGACCGAGCGCCTCGGACAGATAGCGCACAGACGCCTCAAGTGCCGCTTTGGCAACCCCCATAACGTTGTAGCTCGGGAACACCTTCATCGCCCCGTAGTAGCTTAATGTCAGAGAGGACCCACCCCGCCCCTGCATCATCGGCTGGGCCGCTTTCATAATTGCCAGAAAGGAGTAAACACTGATATCCATCGCAGTGGCAAAGCCTTCACGGGTAGTATTTAATATGGTCCCCTTCAGCTCCTCCTTGTTCGCAAAGGCGACGGCATGGATAATGATATCAACGCCGTCCCAGACCTTGCCGAGCTCGCTGAAAACTGAAGCTATCTCATCATCACTGGTAACATTACAGGGGAGTATTGCTGCGGCATTAACAGACTCTGCCAGCGGACGTACCCGTTTCTCAAAGACCTCTCCGGCATAGGTTATTGCCAGTTCGGCACCCTGCTCCTGAAAAAGCCGGGCGATCGCCCAGGCGATACTCTTATCGTTTGCAACACCAAAAATTACGACCTTTTTTCCACTAAGCAACATCTTGATAACTCCTCTGGGGTTCTACACTGCGGGTGACGCTTCCGGGCCGTTTTTCCTGCCAGCAATCTCCGGCGCGGTTACTCCATTTTCAAGCGGGTGATTCACTTGGTGATTCAAATATTTGATCCATCTGATGTTTCGGCTGGGCTGCCGCCCTGCGTAGCCTGTCCGGTTTCGTCCTCTTCCGGTTTAACAGGTTTAGCCTGCTGAAGGGCTGTTTCAAGAGCTGCCAGCCGACCTTCTATCGATTCTAAAACTTCCAGCGTCCGATCCTGCTTCCCCTTGATCGCAAACACGACAAACGGCATGATCAGCCATACCACCGCCAGAAAAAGGCTGATAATGCTCATCATGACCATAAAACCGCCAAAAATTTCCATATCTTCTCCCGAAAAATACAAGCTCGTCTTATAGCACTATAACATCAAAAAGTTAAGGTCATATTCACTGTATACAGCTGAGCAGTGGAGCATGGTTGGAGCCGAAGTGCGGCGGATCGTTCCTGATTATTGCAGCAATGGCCGGGTGACGTTTGAATTCACTCTCCAGAAAGCGACGCACCTGATTACGATCCCAGCCGCCGGGATGCCGGAAAGCCGTGTAGAGCGAGAGATCTCCCTCATAGAATGGTTGCTCTCCATATTCAAGTGCCTCATCGCCATAGAGAGGCATATTAAACAGCGCCAGATTAACACAAGTGATCGCCTGATGGTGCATAGCAACGAACTCCAGTGTCCGGCGAGCCTCCACAATCGTTTCACCCGGTGTTCCGAACAGCAGATAGCAGTAGACCGCGATCCCGGCTTGTTGGAGGTTATTCAGCACCCGCGAGGCCAATCCGAGATTAATCCCTTTGCACATCCGGTCCAGCACCCCCTGATCGCCAGATTCCAATCCAAGCTTGAGCATCACGCATCCGGAGCGTTTCAAGGCGCGGCAAAAGACCGGATCGGCAAGATATTCATCAATTCGGGCAAAACCGTACCACGGAGCCCCAGGTGGATTTTCAGTGAGAGAGTGAAGTAACGCCGGACTGATGGCATTATCAAGAATATGAATCAGAATCGGCCCGGTTTGTTCGACCAGATGTTTCAACTCCGGCATTACCTGAGAGATCGGGAGAGGATGGTAACTGTTCCCTTCGGCACGCTCCGGGCAGAACGAGCAGCGGTTCCAGTAGCAGCCACCGGCAGCACTGTAGGGGAGGATCAGACCGGGCGACAAATACTCCGGCAGCGGCAGCGGAGTATAATCAGGTGGTGCATACCGCCCCGGCACCGCACGACTCCCGAGGAGCGCCAGCAGCGGACCTTCTCCCGGCCCGGAAATCAGAGCGTCCACCAACTCTCCGAAGGGGCTGCACCAACCGGGGCGCTGCATCCAGGAGGTCACCAGGCCGCCGCCAAGGACGATTTTCAGCGTCGGGTAGCGCTTTCTGAGGTAACCGATCATGGCGAAGGTGCAGAGCGCCTGGCTGAGATAGTTGAGTGAAAAACCGACTGTCCCTACGCCGTTGAGAAGTTCAGGCAGCCGCTGACTGAAATAATGGTAAAAAGGGTTCTGTTCAGGCTCCCGCGAAGCCGCAATCAAGTCGGCACTGCGTAATGGCGAAAGGATGGCGTGCTGATAGTCGGCAAGCCCGATGACGATACCACTCTCGGCGGCAGAGAGAGCCAGAATCCTGTTAAGATCGCTGACCGCACGGCGATAGCGGTCAGGATTCTGGAATGTCTTGATGTCACGCAGAGCGGCCAGGTTACGGGCGCGCCCCTTAAAGGCCCGCCGGCTCCAGGTGTCTACAGCGGCCTGCGGCTGTCCCAGCAGCCAGAGTTGCCCTTCCAGATTGGCATCAAGCAGGCGGCAAGACACACCGTGCGCTTTCAACGAAGCTCCAAGTCGTGCTATGCCCGGCGGTGGCTCGCAGGCCTTGGCAAGTGGTGGAAAGATGAGGAGCATGCCGGGTACTGACCGGCTACTGGTACTGTATATAGAGAGGCTTGGGATTCAGCTTGAGCACTTCCTGCGGAGCCATCAGCGGATCACCCTTCTTTGTATCGTTGTGATAAAAGAGCTTGAAACCGGTATACTGCACCGGTTCGGCAACAACATAACTCTTGTACGAATCACGCTTCAGCCACGGGGCACCCCACCCATCCATATGCATAACCATCTGCACTTCCGGGCGCAATAAAATATTTTTTGAATTTGTGACGCCGTTGCGGGTAAACCGGTGCACTGTAAACACCTTGGGGGGGAGATTATACTTCTTGACCAGCCCTTGCAGGTAGCCGGAAGCATAATTAATATCGGCAGCATCGTAGGTACCGATCTTCGTACCCGGCATTTTGCCGCTTTTAATCAAGTTGAATTCCGGATCTATCCCCAGATGTACGTCAGGGTTCTTCAGAATCCACTCAAAGCGGGGCAGAATCGAGCGGATATCGTCATGTCCGGTCTGGATATCGATAAACATAAGCGCACCCGCCTCTTTGGCCCAACCGTATACCTGGTTAATGCTATTGTCCGGCATAACCATCCGGTATTTGCCAGCCTTGCCGGGCGCCCCCTGCGCGACTACCGCGATCAGATGAAGCGCCGGCATTACAGGGGTGGCCGGATCAGCCGCCTGCCACCTGGCGGCTTCACCTTTCAGGCGACGCAGCATATCGTCCTTGGGGAACTCACCGAGTGCCCCCATCTTCTTCGAAAGCGGGTTGCCGTAATAAGCGACAATGCGTTTAGACGGCAGGATCGAGCCGGGCAGCAGCGCGGGGCAACCTACCGGCCAGCCGCACTCTCTGGCATAATCCGGGCTCTCGCCGGCGTTGTACTTTATTTGGGGAGCCGATTTGCGGGCGGCGCTGGTCTGTGCCGCAAATCGGGCTGCCTTTCTGGCGGCAGAGGTAGTTGCCGCAAACACAGCTTCAGCATCCCGCTGGTCAGTTTTTTTTTGGGCTTTTGCTTTTACCTCTATTGCAACATTTTTATTGTCTGCACAGGCCGAAAGTGCCAGCAGTGCAAAAAACAGTAATGGGGCGAGAAGTCTTTTACTATTGTATCTCAAACGGCGGTACTCCTTTACTTTTGTATAGATCCCTTGTTTTGTCACACACCAGAACAACATTACTCCGGTTCTTCGACCAGAAAGTCCTCGGTATCAATAACATCTTTTACCTTGTGCAAAAGGGCGTCCGGCCACTCCCTGATAGAAAGCCTGGCCAGAATTTTAGACTCTTCGAACGTCAAATCTACATCATCAGGCAGCTTGTCAGCAAGCTCGCCTGCCCACCTTGTCTCATGTGCTGTCAATGGAGCCTGTAGCAATTCCCTGCTCAATATTTTCATGACTACCCTCGCCCTTTATCACGTTTTATGCAATTGTTAAAAATACACTGAAAGCAGATCTCCATACAAGCTCTATTTCGAGATACTATTTGACAAAAGAGCACTAAATATGTCACCAGAACAACCACTATACGCAGCGTCCTTGTAAACAGGATGAGGCGCAAACTAAATCATTTTCCAAATTTACCAAGGAGAGTCAACCATGACTTTATGTCCATGCGGCAGCGGGAGCCCCTACTCCGAGTGCTGTGAACCGATTATATCCGGGGGACGGAAGGCAACCACGGCTGAGCAACTCATGCGCGCCCGCTATTCGGCCTATGTATTTGCCATGATGGATTTTATTTTTGACAGCACACATCCTGACCACTGCGAGGGCTACGACCACGTCGGCACCAAGGAGTGGGCCGAAACGGCAGAGTGGCATGGGCTTGAAATAATCAGCACAAAAAAGGGTGGAGTTGACGACTCGACCGGGGAAGTAGAGTTCATTGCACGTTTCAGCGAAAAAGGTGACCAGCGCGAACATCACGAAGCTGGACAATTTAAAAAGAAAGATGACTGCTGGTATTTTACCGAAGGAAAGATGGTCCGGCCGAAACCGTTGACCGTAGCCAAGATCGGCCGCAATGATCCATGTACCTGCGGAAGCGGGCTTAAATACAAAAAGTGCTGCGGAAAATAGCGCTCCCCTTCTGTACAGTTGAATTTAAATCAAAAAAGGCGGCTTAAGGGCCGCCTT
>JAFLLC010000028.1 GCA_019162745.1 Deltaproteobacteria bacterium | reverse complement strand
GATCAGTTGATGACGTAATGGCAGTTGGGCTTTCCACGAAATTCTGCGAAGAACCCAAAATATAAAGAAAAATATATTTTATATAAATAGTTATTCGTGATGATTTGCTCATCTCATGCAGTTTTGCAAAACTCGGTAATTAGAGGTCGTCTTAATGTTATGACATGATAATAAAAATAGAATGAAAAATAAAATAAAAATCGCGATAATAACGAATATTATAACAACTTATCGTAAAGGGTTTTATGATAGGATTTTTAATATGGAGGATTTGCATGTTGAGGTATACTGTCAGGACTCTATGCCTGGCATGAATCTTATATCTATTCATAAAGAATATCCGAAAAATGTCCACATCATAAAATATCTTTCGAGAAAAAAAGAAGAGTTTGTATTTCAATATATACCATGGTTAAAAATTATTAAATCATTTGATGTGGTTTTTGTGGCTGGAAATCCTCGTGTTATAAGTGACTTTTTGTTTGGAACATTTTGCAGATTAATTAATAAAAAAATTGTGTTATGGACAATGGCTCATTCATTCAGAGGAAATAAATATACTGAAAATGTTCGTTTGGTTTGGAGTAGACTGTTTCCGGTAATATTTGTTTATACGGACAAAGAAGTGATTTTTTTAAAGGATAAAGGCTTTAAAAAAAATTATATCATTGGAATGAATAACGGGTTGGACCAAAAAAAAATAGATGAAGCAATTGCTAATTTAACAATTGAATATCTAGAAAATTGGAAAATAAAAAACAACTTAAATACTAAATCAATTATTATTTCCTGTGCAAGACTTGATAAGAAAAATAATTTTATGCTTGTTTTAAAAGCATTGCGAAATATAATTAAAGAAATCCCTAACTTTTTATGGATTCTTATTGGTGACGGTGATGAAGAGCAGATGCTCAAGTCAGAAGTGGAAAATATGAATTTAAAAGATTATGTTTTTTTCCTTGGACCAATATATGAGGAGACAAAACTGGCACCATATTTTTTATCAGCATCTATATTTGTTCATCCATCAGCAATCGGATTATCGTTATTACTTGCGTTTGGTTTTGGTTTGCCTGTGATTGTTCATGGTATTGAAGAACTTCATAATCCTGAATTTGGCGCATTCACGAATGGAGAAACAGGATTAATTTTTGAAAAAGATAACCATAATGATCTTTCTTCTAAAATAATTAGCTTGTTAAAAAGTCCAGAAAAGATTAAGGATATGGGTAGGAGGGCTCAATTCATAGCTCGAAATAATTACAATGTAGATGTAATGGCTGAAAGATTTGTTGAAATTGCAAAGTATACACAAAATAAATGACACTATCAGAACCCATTAAAATACTTCAGATTGTAGTTGAAGGTAATACCGGTTCTACGGGAACAATAGCTGAGGCAATCGGAGTTTTAGCAATGAACCAAGGCTGGGAAAGTTATATTGCCTATGGGAGGTATCCACGAGCTAGTAAATCAAATCTTATTAAGATTGGAAATAATATAGATCTTATATTGCACGGTATTAAAACGAGATTGTTTGATAGACATGGATATGCTTCAAAAAAAGCCACAAAAGCATTGATTTTAAAAATAGATTCTATAAAGCCCGATATTATTCATTTACATCATCTTCATGGATATTATATTAATATAAAATTACTTTTTGATTACTTATTAAGAAGTAATGTTCCAATTGTATGGACTTTTCATGATTGTTGGTCGTTTACTGGGCATTGTGCTTATTTTGATTATATAGGGTGTGAAAAATGGAAGACAGAATGTAATAGATGTCCACAGAAAAAAGAATATCCTGCCAGTTTTTTATTTGACAGATCCCGTGAAAATTATTACAATAAGAAAGATTTATTCAATTCAGTTCCCAATTTAACAATAGTAACAGTTTCAAATTGGCTTGAAGAATTAGTAAAGTGTTCTTTTTTAAAGAGAAATAAAATCATTACTATTCACAATGGAATTGATATAAATGTTTTTAAACAAAAAAATAATAAAGAAGAAACAAAAGCCTTATACAATGTTCAAAAAAAATTCTTGATATTAGGAGTGGCAAGTCCCTGGTGTAAGCGAAAGGGATTGTCTGAAATTATTGAAATGAGTAAATATTTGAAATCTGATGAGGTCATTATTCTTGTTGGATTGAACAAGAGGCAAATAGAAAGATTACCGAATAATATTGTTGGTTTACTAAAAACAGAGAATAAACAAGAGTTAGTTGATTTGTACTCAGCTGCTGATGTTTTCATTAATCCAACATTAGAAGATAATTTTCCAACTACTAATATCGAAGCATTAGCATGTGGCACTCCTGTTATTACATATAATACTGGAGGAAGTCCAGAAGCAATTTCTAGTCAAACCGGTATTGTTGTTGAAAAAAGTTCAATCAAAGGATTGTTAAATGCAATAGAGAAAATAAAAATCAGTGACGCTAAGCAACTTGAAAATTCTTGCAGAGAAAGAGCAATTGAAAAGTATTCAAAGGATAAACAGTTTTTAAAATATTTTGAATTGTACTTGAATTTATTGAATAAGAAATGAAAAACGAGAAAAGCGAACAACAAAGGATTTGTTCAAAATGTGTAATGGATACATCCGATCCGATAATATCATTTGATAACAATGGTGTTTGTGATCATTGTAGCGACTTCGAAATTCATGTAAAACCAAATTGGCATACTGACTTAAGTGGTAGAAAACAATTGATGCAAATAATAGAAAAAATTAAAAAAGCAGGCAACAAAAAAGAATATGATTGTTTGCTTGGCTTAAGCGGCGGGGTCGATAGTTCTTATATGCTTCATATAGCAGTTAAAGAGTTTGGACTCAGGCCCTTGGTTTTCCATGTCGATGGTGGTTGGAATTCCGAGTTGGCCGTTCACAATATCAATGTGATGATTGACGGGCTTAAACTAGACCTATTCACTGAAGTGATCAATTGGGATGAAATGAAAGATTTTCAACTAGCTTTTTTTAAGTCAGGAGTTCCACATATAGATATTCCACAGGATCATGCATTTATTGCTACACTTTATCACTTTGCAGACAAATACAAGATTAAATATATTTTAAATGGCGGAAATTTCTCTACTGAATGTGTACAGTATCCGATGAAATATTATTATTACGGTACAGATATGGCACAGATCAATGATATTCGTCTACGCTTTGGTACAAAAAAAATGGAATCATATCCATTTAGTTCTATTTTTCGTCATAAAATATATTTAAAATATATAAAGGGTGTTAATGTGGTAAAGCCACTTAACTACCGGCCTTTTGTGAAAAAGGATGCACTTGAATTGTTGGAAAGGGAGTATGGATGGAAGCCATATCAACAAAAACATTTTGAATCACGTTTTACACGTTTTTATGAAAGTTTTTGGCTTCCAGAAAGATTTGATTTTGATCCTCGTATAGTGCAGTTTTCCAGTTTAATTCTAACCGGGCAAATGACTCGCGAAGAAGCATTAGAAAAGATGAAAAGCCCGGCCTATAATCCAGGGACGATTCACGAAGAATTTAACTTTGTTGCAACCAAGTTGGGTATTTCTCGTGAAGAATTGCAAGGCTATTTCACAATGCCAAAAAAATATTATTGGGACTACAAAAACCAGCAAAATATATTCAGGTATGGAGCTAAAATCATGAATGTGATGGGAGCGGAAAAAGTAAAAAAGCGTGATAAATGATTACTATAATAGATTACGGACTGGGTAATATCAATGCTTTTGTGAATGTTTATGAACGGCTTAACATAAAAATCAATATAGCCCATAATGCATCTGAGATAAAAAATGCAACAAAACTCATTTTGCCCGGTGTTGGTGCATTTGATTATGCTATGTCTCAATTGAATGATTCGGGTATGAGGGAGGCTCTGGAAGATCAAGTTGTAAACCACAAAGTTCCTGTGATAGGTATTTGTGTGGGTATGCAAATGATGGCAAAATCGAGCGATGAAGGTACATTGCCTGGATTGGGATGGTTTGATGCCGAAGTGAAACTTTTTGATACGACACAAATTCCATACAAAACCCGCTTGCCTCATATGGGATGGAATACGCTTAGCCTTGTAGTAAAAAACAGACTGCTTGACCAATTTAGTTATGAATCAAGGTTTTACTTTCTTCATTCATATTACTTTGATTGCAAGCAATCTAAAGATGTTATTGCTAAAACTGAGTATGGCATAGAATATGCAAGCGCCGTAAATAAAGAAAATATTTATGGCATTCAGTTTCATCCGGAAAAAAGCCACCAAAACGGCATTCAATTGTTACACAATTTTGCAAAACTCTGAATATGCTTTATCCGCGTATCATACCATGTTTGCTTGTCCATAAAAATGGTCTGGTAAAAACAACAAAATTCAAAGATCCTAAATATGTAGGAGATCCTATTAATGCAGTAAAAATATTTAATGAAAAAGAGGTTGATGAAATAATTGTTATTGATATAGATGCCTCGCGTCAAGGAAAAGAACCTGACTATCAATTAATTGAAAAACTTGCGATTGAGTGCCGGATGCCACTTTGTTACTGTGGGGGTATTAAAACTGTGGAACAGGCACAGAGAATATTTACCCTTGGTGTGGAAAAAATCGCTATAAGTTCGGCGGCAATAAAAAATCAGGCACTGATTACGGAAATAGCTGAAAGAGTTGGCAACCAGAGTGTTGTTGTTGTGCTTGATGTCAAGAAACGGATGATAGGTGGTAAATACGAAATCTTCACCCACAATGGCGTACTGGCTACTGGCATAGACCCTGTAGTTTTTGCAAAACAGGCAGAAGAGCTTGGCGCTGGAGAGATAGTAATTAACTCTATCGATCAGGATGGAGTGATGAAAGGATATGATCAAACGCTTATCAATAAAATCAGAGAAGTTATTTCAATTCCGTTAACGGTATTAGGAGGAGCAGGATCACTTGAAGATATCGGACAAATTATTCAGCAACATGGTATTATAGGGGTTGCTGCCGGGAGTCTTTTTGTATTTAAAGGAAAATTCAGAGCTGTTTTAATTAACTATCCGGTTTTTCAGGAAAAGAAAAAACTTCTTAGTGAATATTTTATCAAAACGTGGGAAAGCAAGAAAATGATAAATCATGTTTAAAAATAAAATCCTTCTGATTACGGGCGGAACAGGTTCCTTCGGTAATGCCGTTTTAAAGCGTTTTCTCGATACTGATATTATGGAAATCCGGGTTTTCAGTCGTGATGAGAAGAAGCAGGATGACATGCGCAAGGAGTATGCCAATCCAAAGCTCATGTTTTACATCGGGGATGTGCGTAATGCGGATAGTGTAAGGGATGCGATGGAGGGAGTTGACTTTATTTTCCATGCAGCAGCGCTGAAGCAGGTTCCTTCCTGTGAGTTTTTTCCTATTGAAGCCCTTCGCACAAATGCTTTGGGTACCCATAATGTGTTGGCGCAGGCAACTGCTGCTGGGGTTAAGCGGGTGGTGGTGCTGAGCACTGATAAGGCGGTTTATCCAATCAATGCCATGGGTATATCAAAGGCGATGATGGAAAAGATCGCTGTTGCACAATCGCGCGTGTCAGGGAACAGGACGGTGATTAACGTAACGCGATATGGCAACGTGATGGCAAGTCGTGGATCTGTCATTCCATTGTTAATTAAGAATATTCAGGAAGGAAAACCGATCACTGTTACCGACCCGAACATGACACGATTCATGATGACTATTGACGATGCGGTTGATCTTGTGCTTTACGCCTTTACCAATGGTCAGCCAGGAGATACCTTTGTGCAAAAAGCTCCGAGTGCGACGATTGAGGTACTGGCGCTCGCATTGAAGAAATTGCTCAAGACCGATATTCCTGTTACTATCATTGGTACCCGGCATGGTGAAAAATTGTATGAAAGTCTTTTAACCCGAGAGGAGATGGCGGTTGCTCAGGATCTCGGCGGGTATTATCGCGTGCCAGCGGATAATCGTGATTTGAATTACGCAGCATTCTTCAGTGAAGGACGTGAGGAGGTGTCGCTGAAGGAGGATTATAACTCCCACAACACGGCAAGAGTTGATGTAGATGGCATGTGTGAGTTACTGTTGAAGCTCGAATGTGTCCGGGATGCTTTAAACGGCAAAATTATAACTGTTTAAAGCGATTTTGAATTTTGTATTCTTGATTTTTGATTAGGGGAAAAGAGGTTGGGAGAGATTTTGAATTATGGATTCTGAATTCTGGATTCTTGATTGTTCGGGAGAAAGGATGGAGTGAGATTCTGGATTCTGGATTTTGGATTATGAATGCTTGATTATGGAAGAAAAAATACAAAAGAATAAAAAAATTAAAGACGAGAATAAAGTTGGATGGCGATGAAGGAGAATCTGGTTAGGGATAAGAGCTATCTGTTTGCGTTGAGCATCATAGAACTTTACAAGATTCTTGTTGAAAAGAATGAGTTTGTAATGTCGAAGCAGGTTCTTAAATCCGGGACGAGTATCGGAGCTAACATTGAGGAAGCTCTGGCTGGTCAAAGTCGTCCGGATTTTCTTTCCAAGATGTCCATTGCATCAAAAGAAGCAAGGGAAACGCTTTACTGGCTGCGTCTTCTTCGAGATAGCAACACGCTCGCACCTGAACAGCTTGTCGATCTGATTGATGAATCTGAAAGCCTGATCAATATTCTCACCTCGATTGTGAAAACTACCGCTATAAAAAAAGCTTGAAGTTTTTGAGATTATGAATTTTGTATTCTTGATTTTGGGTTGTTAATAAAAAGGATTTCTCGATTTAAGTAATCCAAAATTCAGAATTCAGAATCCAAAATTATTAATCAGTAATTATTTTTCAATGCCGTTACAATCCAAAATCCAAAATTCAAAATCAATAATTACCAAAGTATTGGTCACCGGGTCGAAGGGGTTTGTGGGTCGGAATCTTTGTTCGGTTTTGCGTACGATGAAGAGTATCCAGCTTGTGGAATTTGATTGTGATAATACTTCTGCGGAACTGGCGGCTATGCTTGGTGAGGCTGATGTGATTTTTCATCTTGCAGGTGTTAACCGTCCGAAGAATAATGAAGAGTTCAAGATCGGAAATGCCGGATTGACTGAAGAGATCTGCCTGACATTGGAGAGATTGAACAGGACGCCGAAGATTGTTCTCGCATCATCCATACAGGCTGAACTTGATAATCCTTACGGTCAAAGCAAGTTGCTGGCTGAACAGGCACTACATGCTTTTGCTGAAAAGAGTGGTGCCAGAACGGTGGTGTATCGGTTCAAGAACCTTTTCGGCAAGTGGTGCCGCCCAAACTATAACTCTGTGACGGCGACATTCTGTCATAATATTGCCCATGGTTTGCCTGTCACGATTTCCGACCCGGGCCGATTGATTGAGCTGACCTATATTGACGATGTTGTTGCGGCTTTAGTTGGAGAGATACCTTCCGGGGAAGGAGAACAGGAGTCAGGCTTTGCTTTTGGTGCTGAACTCACAGCATATCCCATTACTCTCAAAGAACTTGCGGCGTTGATCACGTCGTTTCGTGACTCCCGTCAAACTCTTCTCTTGCCGGGGTTCGACAGTCCGTTGGTTAAGGCGCTTTATGCAACCTATCTCTCCTATCTGGAAGGGGCGGATTTTGCATACCCGCTTCAGATCAGAACGGATGAACGGGGAAGTCTTGCCGAGATGATGAAAAGCAGAACTTTCGGGCAGATTTTTGTATCACGCACCAAACCGGGGATTACCAGAGGCAACCACTATCACCATACCAAAACGGAAAAGTTTATGGTAGTAGAAGGTGATGCGGTGATTCGATTTCGGCAGATTGATGGCGCAGAGGTGATCGAACACCGTGTTTCAGGCAGGGATTTCAGGGTTGTCGATATTCCGCCAGGTTATACCCATCACATCACCAACATTGGTAATGGCGAACTGGTAACGCTGTTCTGGGCCAGCGAAATTTTCAATCCTGACAAGCCGGACACCATCTTTCTGAAAGTCTGAGTTGAAAAGATTCTGAATTTTGAATTCTTGATTTTGGATTTTTTTTCAAAACATTGAGTAAAGCTTCAATCCAGCATGTATAATTCAAAATTCATAATCCAGAATCTCTTCAAATCCAAAATTCATAATCCAGAATCCAAAATTGAAAAAACTGAGGGTAATGACCATCGTGGGTACCAGGCCGGAGATTATCCGGCTTTCGAGGGTGCTTGCCAAGCTGGATGAGCATACCGATCATGTGCTGGTGCATACGGGGCAGAATTACGATTATGAGTTGAACCAGATTTTTTTTGATGATCTCGATATCCGCAAGCCTGACCATTTTCTTGAGGCGGCAGGTTCTACGGCTGCTGAAACCGTTGGGTTAATTATTGCTAAAGCGGATGCGGTGATGGCCATAGAAAAGCCTGATGCGTTGTTGATTCTTGGCGATACCAATTCCTGTCTTGCTGTTTACCCTGCCAAGCGCAGGAAGATTCCGGTTTTTCATATGGAGGCTGGTAACCGCTGTTTTGATCAGCGGGTACCAGAGGAAATCAATCGCAAGATTGTTGATCATACGGCTGATATTAATCTGACCTACAGCGATATTGCGCGGGAATATTTGTTGCGTGAAGGGTTGCCTGCCGACCGGATCATCAAGACGGGAAGCCCAATGTTTGAGGTGTTGACCCATTACCGTAATAAGATTGACCGCTCTGATGTGCTTGAACGGCTGAATCTTGGCGAAGGCGAGTACTTTGTGGTAAGCGCACATCGTGAGGAGAACATCGAATCAGACAGGAATTTTCTGAAGCTTGTCGCTATTCTGAACAGGCTTGCTGAAGAGTATGGCCATCGGGTGATTGTTTCAACCCATCCAAGAACCCGTAAACGAATTGATGCGAGCGGCGTTGTTTTTAATCCGCTTGTTGATCTGCTGAAGCCTTTGGGGTTTTCTGATTATGTTCATTTGCAGATGCATGCCAGGGCAGTACTCTCAGACAGTGGCACCATAACTGAAGAGTCATCGATCCTGAATTTTCCTGCGCTCAATATCCGTGAGGCACATGAGAGGCCTGAAGGGATGGAAGAGGCTTCGGTGATGATGGTAGGTCTTGAGGTTGATCGCGTGATGCAGGCGCTCGGGATTCTTGAAACTCAGCCAAGAGGTGAGTTCCGGAGTTTGCGGCAGGTAGCAGATTATTCAATGCCGAATGTATCGGAGAAAGTGGTCAGGATTATTCTAAGTTATAGCGATTACGTGAATAGGGTTGTGTGGAAAAAGTATTAACAGTTTATTTTTGCGCATTTTAGTAGTTTCTCAATATTTCTGGCCTGAAAATTTCCGGATTAATGATCTGGTTGCCGAGTTTGTCAGGCGAGGTCATAAGGTGACCGTCTTGACGGGATGGCCAAATTATCCTGATGGGCAGTTTTTTCGTGATTTTCAGGAGAATCCCGCTCTCTTTGACGAGTATAAGGGTGTGATGGTTGTAAGGGTGCCGATATTGCCAAGAGGACAGGGTGGTTTGCGACTGATGCTTAACTATATCTCCTTTGCACTGAGTGCTTCTTTACTGGGACCATGGCTGCTTCGTCGGAAGAAATTTGATACTATTATTGCTTATGAGCCATCTCCGATTACTGTAGGAATTCCTGCAGCAGTTATGCGGGCAGTGAAATGTGTTCCGTTATCGTTATGGGTATTGGATTTATGGCCAGAAACATTAGCAGCTATTGGGGTGGTGCGCTCAAAGGTTATGCTAAAACTTATTGGGGGTATGGTCTCAAGCATTTATGATCACTGTGATTTGATTCTTGCGCAATCAAAGAGTTTTATTCCTCAAATAGCCAAGTATGCTGGCAGTCGTAAGCGAATAGAGTATTTTCCCAGTTGGGCGGAGTCTGTTTTTGCTAAGCAGGATATTGAGTTTGCTCCTGAGATTCTCTTGAAATCAGGGTGTTTCAGTATCATGTTTGCTGGTAATATCGGCGAATCGCAGGATTTCCCTGCGATTCTTGCGGCAGCGGAACAATTGAAAGTCCACTCGCATATCCGATGGTTGATTGTTGGTGATGGCCGAATGTCAGGCTGGGTTTCGGAAGAGATTAAAAAACGAGGACTTGAATCCTATGTTTTGATGTTAGGTCGACATCCTGTTGAGCGAATGCCATCGTTTTTTAAGCATGCTGATGCACTTCTTCTTTCTTTGAAGGATGATCCGATTTTTGCAATGACTATTCCTGGCAAGTTGCAATCGTATCTGGCAGCAGGTATTCCTGTCTTGGCAATGTTGAATGGAGAAGGGAGTGATGTTATTCAGAATGCTAAAGCTGGTTTTGCATGTCCGGCGGGTGATCATAATGCACTTGTTAAAGCCGTCTTGAAGTTATCTGCAATGTCGTCAGAAGAGCGTAAAGCGATGGGCATGAGAGGAACTGCTCTAAGTGAAGCTGATTTCTCTCGTGATAAATTGATTGATCAGCTTGAGGGGTGGCTTGAAGAACTTCAGATCAAAGGTGTTCATTGATAAAAAATAAAGAGTCAGAACTCATTCTTCTCACCGGCGCAACAGGGTTTGTAGGTTCAGCGTTGAATAAACGTCTTTTGCAAGATAATGTGTCCGTCCGAGCAGCTGTACGCAGTGAGATATCTGAGTTACCAAAGGGTGTAGATCTGGTTCAAATTGAAGATTTGAATCCTGATATTGATTGGCGAGAAGCATTGAGTGAAGTTGATGCTATCGTTCATCTTGCGGCGCGAGTGCATGTGATGCATGATGTTGTTGCAGACCCGCTGGCTGAGTTTCGTCGGGTGAATGTCGAAGGCACACTGAACATGGCGCAGCAGGCGGCGTTGGCCGGTGTTCGGCGTTTTGTGTATGTGAGTTCCGTCAAGGTTAATGGTGAGTCTACGGTTTTGGGCAAGCCGTTTTCTCCAGATGATCAGCCTGATCCGCAGGATCATTATGGTATCAGCAAGTATGAGGCTGAAAGGTGTTTACTTGATTTGGTGTCTGAAAAAACCGGGATGGAGGTGGTGATTATTCGTCCTCCGCTGGTGTATGGCTCCGGAGTGAAGGCGAATTTTGCATCAATGATGAGTTGGCTTGACCGAGGAGTTCCTTTGCCTTTGGGTTCTGTTCATAATCAACGTAGTCTCGTTGCGCTGGATAACCTTGTTGATTTGATTGTAACCTGTCTTGATCATCCGAAAGCGGTTAATCAGACTTTTCTTGTTTCGGACGGTGAAGATCTCTCCACGACAGAGCTGCTGCAGCGGATGGGGCGTGCTCTGGGTAAGCCAGCTCGATTGATTCCTGTTCCGGTTTGGGTGATGCAGTATGCCGCAAACCTGCTTGGGAAGGGTGCTGTTGCCCAACGTCTTTTTGGTTCATTGCAGGTGGATAGCTCGAAAGCTCGTGATCTTCTTGGTTGGAAGCCTGTCGTTACGGTTGATGAAGCATTACAAAAAACGGCTGATGCTTATAAAGCCTTGCATAAAAAGTAATTTATTTTGTTAAACCTTTGTTTTATTGATAATTGATGAAGCGACTATTTGATGTTACTATGTCGCTGCTGGCTCTTCTTGTATTTTGTGTGCCGATGTTAATCGTGGCTTTGTTCATAAAGCTTACCTCCAGGGGGCCAGTGCTCTACTGGTCGGATCGTGTTGGAAAGAACAATGCGATTTTCAAGATGCCCAAGTTTCGCACCATGCTTGTTGACACTCCGGCGGTTGCAACACATCTCATGTCAGATCCTGACAGATTTCTTACACCCATCGGCAAGTTTCTCCGGAAGACGAGTATTGATGAATTGCCTCAGCTTTTGAGTATTCTGAAAGGGGATATGAGTATTGTCGGTCCGCGACCGGCACTGTTCAATCAGGATGATCTGATTGCGTTGCGGACTGAAAAGGGTGTGCATATTCTTACTCCCGGACTTTCAGGCCCTGCGCAGATCAACGGCCGTGACGAATTGCCGATACCGGTTAAGGTCGAATTCGATGAGTACTATCTGAAGAACCGCTCTTTTCTTTTCGACATGAAAATAATATTCCAGACCATTTTTAAGGCAGTCAAGGGCGATGGAGTAACGCATTGAAGATATTTTGAATTGTGAATGCTGAATTTTGGATTGAATTGGGATGAAGAGAAGAGTTGCCCACGAATTTTCACGAAAAGACAATTGGCAGTTGGTTTTCTCTGGCTTCGCCGATAAAAACAACTGCCCGTTTTTT
>JAFLLC010000037.1 GCA_019162745.1 Deltaproteobacteria bacterium | reverse complement strand
GCATACGCCTCAGCCCGAATCCCGCCACACCCCCCTGCCGGAATCCTTTCGCTACCAGGTTGCATTGTCCTGCCCACACCTTCTGAGAAAGCTGGCGGCAATAGTCACTGGCGCTTTCATCTTGAAACAGGGTCATAATACGGTCAGCAATATTGTTGGTTAACGTAAGAGGCTTTTCGCAGGACTGACACACCACATTTTTGCGTTCCAGTCTCATCCGGTGATACTCAGCCTCTCGGCTGTCTAAAAACCTTCCCCAACGACTTGCATCCAGATACAACACAATAGTGTACGCATTGCGTCCCTGCTCGACATCATCAATCAATGCCTGAAATTCTTCTCGCCTTTCAGTTATTCCGCTAACGCCCGGATCAACATAGGTTTTGACAATTTCAATGCCGTATTGAGCGGCGTAGGTACGTATTGCCCGTTCTTGGTTTTCCGGCGACTCAATCTGCAACTCTGTGGACATACGGATATACATGGCCCCCTTCAGGCGAAGGCTCATTATTTGACTTGGAGTATATGCCGTTCCCGTTTGCAGCATTTTCCGTGTATCTCCTTGTTACACCTCAAAATATACGAGGAATACTTTCAACCAGGAGGCGGCGTATGTCCAGTGAGATTTTGTGGCAGATTTGCCACAAAAAAAAAGATCAGCAATCGAGAATTAAAGGTAATTATTGTAAACATGCTGCAAGAACATGGGATTAATATCAAGCAAGCTGCAAGTGACCTCGACATATCTGTCCACCGGGCACATAACTGGTATTATAAGAAAACAGGAATGACAGCTCTTGATTTGTTATGGATTATGAGGGAGTATGAGTTTGTCAGGCAGGCGGTTGCAAGTTCGTTGTCGGTCGAATGTAGATGAAAAAAGTATCCTTCAAAACAATGTGCTCCTTATGTGCTCCACAAAATAAAAACAAGTTGGCTAATTAGCTGGCCAGGTAATTTAATGGTGGGCGCATTATGGGTTGATGTGCTGCGATTAAAGGAGATGGTGGATTACGTAGGAATTTTGCTTCGGCTGTGCAGCGAGGATTTTCAAATTGAAGTTATGCATTTATGTTGAGATCAAAATTACTGAGACCGTTCCTTTTTTTAGCAAAAAAATTGTTGCGAGTTGATAAAAGGTTACACGAAAGGTTACATGGAAAGAAAAAGGCATCTGATCGGTATCAGATGCCTTTTTATTATGCTTGTGTTTCTAGGTATTTAAGTGGTGCCCAGGGACGGAATCGAACCGCCGACACGAGGATTTTCAATCCTCTGCTCTACCGACTGAGCTACCTGGGCAAAAGGATTTTTCTTATAACGTGTCAGATTGCTCCTGTCAATAAGAAAGTTTGATATTTAGAGATTTTCGGCTTTTTGTTGCATTTTTATCGGGATATAGTTGCAAAACGGCTCCTCTTCCATGTAGTCGCCATAGACAGCGTCTGCCCGGGCCCGGCACCCTCCGCAGACGTTGATATATTCGCACTGACCGCATTTTCCTTTGTATGACTTGAAATCGCGCAGATCCTTGAACAGTTCTGAGTTCTCCCAAATTTCCCGGAAAGGGGTCTGTTTAACATTGCCGGCGGTGCGGTGGAAGTAGGAGCATGGCTTTACGTTGCCAAAGCAGTCGATCAAACAGATGGATTGTGCGGCGATGCACCCCTTGCCGCCTCCGGTGGAGAAAGTCAGCGAGCGCCGCTCGAAGGTAACCCCTTCGGCCTTCGCTTTCTGTGGGACTATTCTGTAATAATGCGGGGCACAGGTCGGACGCATCAGGATATCGTCCTCTATCTTTTCCTGCTGGTAGTGCCACTCCAGAATCTCTTCATAGTCCTCTTTAGATATCAGTTCATTCATGATCTCTTCGCCGCGCCCGGTCGGGACGATCATAAACATGTACCAGGCTGTTGCCCCCAGTCCCTTTGCCGCTTTGAAAGTAGCAGCAATATCGGACTGGTTGCGTTTGGTAAAAGAGGAGTTAATCAGAAACTTCTGCCCGTTTCTGCGGAATATTTCTGCTGCCCGCACAACGCCATCAAACGAACCGGGAGACTGGCGGAAATTGTCGTGTATTTCTGCCGTCGAACCGTCAAGTGACAGCGAGACCATTTTTATGTCGGCCCGCTTCATTTTCTGGCAGATCTCGTCGGTGACCAATGAACCGTTGGTCGCCATGCACATCCGGAGGCCGAGTGAGGTGCCGTACTCTGCAAGTTCAAAAATATCGGGTCGCAGCAGCGGCTCACCTCCGGAAAGGACAACAACCGGTTTGGAAAAGTCGGCAATATCCTGGAGAAGTTTTTTACCCTCTACCGTGGTGAAGTCACCTGCTGAAGAGGTCAGGTCCGAGGAACAGCGGCAGTGGACACAGTGGAGGTTGCATTTTTGTGTGGTTTCCCACGCGATCCATTTTGGAATATATTCTGTGCTCATGGCACTCCTGTAATATTACTCGGTATTTGGTATCTAAATCGTTTTCTGACGGAAAAGCGTACCTGAATGACCATGTAAACTCAAGAATTTATTCTTCCGGTTCCTTGACTGTAACCTGGTGATGCTATAAACAAGCGCTTGCAATCAGGATTTACGTATAGTAGTATTACGCTCCCGCCGCCCCTTGGCGGCGTTTTACGTACCTTCACACCCCTCAAGGAGCACCCATTCATGCTGAATATCATGCGGAAGAAGAAAAATTCAATTATCATCAAGGTTGTCTTTGTTATTATTGTCCTTTCTTTTGTGGGCACCATGTTTCTTGTATGGGGAGTGGGCAGCGACGGTATGGGTGGGGGCAAGGGATATGCTGCAAAGGTAAATGGGACGGTGATTTCCCTTGACGATTATAAGAGCGCTTATCAGCGCGTCAGCAGCATGTATGAGCAGATTTACGGCCAGTCGATTCCCCCTGAAATGCAAAAAATGCTCGGATTGAAAAAAGTTGCGCTTGACGGCCTGATTGACAATCTGCTGGCGATGAAGGAGGCCAAGTCTCTTGGGATCAAGGTTTCAAAAGATGATGTAGCCAGTTCAATTGAGTCAATGCCAATGTTTCAGAAGGACGGGAAATTCAGTTTTGATCAATACCAGCAGGTATTAAAGGCAAACCGCATAACCGCCAAGGATTTTGAAGAAGGGCAGGAAGCGGAAGTAATGCTAAAAAAAGTTCGCCAGTCGATCAGGGACAAGGCTGTCGTCACCGATTCCGATGCATTGGCACAGTACAAAAAGGAAAACGACAAGCTGGAATTGGAGTACGTAGCGTATGCCCCTGCTGATGTGGCAGCAGAGGTAAAGCTGAGTGAGGCCGATCTGACAAGTTACCTGCAGAACAATCCCAATGAATTTAAAAGCGCTGAAAAGGTCGCGCTTTCTTATATTCTGCTTGACCCCGCCTCTCAGGTGGCGAAAACATCGCTGTCGGAAGAGGAAATTCAGACATTTTATCAGAAAAATATTGATCGTTGGCAGGGAAAGGATGGTATTTTGCCTTTGACCGAAGTGAAGGAAAAGGTCAAGGCTGAAGCCCTCAAGCAAAAGGTTGCCAAGCAGCTCTTTGAACAGGCTGCCGATACGCTGTATAAAAACATCAAGGCTGGTGACCTGAATCTGATTGCCGGTGCGCTTAAGCAGAAGGTTTATGAAACAGATCTGTTTTCGGCGAATGCGCCCGCTGCCTCACTGATAGGGGAAACAGCGGTGATCAAGAAGGCTCTTGAACTGAAACAGGGGGAACTGGGCGGGCCGGTTGAAACCGCAAAGGGAATATACATTTTAAAGGTTAAAGAGCGCAAAGCGGCAGCAGTCCCTGCGCTGGCTGAAATAAGAGGAGCCGTTGAGGCAAAGGCAAAGGGTGCCAAGGCGATCGAACTGGCGAAGAAAAAAGCTGAAGATGCTGCAAAACAGTTGTCGGCCAAAGCCGCAGTTAAGACCCAGTCTACCGGAAGTTTCGGCTTCTCCGCCAAAGGGGAAATTCCGGTCATCGGCACCTCTCCTGAAATAGCGGAAGCCGTTTTCAAACTCTCGACTGGACAGGCCCCCGCCGCTCCGTTTAAGGTAGGTAATCGCTGGTATGCTGTTCGGGTAAAAAGCCGTACGGATGCGCCAAAAGCCCAATTTGATGCAACCAGGGAAGAGCTGAAGAGTAAGATGCTCCCCAAGAAACAGGAAGAAGCTTTGATTGAATGGAACAAGAGGCTGCGTGAAAAGGCCAAAATAGAGATTAATCAGGCGCTGATCGCCGACAAATAGGAGGTATATATGTCACAACTTGTGATGCAGACCGATTTCCCCGGTTTAAAACTGATAGCTCGCGGCAAGGTGCGCGATATTTATGATCTTGGCGAAAACCTGCTCCTGGTGACGTCTGATCGTATCTCGGCTTTTGATGTAATAATGAATGAGCCGATTCCTGATAAAGGGTTTGTGCTGACCCAGATTTCGGCCTTCTGGTTCCACCAGATGGAAGATATCGTTCCTAACCATATTATTTCTGTTGATGTTGCTGACTATCCCGCTGAATGCCAGCCGTACGCTGAAATCCTCAGGGGGAGGTCCATGCTGGTTAAAAAGGCACAGCCGCTGCCGGTCGAATGTATCGTGCGCGGTTATGTTTCCGGCTCGGGGTGGAAGGATTACAAGGCCACCGGAGCAATCAGCGGTATTCAGCTGCCGGCTGATCTCAAGGAGTCAGATCGCCTGCCGGAGCCGATCTTCACCCCCTCTACGAAAGCGGATCTCGGCGCTCACGATGAGACCATCACCTTTGAAAAGATGGTGGAGATATGTGGCCGCGATCTTGCGGAAAAGGCCCGAGATTTTACCCTTAAAATTTACAGTCGCGCACGTGACCTGGCAGATAAAAAGGGGATCATAATTGCCGACACCAAGTTCGAGTTTGGTGTGTACGAGGGTGAACTTATTATTATAGATGAGTGCATGACCCCCGATTCAAGCCGGTTCTGGCTGAAGGAAGCATACCAGCCTGGTGGTCCGCAACCCAGCTTTGATAAACAGTTCCTGCGCGATTACCTGGAAACCCTTGACTGGGGCAAGTGCGCTCCGGCACCTGTGCTGCCTCAGGAAATACTGGATAAGACCGCAGACAAATACCGTGAGGCGCTGCAGCGAATTACCGGAATTACGGTATAGATAACACCATACATTCTGATCCAAGAGGCGGACAGCTGCAGTTCCGCCTCTTTTTTGGTGTGCCTTGACAAATCATAATAGTACGGTAATCTTTCGGTAATCAGTTGTCATACCCACTACGCAGCAGGAGAATGAAAAATGAAACTTGAAGAGATCAAAGGAATCGCAAAGCAACACAATATCAAGGTTGGCAAAATGAAAAAAGCTGAGTTGGTGAGGGCTATCCAGCTTGCAGAGGGAAATGAGGTCTGTTTTGAAAGCGGCCAGGCTTCTGAATGCGGTCAGGATGAGTGTCTGTGGCGGAGTGACTGCGTCTGATCCGGTACCGATGGTTCTGCATTCAGCCAGCGCAGGGGCGAAGAGTTTTTTCGCCCCTGCGCTTGTTTTATCGAGCGGTGCTCGATTTGATAAATCTTCCCAATTCCTTATCGACTTTTGAAATATGGTTCAGCAGCCATTTAAGGAGCATATTGTTGGTCTCGACTACGTGATGGGTGGAAATCCCCTCTGATTTGGTCTCCTCTTCCAGTTTGTTAACCTGTTCAATAAAGTAGGCATGTTGTGCAAGGTGGGCTTCATACTCCGGATAATGGTGCAGGCGCTGAAGCGCTTCCTCGTCACTGAAATGGCTATGTACGTATTCCCCAAGAAATGCCTGCAATTTCTTCAATTCTTCAATGCCCTGACCTGTTTGACAGGCTGTCAGCAGTCTGTCAAAACGGAGCAGTAGCTCCTTGTGCTGGTTGTCAATCGCTTCAACTCCGATTGCTAATGATTCTCTCCACTCTATACCCATTTGGTGCTCCTTAAGTACCTGATTCAGTTTTCTTTTTTTTTGTAACGGTGTTCTTTCCTGATTTCGGTTTCTGCTGCTGTTCCTCCTTCAGCCGGTCTCCCATTTTACGCAAGCGGGCGTCGACCAACTGGTAAATGGACCCTTTGGGGAACTTTCCGCTTTTGCCACGCTCTCCCGCCTTGGTCCCGGTGAGGATTTCAATCCCCTGTTCAATCGTTTCCACGCTCCAGATATGAAACTGTCCGGCAGTCACCGCCTGAACAACGTCCTCGTGGAGCATGAGATGGCGCTCGTTCGTTTTCGGGATCATGACCCCCTGATCTCCGGTCAGACCTTGAGCACGACAGACCGCAAAGGCACCTTCGATCTTGTGATTGACCCCGCCGATCGCCTGGACAATGCCGCGCTGATTAACGCTGCCGGTGACTGCAATCCCCTGCTTGATGGCAACGCCTGAAAGCGCCGAAAGAAGCGCATAAAGTTCGGTAGAGGAGGCGCTGTCCCCCTCTATGCCGTCGTAGGACTGCTCAAAACAGATCGATGCCGACAATGACAGCGGCCGTTCTGCCGCAAAGGTTCCTCCCAGATAGCCGGTCAGGATCAGGACCCCCTTGTCATGGATAGGGCCTGAAAGCTTGACTTCCCGTTCAATGTTGATCATGCCGTCTTGACCGGTATAAACCGTTGCGGTTATGCGGGTTGGGCGGCCGAAGGTGTGGTCTCCGAGGCTGATGACCGACAGGCCGTTGATCTGCCCGACAACGGCGCCGGAAGTATCAACCATGATGGTGCCGTCTTCGTACAGTTCCTGCATCCGCTCTTCAATGCGGTTGACTCGATAGAGGCTCTCTTCCGCAGCGGCACGGACATCATCGCCGCTGATGATGCTGCGCTCCGCTCTGGCTGCCCAGAAACTGATTTCACGGATGAAATCGGAGATCTCCATAAATTGCGATGACAGCTTGGACTGGTCGTCAGCCATGCGCGCGGTATGCTCCAGCAGTGCGGCAACGCCGCTTTTGTGGAACGGCAGCAATCCTTCGGCCCGGCAGTGGCTGGCAACAAACAGTGAATAGTCGTGCATGATCTCCGGAGTCCGGGCCACACGACTGTCAAATTCCGCCTTTACTTTAAAGAACTTCCGATAATCAGGATCAAGGTGGAAAAGGAGGTAATAAATCCAGGGGGTGCCGATCAGGACGATTTTGGCACGCATCTGGACCGGTTCCGGTTTGAGCGAAACCATCGTCATGAAGCGGTACTGCTCCAGTACGTCCTCGATTCTGATCTCGTTATTACGGATACAGCGTTTCAGGGAATCCCAGACAAAGGGGTTTATCAGTACTTCGCGGGCATCGATTACCAGATAACCGCCGTTGGCGCGATGCAGGGCGCCGGAACGGATCATCGTGAAATCGGTAACCGCCACACCGCCATACTGCATGACATGTTCAATTCTCCCGAAAAGGTTATTGTAGGTCGGGTTGGACTCAAACACGACCGGTGCTCCGTCGGTGTCCTTGTTGTCAACCAGTACATTAACCTGATAACGGTCAAAAGTCGGCTCCTGCCGCGGCATCTTGATACCGGGAATTTGCGGTTGGATTGACTGCGGTTTAAAATCATCCAGAGTTATTAAAATATCCTCCTGAACGGAATCCAGATACCGCAGCACCTTCTCGAGGCCGCCGTATTTTTCTCTCAGCGGATCAAGGCGGTGCCCCAGGCAGGACATCCCGAGATCGCGATCTGCCTGCGCCAGAGCATCCTTGGTGATCTTTTCCTGCTCTCGAACCTGACGCAGAACCTCATTCAGCTGTTCGGTCAGTTCTTTTCCCTGCTTTTCCAGCTTTTGCCGCTTCTTTTCGTTGAGGGCATCATATTCTTCCTGGGTATAGTTGTGCCCAGCCTTCTGCGGTACAATCACCAAACCGGATACCGTTCTCTGCAATGAAAATCCCATCTTTTCGGCCGCTTTCTCAAGACCCTGAAAGAGATCGTTTGATGCGGTCTGGTAGTTGTCGAGCAGTTCGGCCCGCCTTGTTTCGTACTCACTGCTTTCAAGCGCTTTAGGGATGTCCTGCCGAAAGGCCTCAATCAATTCTTTCATATCTGCTGCCAGCTCGCTCCCCCGGCCGGCGGGAAGGTCAAGCGAGATCGCTGAGTCAGAATCCTTGAAATTATTGACATATACCCAGTCGTTCGGCTGTGGTTCACCCTTGGCGCGTTTACGGAGAATACTGTCGATGGTTGAGGTGCGCCCGGTGCCGGTTTCACCGGATATATACAGATTGAAGCCGGAGCCATTGATCCCCAGACCGAATTCTATCGAGCGGAGTGCCCGTTTCTGGCCGATGGCATCATTGAAATCAGGAAGCTCCGCCGTTGTTTCAAAGCCCAGAAGGTCAGGGTCACAATTCCAGCGCAGTTTATCAGCAGGTATGAGGCGGTGTTCGGACATCAAGGTCTCCTTTTAGTAGCTTCGAGGCGGCATTGTGTAAAGCGGAGGCGGATATGTCAAGCCGAAAGAGAGGCAAGCGCCCTGGAAACGGCTTCACTGATGTCGGCCCGCCCGGGAAGAGTGGCTGCCAGTGCCGGTATGTAGCCGCGCTCAAGTAGTATCCGGCGTGAGGTAGGATATGTGAGGTCGTAGACCCATGAAATCAGCAGCAGTTTAAAATCATTGAGACAGGTAATGGTGTCAAGGGGGACGATTGAGCCTGAGCTCAGTGCCGCGATGCACTGCTCAGAGACCATCCCCGGGAGATCCGGCAGTCCGAGGGTTGCCGCTGAAGCCCTCTCCTCCGGTGGTTGCGCCAGCTGCTCAATGAAAACGCGCCAGATATCCAGCTTGTCCGCATCCCTGATCAGGTTTATGTATTGTCGCGTAGGAGATTGAATCCGGGCAGGCGGCGCCAGCAGATTATGAAACCGGACCGCTTCCTCGATCAGAAGCTGTTCGGAGTGGTCGATGCTGGACAGAATGCCCTCTTCCCGAATAACATCAATTGCAAGACGGGCGTGATTATCGGAAGCGCTGTCAAGAAATGTCCGCCAGCGCCGGTACTGAGGGAAGCGCCCGACGTCGTGCAGCAGCGCAATGGCGGATGCTGTAAGCGCTTCATTCTCAGTCAGGTTTTCTCCTGCAGACAACAGTGACATGGCAGCGCAAACTTTATGAGTATGCACAATCTTGAGCTCAATATTTTTAATGCCTTCGCGGTCGGTGTTCAAAAACGGCTCGACATAGCGGTCGAACCAGGAAAAAAGGTCATCCAGTTGTGATTTATTCATGCGGGTACGCGGCTCCGTTTTGTTGAAATATCCCACATAATACTGTACCTTGTCGTTAAGTCAACCAATCCCGTGAGGAACCAGATGCAGCTGTCACTTCTTGAGAACTCCACCCCAACCCTGAATGTTGAAAACAGGATGAAAGAGCTTCGCACCCTTCTCGAATACCACAATCGCCGATACTATCAGCTCGATGCTCCGGAGATCACTGATGCCGAGTATGACGATCTGTTCCGTGAACTCTCGGCACTGGAAGAACGTTATCCCGAGCTGCTAACGGCCGATTCTCCGACGCAGCGGATCGGGGGGGCTCCGGGCGGCCGTTTTCGGACAGTTACCCACCAGTTGCCGATGCTGTCGCTTGAGAATGCGACCAATGATGAGGAGATCCGGGCAAAGCTGGACCAGCGGGTAAAAAAAGAGCTTGGCCTGGCTGAAAGCGCTCCTGTTGCATATATGTGCGAGCCGAAAATGGACGGGCTGGCTGTTGAACTGCTCTATGAGCAGGGGGTGTTGACCGTTGCATCAACCCGTGGTGATGGTATTACCGGTGAAGATGTCACGCAGAATATCCGCACATTGCGCGGTCTGCCGTTGCGCCTGAGCGGCGATGATATTCCGGCGCTTCTTGAGGTGCGCGGCGAAGTGTATCTCTCGCTGGCCGCTTTTCAGAAGATCAACGCTGACAAGGAGGAAAACGGTGAGCCTCCATTTGCCAATCCGCGCAATGCCGCCGCCGGATCATTGCGCCAGCTGGATTCAAGAGTAACGGCGCGGCGGCCGCTGTCTTTTTTCTGCTATGCACCGGGACGTGTCCAAGGTGCCGAATTTTCGTCACAGCAGGACTTTTTGAACAGAGTCGCCGCATGGGGAGTGCCGGTTAATCCACTGACCCGCCTGGTCGAGTCCGTGGACGGGGCGGTCGCCTACTACCATGAAATGCAGCAACAGCGCGAATTGCTCCCCTATGAAATTGACGGCACGGTCGTCAAGGTGGATTCGTTCCTGCTGCAGCGTGAACTGGGGGAAAAGAGCCGCTCGCCGTTGTGGGCGATCGCCTGTAAATTTCCTCCCCGTCAGGCTGAGACCCAGCTTGAAGATATACTGCTTTCGGTTGGGCGCACGGGGGTTATTACGCCGGTTGCCCAGCTCAGACCGGTTGTAATTTCCGGAGTGACCGTGTCCCGGGCGACGCTGCACAATTGGGATGAACTGGCGGCCAAGGACATCAGGATTGGTGATACTGTCGTGGTAGAGCGGGCCGGCGATGTCATACCGGCTGTTGTCAGAGTGATTGCTGAACGGCGCAGCGGTTCCGAGCGAAGCGTACTGCCACCGCAGGTCTGTCCGGAGTGCGGTTCGCCAGTTGTCAGGATAGAGGGTGAGGTAGCGTTGCGCTGCATGGGAATCTCCTGCCCTTCGCAGCTTCGTGAATCGATCAAGCATTTCGCCTCGCGGGGCGCCATGGATATCGAAGGGTTGGGGGATAAAGTCGTTGAACAGCTGCTCTCACTCGGACTGGTCCATACGGTAGCTGACCTTTACCGCCTTACAAAAGACGATTTCATGCGTTTTGAGCGGATGGGGGATAAGCTCGCATCGAACCTGCTGGGCGCGCTGGAAGTGAGCAAGGCGTGCGAGCTGGCCCGTTTTATTTTTGCCCTCGGCATCCGTCATGTCGGTGAGCGTACCGCCAAAGCGCTGGCCCAGGCATTTGGCAGCCTCGATCATCTTGAAAAGGCCACGGTTGAGGAGCTGGTCTCCGTCCGCGATATCGGTGCAACCGTTGCCCAGAGCATTTTTACCTTTCTCAATAACCAGGATAACCGTACCGTTATAAGCCAGCTGCGGGAGTTAGGGGTAAACCCGGCAGCCGTTGCCAAAACTGTCGGCGGGCGCCTGAACGGGAAGAATTTCGTTTTTACCGGCAGCTTGACCCGTTTCAGTCGCGACGGTGCCAGAAAACTGGTAGAGGATCAGGGGGGGAATGTGGTAGGATCCGTTTCGCGAAAAACCGATTATGTCGTGGCTGGAGATGATGCGGGGAGCAAGCTGATCAAAGCCCGTGAACTCGGTATAAACATTATTAGTGAGGAAGATTTCCTGGATTTGCTGGGAACGCCCTGACAGGAGGAGCTGCAGTGGAAAAAGTAGCAATGATGATAAAAGCCCGCAGGCTTTTCAAGGATATCAGCGACCTGCCGACGATTCCCGCCATTGTCTCCAGAGTTGTCGCTCTGCTTGATGATCAGGATGCCGTCCCGGATGATATCGCTGACCTGATTCTGTCCGACCAGGTGTTGGCCGCCAGAGTCATCAGAGTTGTCAACTCTCCGCTATATCGCACCAGCAATCCGATTCCATCAGTCAAACGCGCCCTGCTCTTCCTCGGCTTCAAAAGCGTGCGAGAGATGATCCTGACCAGTTATTTTGTCGAGGGCTTCAATCAGAAAGAGCAGCCGTTCGATATGAAGATGTTCTGGGTACACTCTTTCAGCGTGGGGGCGATATCCCGCCGCATCGCTTCTCTGGTTGAGTACCCGGACGCGGAAAAGGCCTATCTTGTGGGCATTATTCACGACATCGGGAAGGTTTTTCTGGGATATTACTGCAAGGAAGAGTACGGCCTGATGCTGGATGGTATCAGGAATACCAGCCACACGACCTACGAAGCAGAGTACGAATTTTTCGGCACCACTCACTGTGAAGTCGGACTCTGCCTGGCGCAGCGCTGGAACTTTCCCTCGCTCTATTCCGATATCATATCCCACCACCACTCTTCGGAAATGGGCAGCGAGGATCCATTTCTAACCTCAATCGTGGCGCTGGCCGATTTTTACTGCCTGTCGCACGTTACTTCAGACTGTGTCGCACAGGCAAGCATTCCGGGGCAATCGGAAGAGCACGCCTGGAAAATCCTGACACAGTTTTCTGCAGTTCCTCTGACGGCGAGTCTGGAACATTTTCTGTCGGATCTGGACGGGGAATTCGAATCCGTCAGCCACGAGGTTGACTTGTTGTTCAATACCATGATCACCTCTTGAACAAATGCGAGTGCATTCCCCCTCCTGAACCGAAGGTTAGGAGGTGGGTCT
>JAFLLC010000195.1 GCA_019162745.1 Deltaproteobacteria bacterium | reverse complement strand
CTGCTTACAATGTGGTCTCATGCCCAATGCCTTGAAATGTTAAATCATGTTCCATTTGAAGGATTAGAGCCGCCTTTCTCTTATTCGGAAATTAAATGTTGGGCTCGAAATGTTTCTTCTGAAAAGAAACAAAAAACAGTAGAGCATATCAATATACTTATAAGCTTCTACAAGAATTGTATTGAGCAGCTTGATTCCGATATGAATAAATTCCACAGCATCAGTGCCAATGATAATGAAAGTAATGATTTTGAGGGTAGAATTAAATATTTTTTCGAAATGGTTCATTTCCAATTTGAGCATTCTAATAGAAAGGCTGCTGCTGGACGATATTCAAAATGCTTATTGCAATTTGCTACAGGCAACTATCTAAAACCTCGTGGGCCTCTGGGGCACACGCTCTGTCTCTCCCGGAAACAACTGCTTTTCCTTACGCGACTCTGCGTTGGATCCAATCCTGACTGCAAGCTTCGATTAACAGAACTCTGGAAAGAGTTCTCTAAACGTGGTGTTGCCTTTGACTTCGAAAGTCAAAAACAGATTTTAATTTTATTCAACAAACTCAATCTGATTGAGAAAAAAAGCGACAGTGGAGATGCACAGTATGTTCGCGCAATCTTATAGATATATTGCCTCAATCATTAACAAACATTTTCAAGCAGTTCCACCAAAAGCTGGGGAACGATTTCACGTTCACGTTGAAAGGAAAGAAGACGTCGAGAAATTGTACCTTGCTCTATGCGAAGGAACAAAAATAAGCTTTATAAACGGTAACTACAAATCCTGGGCATCAAGAATTGACGGGGTGACACTTTTACTCGCTTCATCGCATAATGCGAGTGAGAGTTTTTTGACGTGGCTACGAAACTCAACTGCTAGCCAGATGAAACCCTTCCATGGAGTATCCTTGTTAACTGTCCATGACACATCATTGGATAGTATTGTCGGTGGTTCCCAAAATTTGAATAAAGACGGAGCACCCCTTCATATCACCTCATTTCTAAAAAACGTAGAGCAAGACATTGAGAAACTAGAGATACATCCTTCTGAAAAAAATGCATTAAAAGCGAAATTAGGCGCATTTAACAAAACTATCCATGAAGACCATAATGCCATATTAGCTTACTATCCCTTTATGAATGTTCTTCAGCATGGAAAAATACAGACAAGTGATTGGACTGATTTAGGCTTATTCCCTGACTCAGAAATAACGACAATTAATAGCAAGAAAGATATTCAGAACCGTATCTTGGACAATCAGAATCTTTTCTGCAAAGTACAAGATACTCACAAATACGGTGACCCTGGAGACGATCTTGTTAGGCACTTTATCCATGCAGGAGTAAAAGAATTACAAAAACTTTCTTGGGAAAATTTACCTTATGGACAAGTAAAGAAATGGCAAGAAGACCGATCAAAAGCATCTCCACCAATATATCTTAAGCAGAATAATCTATTTCCAATAGATGGATTGGAGTTTTGGGAACGCGCTGAAGGAACGACCACAGCTGCCAAACGAAAACGACATATAATAATTTTCAACCCCAACCACCAAGATACAGTAAACTACACATTAGAGTTTGATAAAGTACTTAAACCATCTGCCATCAGTGTTGGTCAGAAAAGCAAAATTATTGCTGAACATCATAATAAATATATAAAGCTGAAGATTGGTGATTGTGGGAAAGAAGCAGTCATTGGGAAAGTTGTCTATGATGATAAAAATGCTAGTGGCCAATATATTTTTAACATTGCAGTACTTCCATTTTATCCTGATGTGTTAACTAGCCATAAATCTAGTTATCTCGTTAAGGGCCAATCTCGAACACAACGCATTCGTTTTAATGCTGACAACGTTATCATTTTTAACGATCAGGGTAAGGTTGAGGAACGTTGCGATATCACAGAGGACTCACAAATAGACTTATCAAGTGAGATAAAGGTTGTTGCTGAGCTTTCAGATAATCTCGATTTTAACACACTTAAGTTCGATTTAATTTGGGAAAATCATAAAATCCCTTGTGAACTTGCTACTGACGCATCAAAGCCAATGTTTATTAGTGGAGTCAAGATATGGAAGTATAAGAGGGAACACAAAAGAAGCTTTGAGTATAACAATGATAATAAACTCGTGTTTGGGAATGATGATTTTTATACAAATCGGAAAAGAACGCTTCAATTTCTTAACGTTGAAAAACAGATAGTATCAGAATACTCGAACTACTGTCATTGGCGACAAGATAAAAACGGGATTAAACCGCAACATATTGAGATAGATAAAAAACTTTTAAAATCATTTGCAGATTTAACCAGCTTTTATAATAGAAGAGGCCTCATTCCAAGCCTAACATCAACATATGAAACAGAGCTTCTTGATTTAATGAAGGAATACCTGAAAGCCTTCACAGAGTTGCTTAGTGATATTCAAATAGGACAACCATTAAATAAACAAACGCATAACCTCCTAAAGGTTGGAACGGTTGAAAGTTATGAAGGAGACCACCAAGTTTGTTTTACCCCTTTGCATCCATTAAATGTTGCATATCAGCTTCATATTCATGGCGAACTGGAAGATGAGAAGATACCTGAAGAAATTTTAGATTGTCTGTCGGCAAGCGATCTTGTGCCATATATTAATGGGTCAGCAGAACATGCAGATAAACTCTGTCCAGTTATGGAAACTGAACTTCCTGAATGGACAATCTATCGGCCTTTCAGCACAATCCATAGAGGATGGCACAATGAATATGTGCACAAACTAATTGCTGAAAAAATCTCTGAATATGAAAGCCACTTTCCTTATCTTTTTACGGGATCCACACAGGCACCTGTTAAAATCAATCTCATTAATTTAGGTACATGTGTAGATGCGTTAAACGGTGTTGTGCGTTATTTTCAAAAAGCTATCGATTCAGCAAAAGGTGACGCTACAAAAATTAATCCTCTGTTAATACGAATATATGATGACCAGAAAGGGTTGAATAAATTTGAAGAGTTTGCACTCTACTCTTCTCCTGAGAAGATAAATCAGGACTTCGGAATGTCCCTTAAAACAAAATTTCTCGATGAATACGATGTCCTTAAAGTCATCAGGGATAAACTAGATTTTTATATAAAACCCAAAAATGAAGAACCAGAGTATGCTCATCTTACATTCTTCAAATTTGCTCATGAATCTATTCAGTGGACATATCACGATATGTCCGCAGTCAAAACCGGTTGTTCGCTCCAAGGTCTTGTAAATGCTGTCCCTTCCATATTTGCTGGAGACGAATACATCACTGGGTTCGGGTCAAAATTCGCATCCGAGAGCCTAGACTGCTTGGTTAATTTTGCGACCAAATTCAATGCATTCGCACGAGTGGCCAACACACAAAACCCATATTCGCCACATGAAGCCACTTTTGCAACTTTACAAGGAAACGAGAAAGACCATCTAAATACAATATATGAAAAATCAAACTGGGTAACCTTTATCGATCCCAAAGTTGATTTGAACTTTTTCAAAATTCATAAAGATACAAAAGACTTGATTATTATCCACTATAGCGACCAGTACAACAACACTAGTGGGTATGACGCTATAACGGTAACAAGGAAGAGTAAGCAGTACAGAGCTATTCTTCAGGAATACCTTTCCGGTAAAGGAGTTTCTGCTGATGCAGAAGATGAGCTGAAACTGATTAACATGTTTAACGCCATCAATGGCGATTGGTTGCTGCGTCTTATATCTTCTAAGCGTGGACATTTCTCCCGAGAGAAAATCAGCATTCTCTCTGCTGTAAACACAATGCTTGCAGTACTGAAACACCCTAATATTGTATGGGTTCCTCTTTCTCTGGAGGAGATTCTTCGTGTTTCTGGCAGTGTTGGCCTCAAAAAAAGTGAAGGCCTTTTTTCAACGAAAAATCTTGGTAGTCTTGGAGCGCATTGTGACGACCTCCTTATGGCAGGTGTAGAATTTCGCGATGAAATCGTTCATGTCTATTTGTATCCAGTTGAAGTAAAAATTGGAGGCGACCAAACTAAAAAGGCCCAAGACCAAAGCATACATACTTCAAAAGTGCTCAATGAACATTTATGTGGTGACACATTCAGAGCAAAATTTTACAGGAATTTTTTTACCAAGCTCATTGTTGTGGCCGCTGAGAAGATGGCGTTATATGAGATTTTTACTGTTAAAGAAGTAGAGCTTATCACGGATAAATATCGTGCACACCTGCTCAATGACAATTTTACACTTGATTGTGGCTTGGCCCCACATATAGGTCAGGCTGCAATCTTGTCTTTTAAAAACTCACAGTTCTCAAGAAAAATCTCAATTGATCAAAACAGCTTGCTTGTGGAAATGCTCGAGGGTGACGGATATGAAAATATGTTAAAAAGTCCGCAAGAATTATTTGATATTTACAATGATAAAAACTCTTCCGTGGATAGCAATCTCTTATTAGTGAATCGCTATAACAGTCAGACTGACTATGTCGCGAAAGTTCCTACGGATCAAGGCCAGCCAAAAAAAATAGCGAAACACACCACTCCCCTAGCATCCGAATTCGACAAGGGATCTCCAGCCCAACCGGAACCAACAAATATAGAACCAGAACTTTCCGGATTAAAGATTCCCGTTCCAGTAGGTATGAAAATTTTATTTGGTCACGATGTCAACAACGGCAAACCAATATCCTGGGAACCTAATAATACCAATAAGGTTATGCACACCAATACCGGCATTATTGGCACAATGGGTACAGGAAAGACACAATTTACAAAATCCCTGGTCACACAGCTTGTTTGGCAATCAAGAAACAATGTTAACTCTACCAAACTTGGGTTTTTGATTTTTGATTATAAAGGGGATTACATCAAAGATGACTTCATGCAAGCCACAAATGCAAAACGCTTTGACTTGCATCACCTACCATTTAATCCCCTTGCCTTAACCGTCGGCAGTAATATTCAAATGCTGCCATTACATACAGCCAATGCGATAAGGGAGAGTATATCCACGGCCTTTGGCCTGGGCGTTGTTCAAAAACAAAACTTACGGAACTGTATCATGTCTGCTTACAATACTTTTGGGATTGATAAAGCTGACAAATCTACCTGGAATAAACCGGCGCCCACTATCGCCAACGTATGCGAGGAGTACTTCAACTCAGAAGATGTTAAAAGCGACAGTCTTTATGCAGCTCTGGACAACCTTTATCAGTTTGAGATCTTTGAACCGAACCCACAAAAAACAATTTCATTATGGGACCTTCTCGATGATGTGGTAGTTATCAATCTCTCAGGATATGATCAAAGCATCCAAAACTTAGTCGTTGCAATCACATTAGACCAGTTTTACAGCCAGATGCAAAAGGTAGGACATAGTTCGATAAATGGTGATTTTCGTGAGATTACCAAAATGGTCCTAGTCGATGAAGCGGATAACTTCCTGAGCCAAGATTTTCAGTCAATTCGCAAAATTCTGAAAGAAGGTCGTGAGTTTGGCGTCGGCACCATCCTCTCAACTCAATTTTTAAACCACTTTTCAACGGGTGACAATGAGTTCGCAAATTATATCCTTACCTGGGTTGCTCATCGCGTTTCAGAGATTAAGAATAAGGATATTGCGACATTGTTTGGGAAGCAACCTAGTGACATGGTTAATCAGCTTACGGCAGAGATATCAGGGTTGGAGAAACATGTGAGTATTTGTAACATCGGTGACGGGAAACCACTAATGATTAAAGATAAGGCATTTTGGCAGTTGGAAAATGCTATTTGATGCTAAGTATAAATTTCGCATTGATGTCGAACAAAAAGGTGTCAAAAAAAGATTCTATGAAATTATTTGTGTTTTTTGGCGTTCCTTTTGCCTTAGGGACACTAGGCAATATATCCTTTCAATCTAAGGAAATTGATTCTGGTTCACTTGTATTTGACTAAAAACGTTTCTTACATTTCACTGGAGATGCCACCTTTTTTAATGACTTAGAACCCAGCATAATTGTGCAGCGTTTCATTGAATATGAAGAAGATTCCGTATAGGAACAAATAATTGGAACCATCTACAAACTGCCTAGGTCACTAATTGACTTCACCCTTGCCGCCAATATCTCCACCCCTCTATTAATATGGGCTAAAAACATGTCGTTAACTTCGGTCAACGATATTTTATCCTTCTGAAGCCATACCATCAATAGCGACACATAGATTAGATCATCTTTGCCCAGCAACGTATACCGATTGATTTCTCGCCCCGGCTTGGAATCTACTGGAAGTAAAAAAGGAACACCGGGCTCCTCAAGGGACATACAAAAGCCGATTCGGCAAAGGATGTTTGGGGTAATTCCAGTTCTGGATTTTAATAGACGAAGGCGATTATCTGCTTCAACGGTAAATGGAATACGCTGTAGTGTTAATTCAGACATGTGTTATTCTCCGGCCAAAAGTATTCTTCTTCCACTCCCGTACTTTGCGTTTTTGGATCAAATTTCAGGTGGTAACAATGCGAAACAAACGGCTTGAGTTCCGAGAATAACATTTGATCAACTTCTGTATCTGTTGATAGCAATATCACCTGATGCGAGGCCTCAGGGAAATAGTTTGTAATCAAATTCATACGATGGTCACTGTCTAACCTTGCAAGTGGTGTATCAATAATAACCGGCAAGGGGCGACCTGAAGTTTTTGCTAAACCCCATAGCATTGCAATCGCATAAAGCTGCTTCTCTCCTGAAGACAGGTTCTTTTTCGGGATGGAATTTTCAGCGTGATCGTAAAGAGTGACCTCAAAAGTCATGGGATCAATTTCAATCTTTTTTAGCATATCTCCTTTTCGAGATAAGCAGTTGAATGCTTCAGCAACACTTCTTTTGAGCTGGTCTGTCTTGCTGATTGTGAGTTTTAAGAGGTATGCATCTAGCACTTGGTTGATCTTATCCACCACCATCAAACTGTCTTGGGACTTTTGACGCTCAATAAGTTTTTCAAGTTCTTTTTGATGTGTTTTCAGCTCATTCTTAAAGATATCAACCTGTTCGAGTAGTCGTTTCTCCTCCTGCTGCAAGGCTCCACGCTCTTGGTTTAAAATAGCCAGCTCCATAAAGATGGGTTTTACTTGCTCTTCTTTTGGTATTTTTCCCATCTCTATAGTAATTTCGCGAAGTTGATGAGTGGCCGTTTGTAACTTTATGCTTAATTCATGTACAGTCTGTTTTGTCTGAAACTCTGCATTCTCAAGAGTTGCTTTTGTGGTATTGGCCGTTACTTCGGTTAGGCCAAGAATGATCTCCGTGTTTTGAAGATCATTTGACAATTTAAGCCTTGGGCTTGCAAGGTCAGTAACCAGTTGTTTGAATTTGGATAGTGTATCAGTATCAAGCTTAGGAATAGCATTAGCGGCATCTAAAATTTCTATTGTATATGTTTCTATTTCGTCCCGAATTATTGTCTGCCGTTTAAACTCAGCTTCAGTCTCAATTTGTTTTCGCAGGCGCCCCGAAATTGTTGGGCATAGACAGAAAGGGAAACTACCCTCACATTTCTGCCTGATTTCTGCTTCTAGCATTTCAACTTGTGACGCAAGTTTATTCCTTTCCATTTTAATGGAATCACGGCGTGTTACAAACAGGTTCCCTTCCTTGTGTAGATCAGTTTCCCTACTTCTAGTTTCAGTTAGCTTTCCTTCGAGCTTTGTTCGAATAGAGGGGAGCTTTTCACTCAGACATTGGTCGATTTCCCATTTAAGTTGACTGATTGTCTTGTCAATTTCAACCCATCTTCGCTTATCTCCTGTAATAGAATTATTCTTCAATGCTCTATTTTTATAGATGGTTAGATCTGCTTTTAATTTTTCAACAATATCGAGCCCCAATAATGTTTTGATTGAATCTGCAAGGACATCATTCCCAACATCATCAGATGCAATATTTTTTATTTTTTCACCGTCAAAAAAGAATAGTTGTGAGAGCCGTTCCGGGATGATGCCTTCGATGAACCCTTTCCAGTACTCTTCAGTAACATTTTCTTCGGAATGACCATTGATAGAGATTTGCAGAGTTTCCTCAATCCCCTTATCATTAGTTTTTATTTTCCATGATCGCTCAACGTAATAGGTAGCTTGTTCACCCATCGTGACGTAGTTAAATTCAATAGCAATTCGTGCAAAATTGATAGGCAAAACAGAATTTCCGCCATTGTGAATTCTTTCTTTCAAATAGGCGTCATAGTCAGCATTGGTTAACCTAATATTTGTAAAACCTTTTCCGTATAGAACAAGCCTCAAGGCTTCCAAAAGAGTGGTTTTTCCTGCACCATTTTTGCCACCAAAAAGGATAATAGGTTGTGCTCTCGGTTTTGCGGAACGGGGGGCAAGATTGAGCTCCACTCTGCCTGCGTAAAGTCCATAATTTTCGAGTATTATTTTCTTTATTAACATTGTGTCAAAACCTTAATCAAAGGAAGCTATTGCATCTGGATTGATTCCGGCTTCCGCAAGTACATCCCTGCGATTCCTCCAGTCTTTTCTCAGAATTTTTTCAATATCATTGAAAATAGTAGACCTTCTGCTCATACCAAATTGACGACGTTCTGTATCAAACAACTCTGTAAGTAGGCCAACAGGAAGATTATAATCTTTACATGTATCTTGAAGAATTTGTAACTCCAAACCACCCATACCAGCCCAATCATTCTCAATAATTTCTAGATCATTACCAGTTTTCTTTTTATAAATGTAGGGTATCGAATCTTCCCAATCGCCTTCTTCGAAAAGCCATAATCGTCTAATCTCGAGGAGCTCTTTTTCTGAGACTAAAATAATCTCAGCACCCTTTGGGCTTTTTTGAAGGGCAAGTTGAGCCTCCAATAGCTTTTCTAATATAATTTTTCTGAAGTCGAGAGTGAAAGGTCCCCAAATAAGCTTTTTTCCACCATCATCTGTTTCTTGAAACTGCACCCTGCCGTTGCGTCTTCTAACAGATCTAATTTCTTCTTTACGAGATGGATCTTTAGTTTCTGCCAGCCAATCACGAAAGTCCAACAGTGGTTGAAGCCATTTTTCGCCGCTATTAATCATTGACTCCATTGATACATCTTTATTGATTACTGTACAGGACCAACAACCAAATCGGCTATTACCACAAGATGGCGAAGTCTTATCTACTACAAGTGGGCAATCTCCATCTTGTGCGTTTTGGTACAATTGTTTTAGGTCTTCGTTGTCAAAGCTCCAGGGAGACGGATATGAAAGAAGATATTCCCATACTTCAAGTGTCTTCCACTCTTCTATGGGCGTATACACCCAAGCATTAGGTAGTGTGCTATGGCGAGTTAGATTATTTCCAACAATGCGTCTTTTATTCATAGAAACAGCACGTGATGCACTTTCTGAAAACCTGGCACCCAAAACCACAACAACCTCGCCGTAAATTGCTACAGTATCTGTAATAAATTTGTTTGCTGGTTCAATTTTCAACCGGTCAGTACACCAACGAAATCGGCTATAAGGGGCAGGGTATCCGCGACCTACTATGTTTACCCAAAACGTATCACTTATTTTTGGGGTTACTTTTATGGCTTTAAATGGCAACTGTTGCTCTTTTGCGCATTTATCGATGAGTTCATGGGCCTTGTGGATATGATTTACGATTACAGGAGTTTCAACAAAAGTATCTGACGAAATCACAAACACTTGTTTTGTTAACTGTTCTGGCCGTAATTCTTTAAGGCTTGACCAAATTAACTGTAACGTTGCGGTTGAGTCTTTCCCTCCACTGAAACCGACCACCCATGGTCGACTGTCGGCAAGATAAACGTCACGAATTTCTTGATAGAGTTTGGCAAGGTAATTATCAAATTCAGAGTCCCTTATATTTTCACAAACTTTCGTTTTCATTTCGTCCTTTGAGGTAATTTCTTTCAATAATCTCTTCTTGCGGAGCTAAGGGTAGCCCGAGTGTCTGCTTTATCAAATTGGCAGTAAGAATAACATTTTTTTGCGATTTATTGAGAGTGCCACCAATCAGGGCACGCCCTTCCCAAAGAGTTGCATTTTCACGTGCCCAGTCTATTTTATATATCTTGCTTAATGTCCGTTTCCAAGTGGTTGGCTCAACCTTAATAAGGTTATTGCCAGCAATAGCCAAAGCTTGTAACGCTATTCCATGTGCGTGGATGTAGTCACTTCTTAACTCACTGGTTGCAACCTTTTTATGAAGAGCTGCTTTCCAGTCAGGCATGTTATCGGCAATGGCTTCCCAGAAATCAAAGGTCAGTTTACGCTCTTTTTCTGTAACATCCCCATTTTCACCTTTTTGCAAGAATGTTTTCGTGGCTTGATAAATACTACTCAATGTAAACAGCTTACGTGAACGATTAGAGATAGAACTCTTTGCCATTTCAGTCATTCCTTTAAAAACAGACACTCCGTGAACCAAATCATTCGACAATCTGGCAAGGGGATCTCTATGATCATACAAAATAGAAAGCGATTTTGTAGGCCTAACTGCATATCTGTTTAAATCAGCGAACATTTGTTGGCTGTGACTGAGCCCACAGTCAACAAATAGAACTACAGAGATTGTTTCATTCTCCAGTGTTGGGTCGGCCCTTAGGGCTTCAATAATTGCTGTAACTCGATGCTGCCCGTCATTTATAATAAATTTTGCATCCATAGAGACACTTAACGTGCCAATTTTTCTCCCAATAATATCATCTCCATAAGATTCAAATTCAACTTCACGATCTATTGAAGCAGCGATTGAAGAAAAAATATAGTTATCTGAATTCTCAAGTAAATAACGGGTAATTGGTGCAACTCTACCTTTATTCAACTCTCTTTGAGCTCTGAGTTCAGGTTGGATATCTGTTATAATTGCTTGAAACATGGTTGGCAGCAACTTTAATGGGCACATTGTGACATAGTACTCATTTCCTGCCTGTACACCTCTAATTGCTGGAAATGATATTGAATAATCTCTTGAAATTTTTTTAGCGCACATTTAGACTCCTCAGTTGTATAGTTTATTTTCACATGGAAGTTAACATACAAACTTCCATGTGAAAATAGAAAACTTCCAATGTTGAAAAAAAGGACACCGAAGGACTCTTGATCAGTTAACAATTAACCCGGCACTACTAGGAAATAAATGCTAGGTTATCGTCGATAAACCCTGCCGAAAAGAAGCTTTTCATCCAGGTGGAGAACAATGCACTGAATTGCTGCAGTTTTGAAGGGATTGTCCCAGGAACATTACGGAGCAAGGAAAATTCTCCTCTTGGACAATGCAGGTATGAGCCGTCTGTGGATATACAACTCAAATTTTTCTTTTATTACCCAAGGCTATGGGTGTTCTTTTTTTGGCGTTACATTAGTAGGTCCAATCCAGGCAACTGGAACACGGGCCATAGAAGACATTCTCCCCCAGGAAGAAACCTTAGCCCGAGCTAATTCTTTCGGTCGAGATTTGGTCGCTTTAAAATAATAGGGTTCGTTTTGATATGTATTCACCTACAATCAAAAGAGGAGGGGGGCCTGATATGAAAATCGCATTAGCTTTCATCGTAATGATACTGTCTTTTGGTGTACGAACGGTAACTGCCCAGGAGGTGAAAATGAGAGATGTCATCAATACCTCAGCCGGTGATGTGGAGATTGCTTTTATCGGGCATGGATCATTGATGATGACCTTCGGAGGCAAAGTCATCCATATTGATCCCTACAGCCGGGTGGCTGATTATACGAAGCTGCCCAAGGCTGACCTGATTTTCCTTACCCACGATCATCCTGACCATCTTGACCAGGTGGCTCTCCAGAGTATTCGAGTCACCGATACGGTGGTGGTGATTCCGCCTGTTTGCTCTGATAGGGTGCCGGGAGGAATAATTATGAGAAATGGTGATGTTCAGACGGTCCTGGGTCTTAAGGTTGAGGCTGTTCCTGCCTATAATCTCGTGCATAAACGAGATAATGGCCAGTTCTTTCATCCGAAAGGTATCGGTAATGGCTATGTGCTGGCCTTTGGTGACAAGCGTCTCTATATCGCAGGAGATACCGAGAACATCCCAGAGATGAAGGCTCTGCAAGGCATTTATTGTGCCTTTCTGCCGATGAATCTTCCGTATACTATGACGCCGGAGATGGTGGCAGATGCAGCAAAAGCATTCAAACCGAAAATTCTCTATCCTTACCACTATGGAGAAACTGATCCGACAAAACTCACTGAATTACTCAGAGACACATCCAACATTGAAGTACGTATACGCCCGATGCAGTAGCATCCGCCCCACATCACCATAAAATCAACAGGAGAAAGTACATGAACAAAGCAGAACTCGTCACACAAGTTGCTGAATCAGCAGGCCTCACCAAGATCGAAGCAGAGAAAAGCCTGAAATCAATGCTTGAAGCCATTGCAACGGCACTGGCTAAAGAAGAAACCGTTACCCTTATCGGCTTTGGCTCATTCTCTGTGACCACACGGGCAGCCCGGACCGGTCGCAATCCCCAAACCGGCAAAGAAATTCAAATCGGCGAGAAGAAGGTAGTCAAATTCA
>JAFLLC010000236.1 GCA_019162745.1 Deltaproteobacteria bacterium | reverse complement strand
ATAGTTCTGTTTTTATTAGGTTTTAAGTTGCCGCGAAGCGGTTTAGTTCAACTCCAACTTGATCATTTGATTATTTTTATTTGCACTTTGCACGTATGTATTAACTTGGCTATAAAGTTCGTTAAGAAAATTATTCAATATGCTTGTTTTGACATGATTGATTGACTTTGATAACTTAATAGCAGCATCTAAATTTTTTGGCTCAATCAGCAAATTAGATAATTCGTTTGTCATAGTAGTCCCTGTCTTTCCTGTTAAAGTTTCGACACATTGAATGTATTGTTCAATAATTGTTTTCAAATGTGTAATTTTGCAGATATCAAGGCATGCTTTCAGCCAAGCCACAATGAAATCATATGAAATACAATAATAATCCTCATCATGAAGTATACCTTTGCTGGCATTTGAGGGATCGTAACCATAAAGTGTTAGATAAATAAGGACATTTTCTGCTTTGAAACTGTTCAAATACTGCTTGTACCGTTCTAGTTGTTTCGGTTGATCTTCAGCATATATTTTATTTTCAATTGCAATTAACAATTTGTCGCTACGGATCAAGATATCGATTCTTCCATCCATTGTGCTCTTTTCTGTTTCCACAAAAAAGTTACACTCCTCGTTGCCACTAAGGTAGCCATCTAATTTATCATTGGTTATTTCTTCTTTTAAGTTATCAATAAATAAATTCAAAAATAGATTTCCACGACCATGTTTGCCCTTTGGATTCAATAACTCAGCCAAAAAAGCAGAATGTCCTTTTTCTTCATCATCAAACCTGTCGAGAATACGAAAAATATTAAAACGTAGTCCTTCTTCCATTTCTTTTAATTCAATTGCCAATATTTTTTCTTTGGCCGTCTCTAACAGAGCATTTGCAATTTCCAACTCGCTTGTCATACTGAATCCCTCATTTTCTTTTGTCATTCATACATTTCAACTGCAATACTTGATGTATTTAAGCATTTGCCAACCTATCACAGAACCTCGGATCCCCCCAGAATAATTCGTCCGTAATCTCCTCCGTTAACTCCAGATCCAGTAACGCCGCATATGACTGAAATCGCACCAGCAATCCTTTGATTTCGCGACTATCTGTTCCGTGTGGACTCTCCGCCAAATACCGGACAACTTTCTCCGATAGCGGAACTTTTGACAGCTCTGACAATGCCCTTACTGCTACACATCGTTGTTCCAGATCGATATTTTCCAATTGCGCTTCCATATGTTCTCACTTTCTTCCGAATAATAGCGGCGTTGATTGCGCCTGCCGGTATCTGCTGATCACCTCATGAGCATCAACAAGTCGCGGTTTACCTGTCATGTTCCCTTTGATGGTTGCGAGTATCTCTGCCTGACGGGCAATAACATCAATCTGGGTAATGTGCATGGGATGTGTTTCCACCAACTTCACCAATTCATCGTCATCAACGCAACCTCTGCCAAGCACTTCTTCCCAGCGGCGAATCTGGTGTTCTTCAGACGGATGTTCCAGATTGATGTGCAGGTTAAATTCCTGCGGGACATGGTTCTGCTTAATGTCCTTGGTAACCATACAGAACAAACCGTTATGACTGCGCAGTCTTGCCACAAGATCCCGCATCAGCAGATCCAGTGAGACATCTTTTTTGTCATCAAGTTTTTGCTGCATAAAGCCATCATGATCGACAAACAAGGTCAGAGAAGCGTCGCAGGCGGTCGGCGAAAAAGCATAATCCATCGGCAGAACCTTCCGCTGCGTAACCGGATCAATCACCCTGTCGCTATCCGCCAGTGAGATAACCCGCCGGTAATCAAACGACCGTACTTTCAGACCGCACACGTCAGCAAGCCCTTCCACTGCCTGAACACCGGCGGCAATATCCGAAGAACTGACCAGCAGCGAAAGCCCCAATCGCCGCGATTCTAGTGACTTCCAAACACTGCCGAGGTTTTTCAGTTCAGCTCGCTGCCGTGAACGGAGAGGCAAGGTGTTAATAGACATCGCTGGAGAATACATCTGACAAAGTCCGCTTTCATCAGCAAGGGTTGCTGCCTGTTTTTCAGCGGCGCTATGCAGCAGTGCAGCGGTTAAGAGTGGCTTGTCATCATCACCACGATTGGCTGAAGTGATCGCCAGAAAGATGCTATTGCGGATCAAACCACCGGTAAACTGATAACGATCGGCCAGGTCGGCTAAATTCGCATCAGCGGCAAAGCTGACTGAGCTGGGCATGAGCGCCTGCCACATTTGCAACCGCAAGGCGGCATCAGGCAAGGTGAAGTGCACTTTCATTGCCAGCCGCCGTTCCATGGCAGGGTCCAGCTCCACCGGTCTGTTGGTTGCCAGGATGGTGATACAGCGGGATTTTTCCATTTCCAATAGAAGAGAACGGCTCAAACTGGTATTACTGGCACCGCTGAAAAGGTCGTCACATTCATCCAGAAATACGATAGCCCCCAGCAGTGCCGCTTCACGAAATAAAAAGCTGAGTATATCTTCATCACTCATCTTGATTTCCTTGATATCATCAAGGTTAAGTGAAAGAAGCGGACAGTCAAATTGGTTTGCCAGACCCTTTGCCAGCATGGTTTTACCGGTTCCTGATGGACCGTGAAAGAGTAACGCCAAACCGGTTCCATAGCCGAAGAACGTATCAAATTCTTCCAGAGTGCCATTCTGTCGTCCTGTCAGGTAGCGTTCCACACTGCTTGTCACATCACGTTTCAGTTTTTCCGGCAATACAATCTGCTCAAGTTTTACGTTGCTCCGTTCCTGGCGGATAAAGCTGAAAGCTATGTGGTAGTGGTTGTTATCACCAAGGAGAAAGCAGACGTTACTTTCGTGAAGATAGATCGAAAGCCCCAGTATATTGGTAGTGCTGTCAACGGCTCCTGCCAGCACTACCCGTTTTTTCAGCAAGGTTGCGTTGACGCTGAAATATCGCCTGTTAGCAAGCTGACTGCGCAGATCAGGAGAGGTGAGAGCCAATAGACCACCAATTTCCATACCATTGTAGCTATAGCGTTCCAGGCCGCTTTCCTTGTACATCGCTATAAAATCGGGAGCAGCGTATTGCATCAGCAGCAACATGACCACGCTTCGCTCGAAGTTATCGAGCTGCCATGTATGACAGAACTCAATAAATCTGAGAGATACACCCTTCTGTAAGGATAATTCTTCTCGGCGGCGATTACTGTTTATTGTTTGCGACAAAAGCTGTTCAGCCTGTTTCAGATCAACACCAATGGTGAAGGCTGACAAAGGGTGACTACTGGTCTCTATATTGTCTTCATCACTCTGTTTATTAGCACCACGTCGCAGGAACGCCACCGCCAACATCCATTTTGATTCCAACTCCAAGGCCATCAGGTGATCAAGGTTATCGGTGAATGGGTATAAACCGATTTCGTGTTGCGGTTCCACCCGCGCTGGCTGAAAAGCAATAACCTGAGCTGCTTGATCTGTATCGTATTTATGAGTTTGTATCATGGCTGCTTCCTTTCAGAATATCAGTTCAGCGTTTCCGTACCGATTCAATAACATCAGCCAGGCCATATTGAATCGCCTCATCCGATGAAAGCCACGTATCCACGTCGCGCAGAAGGTAGTGCTCCAATTCGTCCTTTTCCTTGATGTTGGAATAGGCCAGGTAGTGTTGCAGAATGCGTTCATGCTCCAGATCTTCTTCTTTGCGACCGGCAATGAGTTGACTATGGTTTCCTGCACTTAAGGAGGAAAAACGATGTGAGAGTATTGATGTTCGCGGCGTTATGACCCGGTGCCCCTTTTCACCGGTCATGAAAATCAGCAATCCCATTGAGGCAATCATGCCGATTCCGGTCGTGTAGATAGGAATTCGCGACCATTCCATGATGTCGATTATGGAGAAGCCTGCCGAGCAGGAACCACCGGGAGAGTTAATAATCATCTGGATCTGGCTGACTTCGGCTTTTATATTGTAGCCAATGATTTCCTTACAGACGGTTTCCGCCCTGCCACCATCAATAGCACCGGAAATGTAGATTATTCCGTAGTCGTCGAGGCTGTTATTTTTCTTTTCCTGGTTAATGTCTTTTTCTGCCATGGTGTTTTCTCCTTTGTTAGTGTTACGTGTAGGCAATCTACAATCAGTCATATTTTCTTATGAGCTGCACTTTCGGATCATTTCTTCAATGGGAACGGTCGCGCATTTGAGTTTTAGATACGCCTGAATCCTTATTAGAATCCCTTCCAACACCCGGAAACTGAAAACACCTGCATTGGCAATGATTTCAATTTCTCCAACGGCAAGTTGTATTTGATGTTTTTTCGCAATAAACCGAATGGTTTTTGTTCTGTCATTTACATCGGAAAGTATATTTTCATCGATTGTGACGATCCGGCCACTTTCCAGCCATTCCTTTAACCTTGGAATAAGGTTTCCAACCTGTGACGGAGGAGTGTACAAAGTGAAAACGCACCTTATAGACCGAGCTGTAAGCGTGTCTATCAGTCGGAGTAGTTCCCGTTCTTCGAGACTCTTTCCAGCAATAAAATCGAGTGTATCGAAGAGGAAATAATCACTTGAGCATAAAAAAGTACTGTACTCATCTAGTAGTCCTTTTTGACAAGATTGCTTCAGGTTGTAAGAAAAACGCTCGCCATCTGTAAGCATGCATTTTGCGTTTGGCTGCATCTTTACTACCTGGTTTGCAATTGCGCAGAGCAGGTGCGTCTTTCCCATGCCAAGCTGGGATACTATTACAAGGGGACAAAGGGCGCTGGTGTTGTTTCCTTCAGCTAGTAAACGAGCAGCCTGTAAAGCGGCGCTGTTGCCTTTGAGTCCCAGAAAGTTATCAAAGGTGAATCTGCTGTTAACATTCTTACCCCATGTCGATATATGTTCCATAAACTTCCCTCCGCGTATTGTTGGTGATAGTATTGCGCCCGCCGAGTGTCATTTTTGGTCACAAATACAGATTAATTTCGTAAAAAATGGAGTTTTTCATGCGCGGACTGATATTGAAGAAATTTATCCAGGGTATCACGCTTCTTTCACAACCTACCGGAACAACTGTAGATGAGTTGGAACGAAGACTGGGATCCCAAAATCGTCAGGTGTATCGTTTTCTGGCTACAATAAAGGATGATTTTGGTTTTATTTTGGATGAAGAAAAACTGGACGGCGGTGGTAAGCGTTTTTCGTTGGCTACAGAGCAGTGTAAATCTCTATCTGATGTCAAGGTGCTTGATTTGAACCTGAACGTCGGTGAAGTAGTGGCTCTTCATTTCCTTCGGGGACATGCCAAGCTGTTCAAGGGTACAGATATAGGTGATGGCATTGAACGGGCATTTACCAAGCTGGGAGCTTTTATTCCCGATGGGCTTGCTGATAAACTGGAGCGAGTGCGCAGTCTGTTTGTGCCGTCAGTGCGTTTTGCCAAGGACTATGCTGGCAAAGAGGCGTTGATTGAATCTTTGTCCGAGGCAATCCTGGGACAGCATACGTGTGTTGTCGAGTACCACTCCTTTGCGGACGACAAAACCAAGAAGTACCAGATTGATCCGCTCCGTTTTTTCGAGCGAGACGGTGGACTTTATCTGTTCGTCAGGGCGACACGCTTCGGCGACATTCGAGTGCTGGCGGTTGAACGAATTGTTCAGATTGAAGCAACGGACTCTGCCTTTGTTTATCCCATCGATTTTGATCCGGAAGCGCTGTTGGATCGATCCTTCGGAATGTTCTATGATGATCCACTTGAAGTGAAAATCTGGTTCTCCGCTGGTCAAGCACCTTACGTCAGGGAACGGCAATGGGCGCAAGAACAGACAATCACTGAACAAAAGGACGGATCGATTGTGCTCTGGATGAAAACGTCCGGCTGGTACGATGTGAAAAAATGGGTGCTGTCGTTTGGTGCAGAGGCACAAGTACTTGAACCGGCGCATCTTCAGGACAAAGTCAAAAATGAAGTAGAAAAAATGTTGAGGGGCTACGGAGTTAACATAATTAAGTAAAAAAGTGTTGGAGTACACTTATCCCAAACAGATCAAGTCAACATAGGCAGTTCTTATTATTGTCGGTTAGGCAGTCGGGCAATCCAGCATTTCCAGCTGGTTTGTCAGACCGTCTGAAAGCCTGGGCGAATATGACGCCGCCGAAATGGAACTGAGTGGAAGCTTGTTCAGCACAGGCCTTCGCGCAAAACATGCTGAAAAGGAGTGGAATGGAGCGCGGCGTGATATGAGCTGACTCTGTCTGTTGGTTCAAGCTTTACAAGTCGTATCAACTTTTCCGATCAGGCATTTCACCATCTCTCTCCGATGGTGGAACGCTTGGGCGGAAAAGTTCGGTTCGAAGATCTGTGCCACCATAGTGTCGTTGCATATATATTATGGTGCACATCAACAAGCTCACTACGTGGTTCCCCCTGTTGTCCCAGAAGTTCTACAAGCGATTCCGATAATGATTCCTATTAACCGAAGTACCCGAGTCAACCCTGTATGACCCTCGTGGTAGAACTATGATGAATTATTCTCTGCTGGAATATTTCATCTTGATGGTAATCTGCTGCAACTCCTCAATTTCCCTCAATTGTGCTTTTGTCCTCAACTTCTCCTTGTCGAGCGCCGCCTTGTATTCGTCGCGATGATACACTGCTTCGGCAAGCTGGACAAAAATATCCTCGTCAATTGATGCACCATCAGTTTCGGCAGCCGGGCATTTTCCGCGTTCCTGAATCAAATCACTTTCGACCACTTTGTACATTGCCCGGAGCAGATGGAGTTCCCCACGCAGAGCGGTAATTTCCTCGTCCGGAGTGTGATCCATGTGAACAACTCGCGAAGCAACAGGAGTTGTTATCTGTAGCTGCGGTCGAATGTACCGGGACACCGCTTCAATGAGGAAAATCGCGACAGCATCAGTATCACTGGCAGTCCGGAGTCTCGGTCTCAAAGCTTTCATAGCAGTGAGCCGTTCAGCTATAGCGACCGGAAACCAGAAGCCAGCAACGATTGTTTTCCGAGGTATAAAGTGACGCATCGGAGGAATGATGGATGACTCGCCGATAAATTCCTCCAGAGGCAAATTTAGCGCAACAGCTTCAAGTAATCTGGCAGCAACCCGTGTCTCTTGTGGTTGCGGCCACATGGAAGCGGTATTTTTAAGAAAAATACGGATTTCATCGGCATCATACACGTCAATCGGTACGGTCAAAGTCCGATAGCGCAAATCATCCGGGTGGACACGGAATGATTTGTCTACAAAGCGTTTCTTGGCGTCCTTTTTCCTCATGCAGCGCAGCGGTTTTGCTTTTGTTTCCATCGTCTGTTTCTCCCTCAGCAGGAAATTTCATACTGATGAAATATCACGATAGGTTGTGCCAATGATGCCAACCAACCTTTTCGTAGGCTGGCGAACACCGACAGCAACGAAAAGTATGACTTCGTTGGCATGGCCCCTTGGCATAGTTTCATTTACCGACGCATCGGCTTTTACCCGAGGTACGTTCACGTACTTCGGATGGTTAGGTGCCATGTGACTATTTTCCGACTTTTCGACTCCCGACGGCTACTCACAATACTTCTTCTGTGAGTACATTTTTCGACATTGCGTCCACCTGCAGAGACGAAAATTGTTCGATACAAAAACGTGCAAAACACCAACGAGCGTTATTTCCAAGATCATTAACCGCTCAACAGGAGGCAAATGGTGAAAATTATGCGCTGTTCTTCATCAACCGGAAATGCCTCCTGGGCCGTTGGATATCTGCTGAGAAAAGAGGAAACTGGAATCGTAGAAACAACGGAAATCATGCAGGACGCGGCTTTCAGGGAGGCAATGCAACAGCTATTAGAGGAGTATCAACAGCAATTTGAGGCGACGGAAGCGACCCATTATCAGAACATGGCGGCGACTGATTTTCAGCCGAGTGAGTCAAAAAAGGTTCAGCAAAACCGCGACAGAATTAAACGCCATCACGATCTTCTGGAACAACGTTCAGGCAACTTCAAATGGGGCGGCAGGGATGAAATCAGAGCACTCGCAAAACTTGTCCACGATGCAGATTTAACGTTGCAATATAAAACCGAGGGCAAGCATTTCAAGATGATCATGGAGCCGATTCCCCTGCCCGAAGCAGACGATCCAGACGCTGTTGAAAAAGTCATGAACGCACTAAAAGCCGTGCGCGACATTTTCCCGAAGACCCTCCCCGCAGTCTTCACAATTCACACAAAAGGCGACCGTATACCGGTCAGTATTGAAGACGCTGTACGTCTCAGGAAGAATATCCACATCCAAGGGTTGATCGGCACAAAGACGTTTGAGGATGGCAAATGGAGCAGCCCATACGAGCCAGTAGCTCCAAAGAAAGGCGATGATCACCGTATCTCAGAGCTTGCAGAACAGGTGGAGAATGCTGTCACAGCGGCAATCGGCAAGTGTTTTACAAAACACTCACAGATAGTAATTGACGACACTGGAACACGCACCCGAGTGGCAATTGACCCAGACAGGCCGAAACGCGACCAATTCACAAACGCCGCCGCCGCAATAATCGGCAGGCATACCAATGCCCAGCTACGGAATCTACCGCTTGAATCGATTGCTGATGCTTTTGTTCGTAATGAAATCCGCCAGGTTCTGGCAATAGACAAATATGACCAAGACAAAGCGGCAGAAACAATCAGGCCGAAACCGGCCAATACGTTCAATCAGATGCTGGCAGAATATGAATCACATACCAGAGCCGCCTCTATAGTCATCGCAAAACCAGTACCTGCATCAACGGACAAGTTCATGGCGCTGATCTCAGAGTATGAGCAACGCCGTGATTATGCCACAGCCGTCAGGCAGCAGATATTGCTTCTGTCACAACAAGCTAAAAGCGGCGTGTCCTCGGAACAAAGTGAAACAAAACCGCAAAGAGATGTAACCCGGATTCAGTCAATTACCGGAAAACATCGACAAATTGAAGCCATAAAACCACAAAAAGCGATGGAGTTAGCGCCGGATCGGCGTTCAAAAGAAGGCCGAGACGCCGAGATACTAAAGGCAGCAATGAAGCAGGCGGAATCACGAAGCAGTCAAAGTAAGTCAAGAATATCATTTTTACGTTAACCGGAGGCAGAACCTCCAAAGGAGCCCGTCATGTCGTTATCAGCACTTCAGTATAATCCTATGCATCTCAGAGTTGGCCGGTATCAAACCGTCGAAGAGGTCGTGACCCTGACAGATCTTCAAGCAGGCGGCATGGAAGTGGAGAAGCGGAAAAATCTGGCCGATTTACTGACAACGTCAGAGATAAAAACATTTGAGCAGATGTACGAAAGCAGCTCAGATAAATCGATCGTAGTGAAAGCAAAAGTCCATGAGCTTGTTGCCAGGAAGCTTGCCCGTGACGAAAGTTTTTCAATGGAACGTGCAGAAGAGTGGGTTCAGCTAGGACTAAACCGAGATTATTACCGAACATTTGCACAGCTCGCAGAAGAATACCTCGATCCAAATGATTTGCCTTCACCACAGGAAACCACTCCATCACCTATTTCAGTAGTGCTGGAAACGGCGAGCCACTTCCATTTCGCCCTTTACCGGTTTATCTACTCAACCGCCATGAAGCTCAATCAGCAGGATTTCGAGCGACTGTTCGCGGAAAGATCCTGCGTCCACGACAGTGATCTGGTTTATGAACTAGCGAAAGACCCTTCATTCCGGCCATCTGATGACCAGAGGAAGCAACATTTTTTGGACAACCGTGAAATGTCCTTCGGCATCATGATGTCTTTTGCGGGATTTATGGTTTATGAACAGACCACAAATCCAGATATGCGAGTCATCTCAATGGCGACGGCTTATAACGTTCTAAAAGGCGTGTTCAACCCGGAACCTGGAGCATCTACTGCACCAGCAAGAGCAGGAGGAAAAGATCATGACCGGACTAGATAAAAGTCGCATATATCTCTGGTCCAAAATCAGAGGCATGTTTTTGCCAGCAACTAGACTATTGCGTCTATTTTCTTCAAAGAACCTACCGACATATACTAAAGGAGAGAAAAAGATGGACAATTTCCAGTTTAAACGTACTGCCCAGCTCGAGCGTGACATCAAAATCTTGCACAAACTTGCCACTGAACTAGCAATAGAAAATGAGGAATTTCAAGCATTCATTGAAAAAATAATTGATTTTGTAACTGATTGCCGCGTGCTCGTGTCGAGAGCCACGGAGTGTTCAGAGGAGGAGAGTCGCACCATCATCATATCAGAAAACCTTTACATCCGGCTGTTGCAGTACCTTGCTTCTATCGAAGCGGATCTAGGGTTTCAGCAAGTCAGCATAGTGAGCGGGTTGGCGGAACTAGAAGCGGAAATGGGCAGGCTTGTGGAAGACGAGGGGTCAGGTTCAGCGATACATATTCGTCGAACGATAAAACTGTAACACAGAATAAGGCGTCACAATCAAAAACGGAGTTCCCGCACTTGGTATCAATGTCACATAGCGAAGCGCTTTTGCGTTCAAGTATATGGTCTCAGGGTAACAGTACTTGCTTACCCAGTTTTATCTTTCCGTCTTCTGTCGCTAATTCGCTGAGGAATGGCAAAAAGTGTAACTGTCTTTGAGGCCGGGATTCCCTGAATAATTCAGGAGAGTCCCGGTTGTTTTTGTTGATAGGTATAATAGTCGAGATGATCCTGGACGTCCTTAAAAAGCCCAAGGAGTTCAGAGTAGTTATAGATAAACATAAATCTGGCAGCCATCCAGCTAAAGTTCCATACACATCTCCTAAGATTATTCAAATTTGTCTCTTTCGAGTTACCCCCAACTAAGAGTCCATTTCACAACATTCACGAACGCTGCGCTGAAATCAACACTATCAACGAAACCCTTTAATTTTTGGTAATCGAACTCAGTGATATAGATATCGTGAGTGTCACCGTCTTCATGACCGACGATCGCGGTTCGATCCTCTCTTGGAACACCTTTTAATGCCATCTTGGTGATGAAGTTTTTTCGAAAACTGTGGAAGCATATTTTGTCATCGGTGAGTCCGATACTATCCAGAAAACGATTCTCGCCGTTGAACCATTTACTGATCGTTTGTCCGACATAAACTTTTTTGCCTTTCGGACGATTAGGGTCTGTTTCCCAAAGGTACAGTTCCGGAAATAAGCGTTTTTCGCCTCTCTTTTGTAGATACTCCACTCTCTCCATAAAACCGAGCCGGATTAGCTCTTTATGAATCGGAACAAACCTTCGACTTTTATCGGTTTTTATTGTATGACCGGGCTGGTTTTCGGTCATATTGATGCCGTACACACCGTTACGCTCAAAAATATCGGTCAGGCATAATTGTGCAATCTCGGTTTGACGCATACCGCCGAGCAATGCAATTAATGGAGACCAGTATTGATATACTTTATTCGGTCTACCACCCGTAAAGATATCATGGCTAAATATTTGCAAAAGCTGACTATCATCAAAGGATTTACGTTTCAGGTAGTCAGCGCCACGTTCTTTCTTTTTAAGAGCCTCGAAAGGGTTGTAGTTTCCGCTAAAAGCCCAATGATAAAGACCTGAACAGGCACCGATGAGGCTGTTAATGTAGACATTGCTTAAAAGGTCTTCTTTCGGAATGGTGCTGTCATTAATTAAGTCTTTAATCGTTCGATTAGAATATTGAGGGCGTGTTTTGCGGTATTTGGGGATTTGTGTAAGTGCGCGTCGGAACCTAAGCGCGTGCTTTGCTGTAACACTGGCGATAGGACGATCTCCGAGTACTTCAATAAGTAATTTTAAATCCGTTTCAGCTTCAGTAGTTATCTTTTCGTTTTTCCATCGATCCATTTCTGCGCCAAGCGCCATGAATTCTTTGATAGCCTCGGACAGTTTTTTGGAAGTTACTGGTATATCATCATCCGGATCATAATCAATTGCAGAGTCTTTATGATGATTCGACGGAGTTAAGGAATGAGCTATATTTTGGGGAGCGATTGGGGAAACTTGGATCGCTGGCACGTAGGACACGTCCGATAAGTTTTGGATTGGAGTTGATTGCGGTTGAACATGTACAATCGTCGGAGTGGGCGGTTGGATTACCTCTTCAATCTGCTGCAAAAGAGTATTTGCTCGAGTATTTCCATTATTGCCCACTTGCCACAAAGTGCAAAGTTCCTCTATGGAAAATTCAGCTTTTCGGTTCACTGATCCGTCATTATTGACGGTGGACTCAAACTTCATCTCTGTCAATCCAGGTATGAAGATGCGGTTCGTCATTGTAGTACCTCTCAATATTTTGAAGAGCTGGTCTGTCTTAACAACAAGTTCTAACGCCAACTGTGTTGCGGCTTGTTTACTTCCAGTTTGAAGTGATACTTTGATTTCGCGCCGTCCGATTTTATCGCGTAGATCATCAGGAACCTTGCGCCGAAAAAACCAGTTTGCCGGAGTTTGAAGAAGGTAACATTTTGCCATAAAAAAGTCTCCTTTTGTACTGTCCGGTGTACCGAAAGTGTACTGATCGGTGTACCGAAGCTGAAAAGGAGACTCATTTGAACTCTTGATCTAACGTTGCAACTAATATTATTAGCTACTTACGCATTTTTTGGTGGAGGTGGTGGGAGTC
>JAFLLC010000076.1:10332-12626 GCA_019162745.1 Deltaproteobacteria bacterium | reverse complement strand
CAAATATTGAGGCCTGACGAGTCGCTGCATGTCCTTCTCCTACTTTCTCCTGTTAATCTAATACTCTGATATTACGGGTTTAATTCAATGCTCTGGATTATCTCATGCTCTTGGCATCTCATCTGCATTCAAATGGTATAATCTTTATTTCGTCCAATTAATTGAAATACCAACAAAGAGGGATACACTTAAAACATTTGCTACTAATGCACATTCAAAAGGAGAACATCATGAAACTAAGAAACCGCTCGCTACCTATTTTTGCCATGTTTTTACTCGGGACCGCTTCATTAGTCGGTGGTTGCGCAACGACCGGTATGGATCGGGCCTCAAGTGCCTCCGGCTCAATACAGGACGTCGACAGCGAAATGAGAAAAATGGTCGTCCAGATTGATCTTACCTCTGCATCACTTGAATCTCTTGTCAAGCCGGGACAACCCGATCTGGAAAAAGCATTCGACGCTTATTCAGACAATGTCAGCAAGCTTGAAAATGAGGGTAGTCGGGCGGTCAAACGCCTGGATGAGATGAAGTTGAACAGCAGGGAGTACTTTGCCGAATGGGAAAAACAGGGGATCGCTTACAAAAATCCTCAGATCCGTGAGCAAAGCGAAGAACGCCGCCTCAAATTATCTGAGATTTATGCCCGGATACCTGCAGCAGGCGCCGGAGTCAAGGTTTCATACCTTGCCGCCATGTCTGATCTGAAGGAAATCCGCATATACCTCTCCAATGACTTGACGCCTAAAGGGGTTGAAACCATAACTCCGGTTGCCACTAAAACCATTCAGGATCTGGAGTCTTTAAAAATATCTCTTCACCCGGTAATAACCGCCCTGGATGAAATAGAACCGGAATTGTACGGCGGGAAGTAAGTAGTTACTCTTCAACAGAAAGCTCGGCGCAGAGCGCCTAAAAGGCAAAAAACGGCAGTGCCTGACGCTGCCGAAAGCAGAGCCAACAAAAGGGGAATATTATGTTATGGACAATTTGTGTAATACTTATAGTGCTCTGGTTGTTAGGTATGGTTACCGCATATACAATGGGGGGTATGATCCATATTCTGCTGGTGATTGCTATAATAGTCGTTCTGGTACGTGTTATTCAGGGGCGAAGGGTTCTGTAAAGCGCTAAATGGGAACCTGGACACGATAAAAGGAGCGCACAGAGGTGCGCTCCTTTTTCGTAAACGACTTGGAAAATAACTTGCAAAAGTGGGGAAGATATGAAATTTTATGAAAAGTTGGTAGGATAATCAGTTCGTAAGATTGTAGGATTTTGCCGCAGTGCAGCTAGTCTCCTGCATCACCTCCTCCGCTGACCAGAAAAACATTGCCACAATCAACCAGATGTAACGATAATTGCGAGGCCTACGTGTACCCTAATGCTTTCTATCCTGTAATTTGCAAGCGGTTCGGGCCGCTTGTCCTACTTGCTTCTGCCGCGCTGTTGCTGCTTTTGGCACTTCATACAGAGTCATCCGCGAGTACAATCTATCCGCTTGACCATGAATTCATCCTTCCGTACTCTGCCGCCACCGGTTTTACCGGTAATGCCGAAGAGAGGGCTGGCATCGTAAAGGGAGGGGAGGGAGATAAAAATACAGAGAACAGTAACGTTAAGTTGGCAGTCAAAAGTTCCGGGCATACCGACGGCACTGCAGTTGCGCCTGCTGATGAAATAGAATCATATGAATCGTTATCATATAAATCTGTCTTAGAAAATCGCGTTCCGGATTGGAACGGTCTCTGGCGTGACACGGGGATTTTATTCGGCTCTCAGGTTGTGGCTGCGGGGGTTACACTGGTGTTGCCGGAGAGTGTTTCCGGTTGGAGCAGCGAGGAAAAAAAGAACAGTCTTAGAAAGTATGGTGATAACTTTATTCATCCCGTCATTGATAATGATAAATTCTACATCAACTATATCCTCCATCCTTACTGGGGAGCCACGTACTATACTCGTGCCAGAGAGCGTGGTTTTGATAAAAAGTCATCGTTCTTTTACTCAACGCTGATATCGACACTGTACGAGTTCGGTCCTGAGTGCTTTTACGAGAAGCCCTCCATCCAGGACCTGATTGTCACTCCTGTCGCCGGTTCCCTGCTGGGTGCGTATATTTTCGAGCCATGGCGGGAGTACGTCAAGCGAAAGCAGGAGTTGCGCTGGTACGACCATGCGGCACTGATAGCCACCGATCCGGTAGGCGTTCTCAGCTTGGCGATCGAAAAAATATTCGGCCTGAAGCCGACGATCATGATCGATTATTCGGTGCCGAAGCTGCACAAGGCTGCCGC
>JAFLLC010000076.1:0-10232 GCA_019162745.1 Deltaproteobacteria bacterium | reverse complement strand
CCGCTGCCGGTCTGGGTTTCGATCTGCCACTGTTTGAAAATATCATAACGCAGCCGGAACAGGCTGCTTCCGGTAAAAAGTGATTTGCCGTAGCTGATATAGATTTGCGGGGTCAGATACTTACCCACGGTAAGCACCGTCTCTGTTACGCCGGGCTGCTGTGTTGCCGCTATTGTCCCGGGAGCGGTTACCTGAAGCGGCTTGTACCCCATTGGGCTGCCGGTTCCACCTACACCTTCCTGGATCTCCAGGGTACTCAAGCCAAGATGGTTTTTTATCTGTTCCTGCAGCACCGTCGCCTGACTGGAAGTGAGGAGTGCCCCGGCAGCCTGGGCCACGAGACCTGCCTGTTGGCCGCTGCTGCCGAGCGGATGCCCGAGCACGATATACGCAAGGACATCGACGTCCGGCATGGCCGGCTCGGAGTAGAGCTTGGTTACCGGCCTCTGGAGAGTTCCTGCCACTGTTACGCCGGCGCGCACGTCGCCAATCGTACGTAGAGCCAGAAAATCCAGGGTCGGGCGGTTGACGGGGCCACCCGCGAAGAAAAGACGTCCGCGAACAATTTCAAGGTTTACTCCGTAGGTCCGGTAGCGCCCTTTGACCACCTTGATCTCCCCCCTGCTGGTAATTCTGTCCAGAGCGCTCATTGAAAGATCCACCGCTCCGTCCAACTGGGCGTCTATCCCGGCAACCTTGATAAAAACCTTCTCGCCGAGCAGAACCCGGACCTGAATGTCCAAAAGCAGCGGAGAACTCTTTTCTGCCGTCACGACCTTTCCCTGCCGAATGACATCGCTGCTCGGCTCAATGACCTTGTGCGATTGCTCCCCGACAATTCTCAGTTCAGGAAGAGCCAGTTCACCGCGCAGCTTAAGCTTTTGAGGAGTCCCTTCAAAGCTTAGCTTCGGTGCACTGGTGATTTGGAGTTCGGGGAAATGGACAGTCTGAAAATTTTCACCGCTTAAGGTGCCCTTATAACTCTGCACATTCCACCCATCAAGGGTAATCAGTGCCGTCCCCTCGATATGCCCCGGGCCTGACGCCGCCCGGAAAGAGTCTATCCTGATAAGATTCTTTTCCAGGCGAGCTGCGAGCTGCACGTCCTTGATACGGATGCCGGCGGTCGGGAGATATGCACCCCCCTTGGCCAGACGCAGCTTTCCTTCGATTTGTGGCACTTCCCAACTCCCGCCGATATCAAGTTCGGCGTCAAGCTCTCCGAAGCTTTCCTGGACTAATCCAGGGAAGAGGGCAGTAATAATGCCCTTTTCCTGGGCCTGTCCGGTCAGTGTGGCCCGTAAAGGCCCCTTCGGGTTGAGGGCAACCGGAAAATGTGCCGGCAGCGGCAGCCGGAAGCTTCCCCGGGCCTGCCCGTATTGGGCCATCGTCACGGAAAGAGTGCCGGACAGGGATTCTCCACGCCACCCCCACGCAGCCGTTGCCGATTTAAAGGCCAGGTTCAGTTCTCCATCAGGCTTTACCTGTCGATACGACCCATCGGAAAGTACACCGTTGCCGTCCAGTTCAAAGCGTTGTCCCGGGAGCAGCACCCCTTTGGCCCGGCCGCTGATGCGCCCTTTAACTCTGGTATCCTCGGGGAGCCACGGTTCGAATAGTGCAAGGTCTATCCCTCTCAATTCGGCAGTTACTTCCCCCCTCTCAGGCATGGTCAGACGGAGTGGAGCGGTTGATGAATAACTCCCTTTCAAGCTGCCGCCGTTTGCCGCATCAAGATCCACCCTGACCCGCATCCCCTGTTCGCCGCCGTCAAATGTTACCGTGCTCTGCCGCAGAGTTATGCTCCCTCCCTGCCCGGTGAATGTCCCGCTGCCGGCGGCGCTCCCAGCCAGGGTGAGCCGCTTTTCGGGGAGAAAGCCTAACCGGAGTCTGCCGAGGCTGCTTCCCGTAATCTTCACATCCTTCAGGTAGGGGGTGGCTCTGGCCAGGTCAAGGCCGGACCATTGCGCACGAAGCTGACCGGTGAGCGGCTTCAGCTTTAAATCTGCGGCGATTTCGAGACGCTCCTCTGCACCGGCTGAAAGAGCAAGGGGGGAGAGGATAAATTTATCGGGACTTACGGAAAATGACGCCGGAGCGGTCAGCTTCCATGCTCCGCTTTTGTCCCTCCCTGCAAGACGGGTAATCTCTCCCTTCCAGAGGTCGGCGTTATACCCTGCAGCCAGCGTCATGTGCGCTTCGGCACCGGATGAACGGAGCGTTGCATTGACGCTGTGACGCTGCAGCGTCCCGTCCGCAGCAACTGTTACGGCATCCAGTTTGTAGCCGTCATATGCCGCATCCTGCAGGGTTGCGGTGATATGCAGGGGGTAACCCGTGCCTTGAAGGAGTCGGGCGGTCAGAGTTGCAACTGCTATCCGCGCCCCGTCGTAGGCAAGCCCGTTCCCGTTGCCGGCAATGGCGCCGCTGAGTTGCCGGTCGCGCCAGCGCATCCAGCCATCTCCCCTGAGCGTTCCGGCCGCTCCCGGAACCAGCCGGGAAAGGTCGCTGATCTGCACAGCCAGAGACAGCCGCTGGTTCAATTCCCCCGAGGCGTGTATGTCAAAGCCTTTACCCTGAAGCGCCAGCCGGGGTAGTGATATATTGTTGTCGGCAAACTTCGCCTGCAGACCACCTGTAAGCGCCTGCCCGTGCAAACTGCTCTCCAGCAGGGCGCCGCTGATGCTTCCCGTGACTGGCGCCTTCCCGGACCAGGCCAGTTTGCCGGTTGCATTAAAATTAGCCACCCCCTTCCAACCTGGATCAACCCTGGCCGGGTTGAGATTCCTGCCGCTGATACCCCCTTGCAGCGTAAAACCGTTCCGCCACTCCATATCAAGGTTTCCCACCAGAGTGCCATCGAGAACCGTGGCGTTAAACGGTGCCACTTTCATCCCCTCACGGTTGCCTTGATATACAGCGGAAACAGCAGCCGCCTGCCATCCGCGGGCCAGGTTGGCAAGTTTAACTTCGCCCCGATAGCTGTCGAGCGTCCCCGCAAACTTCATCGTGCCGGAGAGGTTCGTCGGCACGTTAAACTCGGGGCCAAGATCGAGACTGTCCGCCTTGACCTGTAACGACAGCAGCGACTCCAGGGGGGTGAACGCCAGCGATCCAACGGCAGTTATCACCCCTTTTTGCTCCGGTCTGGTCAGCCGGAGTCGGCGCAGGTTGAAAACGCTCTTTGCCATGCCGACATCGCCGCTAAGCTCCAGCAGCTTCCGTACACCGGAACTCCCGGCAATCGTGAGGGTCCCGGCAAGCTGTTCGGAGCCAGTGCCGTGACTTTGGCGCGCCTGCAGATGAAACCGGTCCATCTCAGCTAGCGGTTGTGCCAGGGCAACCGTGAGGTCTGCCGACAGGGAGGGGCGACCAAAGCCGGCCGAGACGCTGCCTTTTATCTGCCCGGAAGGGGATAGCGCTTCGAGGTGGGTGATGGAGAGGAGTCCCTCCTGCCAGATTGCAGAGCCGGCAATCGACGTCACCAGCAGCGGTTGTTCCTGCAGGCGGCGGTAGCTAAAGTTTGTCACCCGCAATTGCGCTATGCTTCCATCAAACAGCTGCGCAGTTCCGGAGGCTCTCGGCCAGGTCAGATCCGTGGGTTTGTTGTCGGGTGGTGTGTCATCCTGAATCCGCACTTCGTTGAGGGTCAGTTTCTGGAGGGCGATTGTGCCGGACAGCAGCAGGAGCGGCTGCCAGCGGAACTCAACGGTTCCAAACTCCAGTCTTTTCCCTGCCAGACCGGCTCGCACCTCCGTGAGGAGCAGGTGGTCGGCTATTCTCCCTTCGATCTTTCGGGCGGAAAAGCTGACGCCGCTCAGGGGAATCACCGATGTCAGAAGCCAGCGGGTGCCGTTCGTCGTCGCGACGATCCAGGCGAAGACCGCAATTGCAGCAGTTGTCAGAACAAGCGCCACCGTCGCGCCGATAATTCGTCCGATCAGCCGCTTCAAAGTTCAAACCCCACGGTGAAGTGGATATGAAGCGACGGGTTTTCCACTCCGAGCGGCTGGGCCAGGGAAAGATTCAAGCCTCCCACCGAAGTATAGTAGTGCAGGCCGACGCCGGCTCCCTGGGCCACGGTGAAAGAGGAGAATGAATTAAAGGTGTTGCCGGCATCGTAAAAGACTGAAACGCCCCAATCCTTGCGCAGCGCCCGCTCCAGTTCAATGCTGCCTGCCAGGAGTTGTTTTCCACCTACAACCTGGCCGGATGCATCGCGCGGCCCGAGGGATTGGTAGGAATAGCCTCGCACACTCTGGTCGCCGCCGGTAAAGAAACGGAGCGAAGGGGGGATGTCGCTGAGCGGATCGCTCAGCAGGGTTGCGCCACCCTTTGCGCGCGTATGCAGGGAAAGGCGCCAGGGGAGCCGGAGGAGATGACTCCCCTCGGCGAGGGTCTGGACGAGGGCGGTGTCCGAACCGAGCGCCTGGTGTGTGCCGCGCAGATCAAATCCGTAACGAAAACCACGGCGGGGACGTATCAGGTTGTCGTAGCGATTATCAGAAAACCGGACCCCCGGCAGCAGGAGGCGTGCGGTGGATTTCTGGTCACCAACGGTATAATCTTCATATTGGGCTTTTACATAGGCGGTGATCAGTTTGCCCTTGCCGAGACTCCGGTTTCGATCAAGCTCCAGCGCCGCTATCCTGCTGTAATAGGTTGTCGTATCCTCCTGTTGCAGGTTCAGCTGCAGCGTCGTGGAGCTTCTGACATCAGTTGAGCTGGGGATTATATAGCCGGTCACGATACCCTGAAGCCGTTCGGCAATATAGAGATTGGAATACAATTCATGTCCCAGGTGAAACATGTTTAAATCTCGGTAACGGAGGGTAAAACGAGCACCGGTGTCCGTGCCGTAGCCTATCCCGGGGCGCAGGCTTATACGCGGTCCGGCTTTCAACTGCACGTTTACCGGCACCTTGAACGCTTCTGCATTCTCTTTTTCCGCTATGACGACCACCTCTTTAAAACGCTCTGAGTTGGTGAAGTTCCGCTGCGTTTCGCCGAGACGGGGATAGGAAAATATTTCGCCCGGTTTATAGGTCAGATGACGGCGCAGAAAACTGTCCGGATAGTCGGGTGCTCCCTGAATGTTCGTCTTTCCGAAATAATACTTCTCACCGGTATCCAGAAGGAGTTCGATCGTGGCGGTTGTGGCGGACTCGGTGATGCGGATTTCGTGCCGTAAAAATTCCGCATCCAGATAGCCGAAATTCTGAGCTCGTGATTTAAACGCTCCCTTGGCCTCTTCGTACCTCTGATGCAGCAGCACGTCCCCTTTGTTCAGGGGAAACTTTTCAACCATCCTGCGCAAGCGCCTTTCATCCTTGCCCGCCCCGGACAGAGTCACCGTTACTTCGGTCAGGCGCACCGGTTCACCCGGCACCACCTTAACCAGCAGACGATAGCTTTCTCCGGCCGTTTCGATCGTAACCGCGACCAGAGCGTTGTAATAACCGAACGGCTCCAGCGCACTCCTGGTTTTTTCATTCGCCTGCTTTGCGAAACGTTCAAGCCAACTGCGGTCCACGGTTCCTTCGCGTACCAATCCAGCAGGGAGAACGAGCGACTCCTGGACATTTTTCAATGCATCATCCCCGATGCCGGTAACGACGATCTCGACAGGTTCAGCTGCATGGAGAGGTGCGGCAAGGAATAACCAGAGCGCCAAGAATGCGAAAACGGCACGGATTGCTCCGTGGTCTCGTTCGGCGGGAGCACGTAAATAAGGGGGTGTGGGATCAGGCATACAGAGGCACTCTTCAGAATGAGATGATGGACTTCTGGCATAATCACATACGTCCCGTTCAAGGGAGGAAGATACTAACGTCTGCGAAAGTACGGCATCAATTGTTTTACCGGGAATTATACCATATTTTCGGCGCTTTGTTTGTTAGATTCCGGGGTAGAGTACAGCGTGGGCATCACTGTTTTGGCTCTACCCCGGGAAATCCATCAGATCCTGATGTTCTTAACGACGATCATGACGATCTCCGTCATGCCCGCCACGATGATGATTGTCGCCGCGATAACCGTCATCTACCGGCACCATAAGACACCCTGTCAAAGTTGAAGCTACCAGCATCAGAATTGCCATTCCAACCAAAAGTGGTTTTTTCATGTTCATTACTCCTTCGTAAGTAAAATTAGCAGAAAGTACGACCGTGTTTATGTTCTGATGCTAAAATACACCGCAACTTACGTGCCAGAGAAGAACTGCGGAGACAGCGAGCGCAACAGAATGAATGTACGGGGTAAAATGAAAAGGGTGTGTGAGGTCTGGAGTGGAGATGGAAGGCAGATTCCGTCATGTTTAACATAACTGCCATATATAACGGGTTGTGTTGAGGAATTGGCAAATGGCTCAGTCCCCTCTGCGGAAAATCAGCACTATTCTAAATTGCTTTGACTGACATTTGCCTAGGGGTTATTGTTTAGGTCTTTCCTACCCTATAATAACAATGAGGTTACCTATATGGCAGAAACATCGTCAGCCGGCAAAGACACCCTCCGTATCCGTGAAATGACCATCGACGATTTCCCCGCGGTCTTTCATATCGGCGAGCAGGTTTTTACCGCCGAATCTAAAATACCGTAGACATCCACGTGCACTTTATCTTGTTCCGCTCAAAGGATTTCACAACCAGAGGAAGGCCGAAGCTGTTTGTCCTCAGTCCGGCCATGTTTCTGTGATAGGTGTCGAGCAGCAGTTCTTCGCCCTGGATGGGTCTTAGCGCAGCTGAGGTTGAGGCTGAGCCGGCAGAAAAAAGAACTGCGGCTGTGAGCAGCAACAGAAAAAATTCAGGAATGTATCTAATCTTCTGCATATGTTTCACATGACTCTCTTCAATGTTGGCGACTGCTACATCCAGCGGACGAATAAACTGACAAACCACTCCCTGACCTTGTGCCGCAAAGGTCTTTTTTCCCATTTGGTCAGTTGAATCTGCTTCGAATCCGCAAGGTCCCTGACAAACATCTGCTCCATTTCGGCGGCAAACTTCTTGTCCAGAACCACCGCATTCACCTCGTCATTGTTCAACAGGCTTAAAAAATCCATGTTGGTTGAACCTACGGTTGACCAGACCTGATCAATCGTCGCGGTTTTAGCGTGCAGCAGGGAAGTTTTGTGCTCGTACAACTTCACTCCCGATTTCAAAAGGTCGGAATAATAATGTCTCTGTGCATGTAATGCCAACTCGGAATCGGTGATCCCGGGTAGAATGATCCTGACGTCAACGCCGCGCCCGGCAGCATCAGCCAAGGCTTTTATGATCTGGTCGTCGGGGAAAAAATAGGAATTGGTCATGTGGATGGAATGTTCTGCAAAAGTGATCGCCGACACATAGACAATAAAAGGTATTCTATTGCTCTCTCCCGGAGTGCTGCCGACCACTCGCACCAAGGCATTGCCTTTCGCTTTTATCTCCGGGAAATAACTTTGTCCTGAAAGTTTTGACCCCTTCTGCTTCACCCAGGTATCAAGAAAAAGCTTCTGGAATTCAGCCACCGCCGGGCCTTCAATTTGGACATCCGTGTCACGCCAGTGAATTGGCGCCTTTTTGTTTTTTTTCCGCTTGAAAGGGGTGCTCGAATAAACCTTGCTGATGTTGATGCCACCCATAATGGCGACTTTGCCGTCAGCGATCAGAATCTTGCGGTGATCCCGGTGGGTCACTCCCCATTTTCCACCCACCTCCAGCGGATTTAGCTGATTGAATTCGACAACCTGAATTCCCCCATCCTTCAAGCGCTGGAAAAAAGCAGCGGGGGTATTCAGGCTCCCCACGCTGTCATAAATTATATTTACCTGGACGCCTTCCGCCTGCTTTTGCAGCAGCAGGTCGGCAAATTTGCGCCCTGTCTCATCATCTTCAATGATGTAGCTTTCAAGGTTAATATGCTCTTTGGCGTTCTGTATCGCTTTGAACATTGCCGCATAAGCGGCCTGACCATCGGCGAGCAGAGACACTTTATTCCCCTTCGTCAGCGGGCTTGTCGTGACCGATTCTACCACTGCGGTATGGCGCTCCAGGACGTCAGTCTGGTTGACGGATCGCTTCAGCCGTTCCATGACAGCCTTGCTTTGTTGCGGGGATAGCGCTCCTTTGGATGACACAATTTGACGATTGTCCTGTGCGGCAGGCACCTCATCAATCGTTTCAGAAACGTTCGGCAAGGTTGCACATCCAGCACCGATGTTCAGGAACAATATGAGCAGAAATAGTAGAACGGAAGTTTTGATGATCATCATCACTGTTCCCCTCCAGAAAAACTTATGGAGTCATAACTTTAGCATGTTAATACACGATCCGGCAGGCCAATTTCTGATTACCCCGTTCCTGTCACCGCAGCCGGCTTTTACAACGCTGCACGCCGGCCACGGTTACGCAGTTTTACTACTCTACTGACATCAGGTTCTTAACACTCTTCACGCCGTTTACGTCGCTGGCGAGTTTGGCTGCCAGATTGAATTGGGCCAGATTCTCGGCTGTGCCGCTCAATGTAACAATTCCATTTTTGGTTGTTACCTTGGTTTTAATGGCACTGGTTGAGCGGTGATACAGCAGTGTCATCTTGACCTGGGAGGTGATGGAGGCGTCGTCAATCTTTTCGCCTACAGTTCGTTTGTTTTTTACTATTTTCACGGTCATCTCATTGTTTACGTCTTTAACCCCTTCTACATCCTTGGCGTATTCAGTCGTCAAATCTTTTTGCGCCTGGTTGGCAACTACGCCGCGGAGGGTCACGACGCCGTCTTTAACGTCAACCTCGGTTGTACCGGCTCTCACGCTGCGATGAAATAGCAGGGTGGTCTTTACTTTTGCCGTAAGCCACGCATCCGAGTTTGCGCTAGGGGGTGCGTTTTTGAGTTCCAGTTTGTTATTTACACTCTTGACGCCTGGAAGGCTTATCACGGTCTCATGGGCCAATGTCTTGTGGGATTCTTCAAGGACCATACCTGTCAGGGTGACGTCGCCGTTCTTGGACTGAACCTTGATGTCATCATTTTTCAGGTAGGTCTTGAACACATACGACTGCCTGGCGGATGATTCGATGCGGCTGTCCGTACTTGCAGCATGTACAGGTACGCTGACAGCCAACATGGCTGCTGTTGCGACCATAGATATAGAATATAATGCTTTCATACGTCGTTCTCCTTTTTCTTGTTGATGAAGTTGTCTTTTAAGTATTCACTACTTTTCCAAAACCTTCTCGACCTGACCGACCTTTTCCTGGACTTTTCCGGCAATCTTTTCACCGGTACCTTCACCTTCCAGTTCCGGGGTGTCGGTCAGTTTCCCGGCGATCTCCTTGGCTGAACCCTTCACTTGGTGGAACATCCCTTTTGCCTGGTCTTTCGTACTTGATTTCATGGTATTTCTCCTTTTAGACATATTTAGCTGAAAGCATGAGATTGCTCATGTTCTGCCAAAGGGTACTTCGCAACTAACGTGCCAGAGGAGATTTGTGGTTACTGCGAGTGCAACAATATGATTATGCGGGTAAAATTAAAGAGGGGATGTGCGGGGTGTCGGGAAAGCCGTCAGTGGAAAGCGTCATTTTTAACGCAACTGCCATATATGGTGGATCGAGATAAGGTAAAGGAATTGTGGGTCTTACATATTTTTCATCGATTAACGAAGGGCACCTGAATTAATTGCGGCCGGCACGCTGTTCATAAGCGCAATCTGGTAAAGGGACTCGAGCTCGTTGCGCGTGCTTGTAATGATTTTACCCTCTATTCCCGGTAGATAACTGCCGGAATAGAGTGAGACAGCCCCTTTGAATTTTTCATGGGCTGCGGTACGGTTGCCGAGTGACAATAGTCTGACCCCCTCTACAACATCGCCGTGGAACTCGGTTGCATCCAGGTGTATGCGCTTCTGTGCGATTCTCATGCCATCTTTTCCAGCAATGAGAGGGTTGAAACCAAGTTCTCTGGTGAGGTGACTGCTAAGAGGCCGGATAAAGGTTTCCTCCAGCAGGCGCCTGCTGGCGGGTGTTGCCGGTACACCCCACATGGAGCGGCAGACCCGGTCCCAGGTGAAGTAGAGATCCAGCGGCGAAAGGAGCGAACAGAATAGGATTTTCATTGTTTCGTCCGGCCACTCTGTCGCAATTGCTTTTCCGGTAACAGAAATACTGAAGCGGCCCAGTGTCTTGATTTCCAGAGTGGTATCTGGTGTATCCATAAGACTCTCCTTGAACATAAAAACACGGCAGTG
>JAFLLC010000008.1:7220-12691 GCA_019162745.1 Deltaproteobacteria bacterium | reverse complement strand
CCAACCATAAAGTTCAGAATACTTACCTGGAGACCCATTTCATGCAACGTAAAGCGGTAGTTTTGTATAGCAGCGGGCTGGATTCCACCACCTGTATGGCGATAGCAAGAGCGGAGGGGTTTGTCCCCTATGCCATCAGTTTTTCGTACGGCCAGCGGCATAGTTTTGAACTGTCGGTCGCCCGGCAGAATGCAAAGCGGATCGGAGCAGCGGAGCATCTGGTCGTCGATTTTGACCTGCGCCTGATGGGTGGCAGCGCCCTGACTGCCGATATCGATGTACCCAAAGATGGCGTGGGGAGCGATATTCCGGTCACCTACGTCCCTGCCCGCAATACCATCTTCCTTTCCTTTGCCCTCGGATGGGCCGAGGTGCTGGGTGCTGCAGATATCTATATCGGCGTCAACTCCCTCGATTACTCCGGCTATCCGGACTGCCGCCCGGAATATATCCAGGCGTACGAAAAGATGGCAAATCTAGCGACCAAGGCCGGAGTCGAAGGGTCGTCAAAATTTAAAATACACGCACCGCTGATCAGTATGACCAAGGCCGACATCATCCGGCGCGGGGTGGAACTGGGGGTGGATTACGGGTTGACTCATTCCTGCTACGATCCGACACCGGAAGGTTTATCGTGTGGGAAGTGCGATTCCTGCAGGCTTCGCCTGAAGGGTTTTGCCGAAGCCGGGCTGAGCGATCCGCTCCAGTATTCAAATTCTGCAATGTAACAGTACTTACTTCACTGGAGCTTAGGCTTCCAGCCTGAGTTTCAAGCGGGGGTATCGCTTGAACAGTCTTTGAAGTTAAAGACAGAAGAGTTCGAGCATAAAACAAAGCAAGCAGTGCCACAAAGTTTCTCAACACTGGGCCTATGGGTAAGTAAACAGAGGCAGCGAAGGAGAAAGGGACTATTTCCTGAGGAAAAAATCAAACGACTGGATGATATTGGTTTTACCTGGGAATCAAAGGGCTGAAAATCCCAGGAACCTACATTTCTCGAATTGGTGAACAAACTCTGCCAAGTCTAATTTTGAGGTATTATGCGCTCAATAAGCGAAGCCGATTGGAAAGTTTACCGGCAATTACACCCGATTCTGCTGAATCGATACTGCCAGCAAGTTCTCAAGGAGATAGGCAATATCGGTTCAGAAAATGAAAAGAGCGAGCATGAACGTTATCTCGCAATCTACCAAGCCATACAAAGGCATGACCAAGAGATTGAGTTGCTCTTCAATAATCCGCGACGGTCATCTGCGTTGATGCAGATTATGACAATCAATAACCGAGGGTTATTCACCAAGGAAGAGCTGATTTTATTCAGCGACGATATCCATGCGTTATTCAGCCGGTTCTAAATTTATTGTACCTACTCAGAATAATATGGAGCGTGTTTTCGGAGCGTAGGCATCCTGCCTGCGTTTCGGGCTGGTTGATGCCCGAATAAATATTTTGATTTTAAAAGCTGTTCAAGCGGTACACCTGCTTGAAACTCAGACTGAAAGCCTAAGCTCCGACTGTTCAGGCAGGAAAGCAAAGTTTCCTTACTAAATATGACTATACCATTCACACCATACTGGCATCGCCGCAATCTGCCGCATTTTGAAGGAGGATCTATACCCCAAGGGGTTACGTTTCGACTTCATGATTCTCTGCCACAGGAAAAAATTGCGGAGATGACGGGACATATTCTTTTACCGGACAAAGTTGCTGCAAACAGGGAGCGGATACGAATTTTCAATCAATTGCTCGATAAGGGAGATGGAGCGGTGTGGTTGAAAAATTCGGCAGTCGCTGAAATTGTTCAGAACTCGCTACTTTTTTTTGATGGCCAGAGATATTCTCTCCATGCTTGGGTAATTATGCCCAATCATGTCCATGTCCTCTTTACGCCAATGGATGATTGGACATTAACGAAGATAATTCATAGCTGGAAATCGTTTTCCGCACGTGAAGCGAACAAGATTCTGGGCAGAGTTGGTGAGTTCTGGCAGCGAGAATATTTTGATCGGGCTATCCGTAATGAACAAGGATTTAACTCTGCAGTCGCGTATATTGAGAATAATCCCGTGAAGGCTGGCCTTTGTCAGGTAGCCGAAGAATGGCTATTTGGTAGTGCAGTCTGCCGAATACAGGCATCTTGCACGATAAGGAGCTTAGGCATCTTGCCTGAGTTTCAAGCGGACTCATCGTTTGAATAATCTCTGGAGTCAAAAACTTATTCGGGCTTTAACCCGCCCGAAACTCAGGCTGGAAGCCTAAGCTCCAACTAGACCTAAGCTCCAAATAACGCTACGAATCAAACTCCTATTCAAGTTGTCGGAGAAGTTTAATGAACATTGAACAGATGAAAATTGTCATCAAAGAGATCATCACCAAAACAGACCTGACCCCCTGCGTGGTCGGGCATCGCGGGGTGGGGAAAAGCGCCGGGATCATTCAGGCCTGCCGTGAAATCGACCGGAAATATATATCGTTGCGCCTCGGACAGATGGAGGTCGGTGATCTGGTCGGCATACCCTTTCGCGACGGCGATATCATGCACTGGTCGCGCCCGTCCTGGTGGCCGGGAGATGATGAAGTACCGACGCTGGTTCATTGCGATGAGCTGAACCGGGCCCAGCAGGAGGATACGCTGCAGGCTATCTTTCAGTTTGTTGAGCCGCCAGCCGAGGGACTGTTCCGCTCGCTGCACACCCATCACCTTTCACGACGGCACAAGGTCGTTGTCAGTATCAATCCCCCGGACGGCACCTATCAGGTCGCCACGCTCGACCGGGCCCTGATCGACCGGATGATCATGCTGTACGTCGAAACCGATTACCGTTGCTGGGCGCGCTATGCCGCACAGCGGGAGTTGTCCGGTGACGTGCGGCAGTTTCTGGCTGGTAACTCCGCTCTGCTCGCTAGCCAGGGTGCGCCGATGGAGCTGCAGGTCGAACCGACCGAACGCGGTTGGGAGATGGTCAGCGTGCTGCGCAAGAATTGCCGTTTCCCCGGTGATCTGGAAATGGAGGTCTACGCCGGCGTCATCGGCAAGGAAGCCGCCATCACCTTTATGCGCTGGCTGGCTGACCACAAGGGACGGCCGCTGACCGCCGCCGAGGTGCTGAACAACTGGCCACTGGTTGCTGATCAGGCTGCAGGGCAGCGGGACGACATCCAGGCAGCCACGATCAACGACCTTATCACCACATTACAAACCTCCCCCGAACTGGAGCCGGTACAGGAAGTGAATCTGGTCGGCTACATCACCGTACTGCCACGAGATCTCCGCTTCGGTTTCGTCAAGTCGCTGCTCAAGATTCCTGAGGTGGCGCTCGCTATCGCCCAGGACAAGTACGACAGCGTGGTTTTTGATGCCATCCAGATTATCTCCCGCGAGGCATGAACAGCAATCCCCTTGAAAACGCCGTCGTACGACTGCTGCGTGAACGCCCGTTCTACGGGCATTTCATCCTCAACCTGCGCCGGGAACAACGGCCATTAAACGGCAAGGGAGCGGGAATAACAGTGCGGGACGGCATCCCTTTTCTGACGGTTGATCCAGCATCTTTCGCTGCTCTGACGGCGCCACAACAGCGGGCTCTGCTGGAGCATCTGGTCAAGCACCTGCTGCATCTTCATCCGCTGCGCCGCAAGGGTCGCAACCAACATGACTGGGATGTCGCCTGCGACCTGGCGATTAACCCTGGAATTGCCGATCTTCCTGAAGAGGCGCTCCTTCCCGAATATTATGGTGCAGAGGATGGTCTGGCGGCAGAGGAGTATTATGAGCAGCTCGTGCCACCGTTTGACACCGGTAACCTTGCCGGCAGCGGCTATGGAGATGCCGAACGTGAAGAACGTGGCGCCGCCGGAGCCGGAAATGCTGCAGATTCCGATACGACCCTGGACAGCCATGATCTCTGGAGCGATGCCGACAGCACGCCGCTGGCGCTGGCTGAGGAGACTGTACGGGCGATAGCACGGGACAGCCTGAGAGGCAGTGATGGTGAAACACCAGCCGAACTCCGGCAGATTGTTGACGCCCTGCTTCATCCATCTCCACTCCCCTGGCGCCAGATTCTGCGACAATTCATCGCCACCGCCGGCAGAACCGGCCGGAAGAGTTCCTGGATGCGCGAACACCGCCGCTTTGAGCACACGACACCAGGGATCAGAAAACGGCGCCGGCTCAACCTGCTGGTCGGGATTGATGTCAGCGACTCAACCAATTCTGCCGAAATGCGGGAAGCGTTCGCCCGGGAACTGCTCCAGATAGCCAGCGGCAGGGATGCTACCATCACCGTACTGTACGCCAACAGCCGCATTCAGCAGGTCAGCTCTTTCAGCGGTGTTCCCGGGATTGTGGAGCGCTATGACGGCGGCGGCTTTACCGACCTGCGGCCGGTCTTTGACTACGCAAAAACCATGCACCCGCTCCCCGCTGCGGTGATCTATCTTACCGACGGTGTCGGACCTGCTCCCGGGAAGATGGAATTTCCGACTTTGTGGGTGCTGACCGCTGCAGGAGAAAAACCGGCGCCGTGGGGTGTCGAATTACGAATGGAGATATAGAATGGATACATGCAGCGCAATGACCGCCGAATCGGTCGAAGACATGCTGAAGGAGGCTGGCGCCGAAGTTATGCTGCGGTCCGGCTGGAGTGAAAACTATGGCGCCCCGAGGGAGTGTTCATTTGAAGTCAAGGCAATCTTCCCCAACGGTCTCGGCCTGCAGATCGTTGCTCGCCAGTACAATTACCGTGACCCATGGGAGGCCAAAGGGCGTGTCAACGACCTGGTAGATGCGTCACTGAACCGCATCGGTGCCTTGTCGCCACTCCCCAAGGGGTTTCCGTTTTTCCAGGGGGTCGAAGAGGAGTGCGGACTCGATGAAGAACGGCTGAGGGAGGTCGTAGAGTGCGTACGCAAGGTTAACATCAAGCTGTATCTGCTGCAGGAGATGACCGGGGATATGTGAATACCGGACAGCATATTCATTAATCAAGGTCCAGCGGACTTTTTGCATCCTTTACCGTACGCATAGTTTTTTTCTAAATCCCATCCTGAAACACCCCGTCATATCCGTCAGCCAGATCTTTGTCATGCAACTCCTCCCCCTTGCTTCCCTCCCGAAAAAAGCCCCCTGACGACGAATCATCAGGGGGCTTTCAGATCATACTTTATGGAGCAAAGACTTATCCGATACAGCAGACGTTCTGCTCCCGTGCCGCCTTGGTCTCGTCCAGCCGCGAAATCGGCATGGTCAGCGGCGCGTCGTGCAACGCCTGCGGGTTGCTTATCGCGGTCTGGGCCGCTTCGATCATCACCTCGATAAAGGCATCCATGGTCGCCTTACTCTCGGTTTCGGTCGGCTCGATCATGATAGCTTCCTTGACGATCATCGGGAAGTAAACCGTTGGCGGGTGATACCCCTTGTCGATGAGGAACTTGGCGATGTCGATGGCATGCACGCCATGCTCCAGCTG
>JAFLLC010000008.1:0-7120 GCA_019162745.1 Deltaproteobacteria bacterium | reverse complement strand
GCAGCAACTTCATCGGTCATCGCCGCCTTGAACAGTTCCAGATCCATATCACCGTAGGATGCGGTCGGCACGGTGATGATCTCGTAGCCGGCAATCGCCGCCGAGGCGGGATTTGTGCCGTGGGACGAATCGGGAACAACGACGTATTTCTTCTTGGCTTTATTCCCTCTGGCGGCATGATAGGCCGAAACCAGCATGATACCGGTCATCTCGCCATGGGCGCCGGCCAGCGGCTGAGTGGTAACTTCATCCATGCCGGTGATGTCGGCCAACAGCTGGCCAAGGTCATACAGCATCCCGAGCGTCCCCTGGCAGAATTCCACACCCCCCGGCAGAAGCGCCGTCATCGGATGGAACGGCGCGAAGAGGTTCGCCGCATTTTCCAGTACCTTGGCGTTATACTTCATCGTGCAGGAACCGAGCGGATAGAAGTTGGTATCCACCGAAAAGTTCCGGCGGGAAAGGTTGGTAAAGTGGCGTACGAGGTCAAGCTCGGAAACTTCGGCCAGACCGGCTTTTTCTGCACGGAGCAGTGAAGCAGGCAAGGCGGCGGCAGCCGGGACATCGGAAGTCGGCAGCTTAACGCCGCGACGACCAGCCACCGATTGTTCATAGATCAGTTGCATAACGCCACCTCCAGCTCTTTGGCAAACAGGTCAATTTCCTTCTTGGTCCGCTTCTCGGTTACCGTCACGACCAGACAGTTCTCCGATCCGGCATAATACTGCCCCAGCGGCACACCGGCGGCGATACCCTTTTCAAGCAGAGCCAGCACCACACCATCGGCGTTCTTCGGCAGCACAAGGGTGAATTCATTAAAGGTGACCGCCGACTGCAGCGCAGTGACACCTGGAATTGCGCTCAACTGCGCCTTGGCGTACTCGGCCTTGTCGCGGTTCAGACAGGCTAGGTCGGCCATTCCCTCTTTCCCGACGGAGGAGAGGAAGATCAGGCCGCGCAGGGCACAGAGTCCCTGGTTACTACAGATATTCGAGGTCGCCTTATGGCGTTTGATATGCTGTTCGCGGGCCTGCAGCGTCAGCACATAGCCGCGCTTGCCGTTCCGGTCTACGGTCTCGCCGACAATACGCCCCGGCATGTTGCGGATATATTTCTTTTTGGCGGCGATGAAGCCAAAGGAGGGGCCGCCGAAGGAGAGCGGATTGCCGAGGCATTGGCCGTCACCGACAGCGATATCGATACCGACTTCGCCGGGTGATTTCAGCATCCCGAGTGCGATCGGGTAGACCGAGCCGATCAGCAGTGCGCCTGCAGCATGGACCTGATCAGCCAGAGCGGTGAAGTCCTCGATAGAGCCGAAGAAATTGGGGTTCTGCACCAGCACGGCAGCGACGCTGTCGTCAAGCAGGGCAGCCAGTCCGGCGCGATCGAGCAGACCGTCCAGCGGTGCGACATCGATCACTTCCACATCCAGATTGAAGAGGTAGGTTTTCAATACTTGACGGGAGAAGGGGCTGACGCAGCCATCCACGACGATCTTGTTCCGTCCGGTCACGCGGAGCGCCATCATGGCCGCTTCGGCGCAGGCGGTGCCGCCGTCGTAGAGCGAAGCGTTGGAGACATCCAGCCCGGTCAGGCGGCAGATCGCAGTCTGGTATTCAAACAGCGCCTGCAGGGTCCCCTGTGAACATTCCGGCTGATACGGGGTGTAGGCGGTGTAGAATTCAGCACGGCCGGAGAGGTGATCAACGACGGAGGGGATGATGTGGTCGTAAAATCCGCCGCCAATGAAGTTGAGCATCTTGCCGCTGTTTTCAGCGGCAATTTCCTGCATCCTGCCGAAGGTTTCAAACTCGGACATCCCGGAGGGAAGGTTGAAGGTTGTGGCTCGCAGTTCTTTCGGAATCGGTGCGAAAAGTTCCTCAACGCCGGCAACGCCGATAACGGAGAGCATCTCGGCAATCTCCTCCGGCGTGTGGGGACAGTAGTGGCTGTCGTTCATAAATATTTCTCCTACAGAGTTTTGAGGTAATCGTCGTACTGCGCCTGAGTCATCAGGTTCTTCAGCTCCGCTTCGTCGGTGATTTCGACCTGGGCCATCCAGCCGGCATCTTCAGCGCTCTCGTTGACCGCTTCCGGAGCCGTGTCCAGTGCGTCATTTACCTTGATAACCTTGCCGGAAAGCGGGGCAAAAATATCACTGGCGGCCTTGACCGACTCGATACTTCCCAACACGCCAAACTGCTTGACGACAGCGCCGATCTTCGGCAGCTCCACAAAGGTGATATCACCCAGTTCGTGCGCCGCGTGATCGCTGATGCCAACAGTGCCGATGTTTCCTTCAACCTTAACCCACTCATGTTCCTTGGTGAAATACATGCTCATTGTCTTGTCCTCCACTTTTATTGATAAAACATTCAGAATCATAAGCATTTACCACGGAGACACGGAGACACGGAGAGAAGCAATACAATAAATGTAAAAATCTGCTTTCTTGGATAAAAACCAAGGATTATCCCAGCAGTATCTGATTGTGATTTTCTCCGTGTCTCTGTGTCTCCGTGGTGAAAATTCTTTTTGTTACGACCTGACCGACCCGCCCTTGAAAAACGGCAGCTCGCAGACGGTCGCTTCCATGCTGATCCGCTCGTGACTGACAGTAAGCGGCGTACCGATGGCTGCCAGTTGCGGCTTGACAAAGCCGATACCGATCCCTTTGCCGAGCATCGGTGAGAACACACCGCTGGTCACGTTGCCGACCGTTTCCCCTGCAGAGCAGATATCATAATGATGCCGGGGCGAACGACGGCCGGAAACCTCAAAAGCGACCTTTGTCCGCGCCACTCCCTGTTCCTTCAAACGCAGCAGTGCATCCTTGCCGACAAAGTTCTTCTCAAAGTTGACAAAGCTCCCCAACCCCGCCTCAAGCGGTGTGGTCTCCTCGTCGATGTCGCTGCCGTACAGTGAGTAGCCGACCTCCAGGCGCAGTACGTCACGAGCACCGAGACCGGCCGGTTTGACGCGTTCGTCCGTCAACAACAGGTCCCACAGTTCACAGACTTTTTCCGACGGAATGAAGATCTCATAGCCAAGTTCGCCGGTATAGCCGGTACGGCTGACGATAGCTTCGACACCGAGGATGTTCACCGTGATAAACTTAAAATAGGGAAGCGTAGCGACCTCCTCCCCGAAGATTTCAACCATAACGTAGCGGGAGAGCGGTCCCTGAAGATCCAGTTTACCGGTAGCAGCGGTAATATCGGTAAAAGTGCCACCTTTCAATCGTCCCTGAATAACGGCAAAATCATTCGGCGCCGTCGCAGCGTTGACGACGATCATGACCTTGTCCTCGGCCAAGCGAAAGACGATCAGATCGTCGATGATCCCCCCCTGCTCGTTGAGCAGAAAGCCGTAACGTGAACGCCCGGGAGGAATGGTCTTCACCGAAAAGGTAAAAACGTCCTCAAGGCCGCCGGCCTCAAAATCACCCTGAAAGATGAATTCACCCATATGGCAGATATCAAAGAGTGCTGCCTGACTGCGGCACCAGCTGTGCTCGGCGATGATCCCCTCGTACTGAATCGGCATGTCCCAACCGCCAAACGGTGCCATCAGTGCATTAAGGGCACGATGCCGACCAGATATCGGCGTTGCTTGAAGTTTAGTATCCATATTGCATGTTCTCCCTCTGCAGTTATTTTTATTCAGGTACCGCCGTTCCGGCAGGAGCTGGAAGCGGAATAATCGGAAGCAGATTGCAACTTATGGTAGGTTGAAAATTTAAGACATGTTAGTGTAAATAATTCCCCCACGCAACCTGAAAAAGAACAACTTTTCGAGAAAGAATATCATGCAAACTTCTAAACGCCCACCGGCGAAATACCAACCAAAAGGTCTCCCGGTCCTTTACGAGGACAAGGACATCATTGTGGTGGAAAAACCGGGCGGCCTGCTGACAATGGGGACGGAGCGGGACAAGTCGAGAACAGCCCATTCCATCCTCAACGACTATGTCCGCAAGGGTGATCCCCGCTCCCGAAACCGTATTTATATCGTCCACCGCCTGGACCGCGACACCTCCGGCATCCTGATCTTTGCCAAGAGCGAATCTGCCAAGATCTTTCTGCAGGGGAACTGGGATAGTACCGACAAGCACTATCTCACGATCGTGCATGGATCACTGACGCCAAAATCAGGGACGATCAGCAGCTACCTGACAGAAAACTCCGCCTTTAACGTTTATTCCACCACCGATCCGGCGGCGGGTAAGCTGTCCCATACCGAGTATAAGGTCCTGAAAGAGGTCAAAGGGTTCAGTCTGCTGGAGATCCACCTGCTCACCGGCCGCAAACACCAGATCCGGGTGCAGTTGTCAGAAAATGGGCATCCGGTCGTGGGAGACAGAAAATACGGCAAGGGGAATGATACCTACGGCACCCTGGCACTGCACGCGAGATCAATCTGCTTTACCCATCCGGTCAACGGCAGACGAATGACCTTTGAAACCGGCATCCCCGATTTTTTTATCCGCCTGGTCGGAAAAGAGGAGACAAAAAATGCACCATGAATTACGCAACAAAAAAAGAGGAATTACCGAAGCAGAGGCGAGAGAACTGCTGGAGCGGGGCGAATACGGCATTCTCTCCACTTGCGATGCCGACGGCCAACCGTACGGCATCCCACTCAGTTATTGCGTGATCGGCAACTCCATCTATTTTCACTGCGCCATTGCAGGACACAAGTTGGAGAATATCGAAGCCAACAGCAGGGTGTCATTTTGTGTAGTAGGGGAAACCGAGGTACTGCCGGACAAGTTTACGACCCGCTACGAAAGCGTTGTCGTCTCTGGCAAGGCAACAGAGGTTTTTGATACGGAAAAACGGCTGGGAATGGAAGGGTTGCTGCCGAAATACTCGGCCGATTTTGTGGAAAAAGGTATTGGGTATATCAATGCCGACTGGGATCAGACCAGAGTTTTCAAAATCAGCATAGATGATATCTGCGGTAAGGCACGGAGATAATAGTACCTGCTCGCTGCAGCAAAGTTTCATTTCACGATAAAATCTGCTTTGAATAATTATCATTATCTGCATTTAAATAAGAGGGCAATATATTTAAATCGAAACCAGTTGATTTGTTGTTTTATATTGGTATAATTAGTCACTGTAGCATCATCAATTTAAACATGAAAGGTGGTGAGAACATGGACAAGGAACAGCTGAAAAGTTTCGTAGCAGGGCTTGGCATTGCCAGCTTGGTGGCAGGTGTTTCGATTGCCGCACCTGCCGGTGCGGCTCAAAGCGGTTGAGGTGGCGGAGCGGGCGCAGGAAGCGCCCCCAAGGACAAGGCCGAGGTGACAGAGAAGGCACCGGTAAAAGTTGAAAAGAAGGATGCCAAAAAGGCAAAAAAAGTAAAAAAAGACGCCAAAAAAGATGCTGTAAAGGACCTGAAGGAAGGCGAGAAGCCTAAAGAGACGCCCGGTAAAAGTGGTTGAGGCGGTTCATCCAAATAGCGCGGTCGCGCTACGCAGCATCCGGAAGGCGGATTAATCATAAAGAAGATGTCTGGTAATATCATGTCATGAATACGCTGCCTGAAATATTTCCCCTCTGCCGAGCGCTTCTTGGTATCAAGAGCTGGATGCGTATTACAGAGGGAAGTGACATGAACCCAGCCAGCTTTCCGGATTTTCTGGAACATCAGGGCGGGCCCGGAATACCTCCGTTTTTGTCCGGGCTCGCCCGCATTGAATTATCGCAATATAAAGCAGCTCCTGCAGAAATTTTCCCTTTGGCAATCAATTCATTACGCATCAATCCCAGCTTGCATGCCATTCCTGTCGCATGGCTAAATCTCGCCCCGCTGTTCCTGCGGGCAAAGAAACGAGACCTCAGCAAGGTAGTTCCCGGCAATGAGATTATCCTCACCTGGCGCCTGCCGGAGAAGGGTACGGTTGTGACCCGCGCAGCAGAACCGGGCGATCTGCTGGCCATAAAACTGGTAGCTGAAGATATTGACCCCCTCGATGCGGCCAGCGAGGCGGGTGTCCCGGTCGGTGTTATCGATGCCGTCATGCGTGAGGCTGTCTGGAAGGGGCTGCTGCTCTCGCCTCCGTCAATGCTTTGCCGCGAACAGGAAATTGCCGCTTCATCTCCATCTGAAGACTTTATTAAGGCCGAGGTGTTTTCCCTGCAGTGGCACCTGACCCAGGAATGTGACCTGCATTGCCGGCACTGCTATGATCGCTCCAACCGCCAGGCATTTCCGTTCGAGCGCGCTCTCAATCTGCTTGATGAACTGCGTGCCTTCTGTCTCGGCCGGTTTATTCGGGGGCAAGTGTCGCTGACGGGCGGAAATCCACTACTGTACCCGCAATTTATGGAGCTTTACCGGGCTGCCGCAGAGCGGGATTTTATGATCGCCATCCTCGGCAACGCCACTGACCGTGCCACCATCGAGCAGCTTGTGGCAATAAGGATGCCGGTCTACTATCAGGTCAGCCTGGAAGGATTGGAGGAACATAACGACGAAATCCGAGGAGTGGGGAATTACCGGCGTACGGTGGATTTTCTCCGGACTCTTACGGAAATGGGTGTGCCAAACATGGTGATGCTCACTCTGACCCGGCGCAACATGGGGCAGGTCATTCCTCTGGCGGAAGAGCTGGAAGGCATTACGGGGGGGTTGACCTTTAACCGTCTGGCATTGTTTGGAGAAGGTGCCGCTCTGGAATTGCCGACTCCCGTTGAATACCGCGAGTTTCTCGAAGCATATGCAGCGGCCCTCGACAGCCATCCGGTCCTGACATTAAAGGACAGCCTGCTTAACACACTATTTGAGCGGGACAACAGCGGACTGTTCGGCGGTTGTGCCGGCTATGGCTGCGGTGCTGCCTTCAATTTCGTCTCGATCCTTTCTGACGGCGAGGTGCACGCCTGTCGCAAGTTCCCCTCGCCCATCGGTAACATTCTCAGCAACAGCCTGGAGGATGTGTACACCTCTGTGACCGCAAGCCGCTATCGCGCCGGCAGCAGCGCCTGTGCCGGCTGCTCCCTTAATGCTGTCTGCCGCGGCTGCCCGGCTGTTACCGCCAGTCTCGGCCTTGACCCCTTTACTGATAAGGACCCCTACTGCTTCAGACGCTAGATTCCTGTGTTGA
>JAFLLC010000018.1 GCA_019162745.1 Deltaproteobacteria bacterium | reverse complement strand
GCGAGCGGATTGTCTCTCTGGCCCCCGCCTGGATCTATGACCGTGACTATGCCACAACGCTGCTCTGTGAACACTTCGGGGCCGCCTCGGCCGAAGCGCTCGGTCTTGATGGTGCGCCGGCCGCCCTGCTGGCCGCAGCTGCGGCCCTTTATTATCTGCGTGAAAACAGGAAGACGGCGCTGCCGCATATTCGCGACCTTCTGGTCTCGCGGCGCAGTCAGCATCTGGCCCTCGATCCCGCCACCCGCCGCAATCTGGAGATCACCTCCAGCATGGCCGATGGGAAGCGGAGCGGTTCGCTGCTGGGGTGTCTGGACCGTACCGGCACCGCCATGGGTGCCCGCAGGTTAAAACAGTGGCTCAGTTATCCGCTCATTGAGCTGGAGCCGATCAGACAGCGGCTTGGTGCTGTTGAAGAGTTGCTGGAGTCGCCTGATCTGCGCGAAGAGTTGATCGGGTGCTTTAAAAATATTGCCGACCTGGAACGGCTTAATGGCCGCATCGGTATGGCCAGCGCAGGTGGGCGTGATCTTCGGGCGCTGCATGATTCGCTGGTCCATCTCCCTCCACTGCTGGGGCGATTGACTGGGGTGCAGGCGGCCCTTCTGCTGTCGTTGAAGGGCTCAATTGACCCGTTGGATGACATCTGCCAGCTGTTGTCGCGCGGGATTGTAGAATCCCCGCCATTTTCACTTCGGGAAGGCGGAATTATTGCTCCGGCTTATAATGCTGAGCTGGACGAATTGCGTGCAATCAGCAGTGAGGGGAAGGGCTTCATCGCCCGGCTTGAGGCCCAGGAGCGTGCGCGTACCGGCATCTCAACCCTTAAAATTCGTTACAACCGGGTGTTTGGTTATTCGATCGAAGTTACCAAAAGCAACCTGTCCGCCGTGCCGGCAGATTACATCCGTCGTCAGACACTTGCCAACGCCGAGCGCTATGTCACCCTGGAGTTGAAGGACTACGAAGAAAAGGTGCTGGGGGCTGAGGAGCGGATTTGCGGTCTGGAATTCACCCTGTTTCAGGAAATTCGAGAACTGGTGTCTGCTCAGGCCGATCGGATTTCCCGGACGGCCGACGGCCTGGCCGTTCTGGATGTACTCCTCTCGCTGGCAACTGTTGCCGGTGAGCGTAATTACAGCAAACCGCAGGTGGATGATTCGGATGTCATCGATATCCGCGACGGACGTCATCCGGTGATTGAGGCAATGAACCTGGGAGAGCGTTTCGTTCCGAACGACACCCTGCTGGATGCGGAGAGCAACCAGTTGCTGATGATTACCGGCCCCAACATGGCGGGTAAATCTACCTATATGCGTCAGGTCGCTCTGATTACGCTGATGGCTCAGTCCGGCAGTTTCGTCCCCGCCGCTGAGGCGCGCATCGGTATTGCCGATCGGATCTTTACGAGGGTAGGCGCCGGGGATAATCTGGCCCGCGGCCAGTCCACCTTCATGCTGGAGATGATGGAAGCGGCCGGAATCCTCCGCAATGCAACCCCCCGGAGCCTGATTATCATGGATGAAATCGGCCGCGGCACTTCGACCTTTGACGGTGTCTCTATAGCTTGGGCGGTGGCGGAGTATATCCATGACACCCCCACCTGCCGCAGCCGCACCCTCTTTGCTACCCACTACCACGAGCTGACGGAGCTGGCGACCACTCGCGAGCGGATCAAGAACTTTACCGTCGCGGTGCGGGAATGGAACGATCAGGTGATATTTCTGCGCACCATCATCCCGGGGGGCGCCTCCCACTCCTACGGTATTCAGGTTGCCCGACTGGCAGGGATGCCGTCCGACGTTATCGAGCGGGCCAAGGAGATCCTCCGTAATCTGGAGAGCGGCGAATTCGAGGAGGGAGCGCCGCGCCTGGCAAAGAGCAGCAGGAAGCCGCCCCGTGAGCCGTCGCCGCAGTTCTCACTGTTTGAAACCAGCGAAGATCAATTGCGCCAGCGCCTCAAAAAGCTTAATATTTCCACGCTGACACCGCTTGAGGCTCTCAACCTGCTTGACGAGCTGAAACGGATGATTTGAGGGTGGATGAGTTGAAAACCGGGTAATTATGACTGGTCTGCATAAAGGGGAAACGATAAATGGGTGTTGAAATCTATGTGGGGCATGTCTCCGGTTCGGTCACGGAGGATGAAGTACAGAAGCTGTTTTCAGTTGTGGGCACGGTTACATCCGTCCACCTGGTGGTCGATCCCGCTTCCGGTGAATCCAGAGGATGCGGGTACGTCAGGATGTCAACTGAAGAAGAAGCGAGAGAAGCGATCGATCTCCTGAATGGGGCCAAACTTGGAGACAGCCTCATCGTTGTAAAAGGGGCTCCACCTAAAAATTTTAAAAAAACAGGTTCGTCCGGCGGCGGCAGGGGAGGGCAAGGCGGGCACGCTGGCCGGGGCTGAGGGAGGGGTGTTAGTGCCAATCAGTTGAAACATGCGTGTATTTCTGCTACAAGGGGAACGTTCTTTTTTCATACAGACTCAGCTGGTACAAAAAGCGGCCCCCATGAACAGATTCCTTTACATATTAACCTGTGCCCTCATTTACTGTCTGCTGATGCCGCTCCCGGCCATCGCGGCCAGGGACAAAAAGGTCACCTTTAGTGACCACTCCTCTGCTGTTATCCCCCCTCTGTCTGTTCTCAATGAGATGAAACACTGGTCTACCCCTGATTCAACAAGGATTTCGCTGGAACTGGATCGGGATGTCGCCTGGGAGGCGCATGAACTCGGGAAAACCGCTCCCGGCAAGCCGGGACGGGTATATGTAGACCTGAAACGGACCCGTCTGGGGAAAAACGTCAGGAATATCACCATCGGAGACGGCTTGCTGAAAGGCGCCCGGGTTGGCCAGTACAAGGCTGATGTGGTAAGGGTTGTGCTCGATACCGAAAACATCAAGGAATATAAAATATTTCCTCTGTCCAACCCGGCACGGCTGGTGATTGATGTCCGTGGCGAACGTCCGACGGAGATATCGCGTCTTGAACCGGTGGTCAGTGCTATGCCCGAACGGGTGGTGGTGCCGAAGCTTGAGGTACAGGCCGCTGTTTCAGAAAAATGGTCACGTCCGCACAAAAAGCCGTCTATTTCAAAAATCAGGCGAATTGTCATTGATCCGGGGCACGGAGGTCATGACCCAGGTGCGGTAGGGCCGAGCGGTATTCAGGAAAAGGATGTTGTGCTGGCGATCGGGCTCAGGTTGAGGGAGCTGTTCAGGGAAGAATTGGAAGTGGACGTCGTCATGACACGCTCGACCGATGTTTTCATCCCGCTGGAGGAACGCACCGCCATCGCTAACAAGGTGGGTGCCGATCTGTTCCTGTCAGTGCACGCCAACGCCGCGCCCAATCACTCTGCTGCCGGAATTGAGACCTATTATCTCAACCTGGCCAAGACCGACAAGGTCGCGCAACTGGCTGCCAAGGAGAACGGCACGTCTCTTGACAAGGTTAGCGTGTTGCAGGCGATTCTGTTTGATCTGATGGCAAACTACAAATTGAACGATTCTGCGCATCTTGCTGATGAAGTTCAAAGGTCACTCCATAAAAAAATCCATGCCAGCTACAGCGATGTAAAAAATTTGGGGGTCAAACAGGGTCCTTTTTATGTTCTGATAGGGGCAGCCATGCCCAGTATCCTGGTCGAAACCGCCTTCCTCTCAAATGCCGTTGAAGAATCCCGTCTAAAAGAGTCTGCTTACCAGGATTTAGCCGCTGAGGGCATCCTTGATGGCGTCCGCAGATATATCACCAGCCTGAAGTAGCCTGATCCTGTTTTTTCTCTATCACTAATGCCCGGCAATAGCAGCGGTAATGGTCACGCGCAACTCAGTCTCAGCGGTTTCAGCCTGTGACAAGTAGATGGAATTGACGGCGACCAGCAAGGTGTTAAGCTTGTCAAGGTCAACCACGCTTGATCCGGACAGCGATTCCGCTCCGGCCAGGTTGCGGGGGCAGCAGTCGCTGTTGCGCTGATCGTTTGCGGTATAGATAATCGGGAGTCCGTGGGTTCGGCAGATGATCGGGCGGGCTTCATATAACAGGCAGCGGTGATTAAAAAGCAGCGGACAACATTCGTCTTCGGCATGTTCTGAGACATGCCGGCGGATTTTATCTGCTTGTTTAACCGGAAGGCTTTCGAGAGCTTCCTTCAGCGCCGCAGCTTCTACAGGAAAAACCGTAATGGGAATACAGCAGGAACTGCAGCCTGCCGAGCAGGTTATCTGCTCTCCCAGTATCGCTGCAATCGTGTTGCAAAGCGCGTCAACTCTGGCTGTCAGCTGTTTGTAGTTATCGAGAAAGTGTGACATGGAAGTAATATAGCATACCGAATAGACCTGCGGATCAATTCCCTTCGCTTTGCGCTTTAAGCGCTTCCATCTGGTAAAATGCTCTTAGCGCATCGGTGATCTCGGAAATATCGCCGGCCATGATTGAATCAAGACGGTACAGCGTCAGGCCGATGCGGTGATCGGTCATCCGCCCTTGCGGAAAGTTGTAGGTACGGATACGTTCGCTCCGGTCGCCAGATCCGACCTGCTGTTTACGGTCTGCTGCCAGTTTGTCATCCTGTGCCTGCTGGATGGTGGCGAGGATGCGTGTTTTAAGAACCTTCATCGCTGTGGCGCGGTTTTTTATCTGGCTCCGCTCTTCCTGACAGGCGACAACCGTGCCGGTCGGAAGGTGGGTGATGCGTACAGCGGAGTCGGTGGTGTTGACGTGCTGGCCGCCGGCGCCGGAAGAGCGGTACACATCTATCTTCAGATCATCGGTGCGGATATCGATGTCAACATCTTCTGCTTCCGGCATGATTGCGACGGTACAGGCACTCGTGTGGATACGTCCCTGGGCCTCAGTCTCCGGTACACGCTGAACGCGATGGGTGCCGGACTCGTACTTGAGCTTGGCGAAGACTCCTGTGCCTTCGACGGAGGCGATGATCTCTTTATAACCGCCACGTTCGGATTCAGATGCAGAGATGATCTCAACTTTCCAGCGGTTGGTATCGGCGTAACGGGAATACATGCGGAAGAGGTCTCCGGCGAAAAGGGCTGACTCGTCTCCGCCGGTACCGGCCCGAATCTCCAGAATGACGCTTTTGTCGTCATTGGGGTCCTTGGGGAGCAGCAGCAGCCGGATATCGGCATCAAGCTGCTCCTTTTCAGCCTCCAGTACCTTCAGCTCATCTTCAGCCATCTCTTTCATGTCCGGGTCGGCTAGTAATTCCTGATTGTCAGAAATATCGCCCAGCACTTTCCGATAGCGGCGATAGGCCGCTACCAGTTCACTCAGATCGGAATGCTCACGGGAGAACTTGCGGAACTCCGGCTGGTTGGAGATGACAACCGGGTCAGACAGCAGCGCTTCAAGTTCCTGATAACGTCTTTCCAGTTCTTCTATCTTGTCCATCATCATACGTTGTAATCCATCGCCGATTGGCTGCAGTTCTTTTGATTTTTTTTAAGCGTTACGCTTTTTTGTAAACTTCGTGCGGGTCAAACAGCGGCTTGGAATGTTCCACCCACTGTCCGTTTTCCCATCTGACATAAAAACAGCTGCGGTTGCCGGTGTGGCACGCGGCCAGGCCGTTCTGCTTCACCTTGATGACGACCGTATCGGCATCACAGTCGGTCAGTACTTCCATTACTTCCTGAGTATTGCCGGACTCCTCACCCTTCATCCAGTACCTGTTGCGGGTGCGGCTGAAGAACCAGGTCTTGCCGTCCTTTAAGGTTAAATCAAGGGTCTTTCTGTCCATAAAAGCCACCATCAGGATCTCGCCATTCTCATAGTCCTGAATAACGGCCGGGATCAGCCCACCCATTTTGTCAAAATCGATCTGAATCACTCTATGTTTCCTTGTTTGGTGATGTAATGAAAAAACGCCCTGAAAATCTCAGGGCGTTTTGGAGAATGGTGGCGGTGCAGAGATTTGAACTCCGGACCTAGCGAATATGAGTCGCTTGCTCTAGCCAACTGAGCTACACCGCCATTTGAAAACGCCCCTCAGGTCTGTTATACCGAAGGGGCGATAATTTTTGGTTGCGGGGAGAGGATTCGACCTCTGACCTTCAAGTTATGAGGGTTTTTTCCTCATTTACACAACACAGCAAAATCAATAACCTACAGTAATGATAGGTAGTTTAATAGCACGCTCCATGTGCCATGTCAACCATATTTACAACGTTTTACAAATTTTGGTGTGTAGCCAGGGAAAACAAAGAGATGGAGCCTCGCCGGTCGAGAAAAGAGGTCTACTGTACCTGCTGAGACTCGGCAGTGAATGTAACGAGGTGGGAGAAGGCGAAAACCTGAATAAGATGGGGTGCGATATGGTGACATTTTGCCGGTTTTTACTTGCCGTACGGAATGTTACAATCAGGTAAAATTTTTCTACAACTGTTGCATTAAGCACGATCAGGTCTATAATGAACGGCCAATGCGACTCTACTATCCGGAGGATACTATGATCTTGTATGTTATGCGGCATGCTGAGGCGGTGGAAGGAGGCGAAACACTGCAGGATGAGTGGCGGTATCTGACTGAAAAAGGGCGAGCCGCCGCTAAAAAAATGAGCTCATCGATCGCCAAGTACGGTCCCAAACCGCGACTGACGATAACCAGCCCGTTGCCCCGCGCGGTACAGACAGCTGAGATCATGGCCGAAAAGGCCTGCCGCAGAAATGTGGTTGTTACAAGTGAGCTTTTGCTGCCGGGAGCCGATATCGGCTCGTTGGTTACGCACCTGAAGGGGTGCGGGGATTCCAAAAGGGTTCTGCTGGTTGGGCATGAGCCGCAGCTTAGTTCATTGGTCGCCTCGTTACTTGGCCGTGAGGATGGCGAGGTTTATCTGAAAAAGGGGGCCTGTGTGACGTTGAAACTTGATCCGGATGCCGCTGACAAACCGGCCGCTTTTCTCTGCTATCTTGTCCCCGGCAAGAAAAGGACCACCTCTTTCAAAAAAGCATTCCCTCAAGAGCAGCCTTAACCGATACCACTAACACCAGGAAGATTAAAGACAGAGGCCACATGAAAAAGCCGCGCATCGCCGCCATAGACATCGGTACCAATTCCATTCGCTGCATCATCGCCGAGGCTTCCCAGGAAGGCACGTTCAAAATACTGGATGACGAGAAGGCAACGGTGCGTCTCGGTGAAGGACTGGCAAAGACCGGGATGATCTCCGAGGCGGCTGCTAACCGCGCACTCGAAGCCATCAGGCGTTTTAAAATGCTTGTTATCGGGCTGAACGTGGAAGCGGTCGAGGCGGTTGCCACGAGCGCCGTCAGAACCGCAACAAACGGCAAGGAGCTGATTGCAACGCTGTCCAAGGAATTGGGTCACGATATCAAGGTTATTTCCGGTGAAGAAGAAGCCGAATTGACGGCAGCATCTGCCCTGGCCAACTTTGACATGTACGGAAAACGGTATGCCATGGTCGATATCGGCGGGGGAAGTGTCGAGATCATCACCGCGTACGGAAACCATGTGGAAGAATTTTACTCCCTTGACCTGGGTGCGGTTGTCATGACGGACAGTTTTCTGATCACCGACCCGATTGCCGAGGGTGAACTGCGCATGCTTCAGCGTCATATCAGAGACAGCCTTAAACGGACCTTCACCGGTAAAAAAATTTCCGTTGATTCACTGATCGGCTCGGGTGGAACCCTGACTGCGATCGGCTGCATGGCCATGCAGATGCGCAAGGATAACTACGTCTCCATACATGGGTCCGAGGTGCTCCGCGCAGAGGTCGTGCACCTCCTCGCGATGCTGATACACAGGGATCTTAAAGAGCGTCGTACGGTACCGGGGCTAAACCAGGACCGGGCCGATATCATCGTGGCCGGAGTCGTGGTGATCGATGAGCTGATGCGCTTTTTTGAAGCGAACAGGGTACTGGTCAATGAACGCGGCATCCGCGAGGGGTTGCTGATAAAGGCGGTCAAACGGTTGGGGTTTGCCGCCGGGAGCCGCACCGCTCCGACATGGCGAGATGCGGTTAATGATTTTGCTGTTTCCTGTCATGTTGACGAGCAGCATGCCACACACGTGTCAGGTATGGCGCTCTCTATTTTTGATGCCCTGGCGCTTCCCTACGGGTTAAAGGCCTCAGACAGGAAACTCCTGGAGGCGGCGGCTATTCTTCACGATAGCGGCTACTTTATCAGCTACGGCAGTCATCACAAACATTCCTACCACCTGATCCGCCACGCCGAACTGTTCAGTTTCTCCCCGCGTGAACGGGAGTTGATCGCGCAAATTGCGCGCTATCACCGTAAGTCACTCCCCAAACGAAAACATGTCGCTTTTCAGAGCCTGAAGGAAAAGGATCAGATCGCAGTGGCGCGCCTTGGCGGCATCCTGCGTCTGGCTGATGGTCTCGATCGGCGCCGGAATGGTCTTGTTCAGGAGGTTGCCTGTCATATCAGTGGAACAGCCATGACGTTTCAGCTGACGGCTACGGAAGATATTTCCGTTGAGATGTTTGGCGCCAATGCCAAGAAGGATCTGTTTGAAAAAGCCTTTGACACCACTGTTTTCTTTACGACATCATGACCACCACTATCAACCACATGCAGGTTTTTCCCTTCTCTACCGTAAACATCACGGTATGAGGTTACCCCGTCCCCTTTTTCCGCCAGAACACAAAACCGTCACAATTTGTTGCCCAATTGTAACGTCACATCCCTGTTACTCAGTGTAATATCCCCGTTGTATTCAATATTTTATCACCATGTTCCTCCCCGCCGTAATACGTAATGAAGGTAGTGCCTATGCCAGCGCTCGAAAAGAATATAGTGCCGTCTGACAAAAAGCTTTCCGCTGCCAGGATTGTGCTGCTGTATTCTTTTGTCGGTATAGTGTGGATCCTGTTCTCTGATAAGGCTGCCGCCTGGTTTGTAAAGGATATCCGTCAGTTTGAACATATCGCCATCTTTAAGGGGGTTCTGTTTATATTGACAACCGCAGCGGCGTTATATCTGCTGATCCGCTCCTATGCCCGGCAACTTCGCTCATCGGAGGAAACGTCACACCTTGCCGTGCAGGAGGTTAAAAAACTGGCCTATTACGACAGTATGACCGGCCTCCCCAACCATAATATGCTGCTGGACCGGTTGAATCAGGTCATCGCCTTCAACAGCCGCAAGAGTAATAACACCGCTGTCATTTACATCAGCCTGACCGGATACAAGGCTGTGGTAGATGCACGCGGGCATAAAGGTTGCTGTGAGGTGGTGTGCGCTGTTGCAGAACTCCTGGTTTCGTCGGTGCGTCAGTATGACACGGTCGCCCGCATTCATCGGGATGAATTTGTCGTGGTACTCGGTGGAACGGTACAGGAGGGGGATGTCGCCACAATCTTGATCAAACTCCAAAGGGTATTTTCTGAACCGTTCCGCCAAGGAACAGATGAAACGATAATTCCTGCCTGTTTCGGTATCGCCTGTTTTCCCGCTGACGGTGTGACAAGTGAATTGCTTCTTCAAAATGCCCATGCGGCGATGAATCAGGCTCGCCAGAGCGGAGAAATATTCCAGTATTATTCCGAGGCGCTCAATAATAAGGCTGTTGAGCGCCTCAGCATTGAAACCGGGCTTCGGCGCGCCATGGATGATGGCGAATTTTATCTCTGCTACCAACCCCAGATGGATATCAACGGCAGGGATATTACCGGTATGGAGGCGCTTGTGCGCTGGAAGAGGCCCGGTCACGGCATTATCCCGCCTGCCAGGTTTATACCTGTGGCAGAAGAAAATGGTCTGATCGTAAGATTGGGGGCAATTGTATTAAAAGAGGCCTGCCGGCAGAACAGAGCCTGGCAGGATGCCGGATTGCCGAAGCTTAAAGTTGCCGTAAATCTCTCGCCACGGCAGCTGCATGACAAGGCGTTCGTACCACTTGTCATGGCGATACTTGCTGAAACCGGACTTGATCCGCACTATCTCGAGCTGGAGTTGACGGAAAGTGCGCTGATTGGAGAGGCCAGTGAATCGGTCCTCAAGCTGCTTCGCCTGAAAGAGCTGGGGGTCACCATCTCGGTGGATGACTTTGGTACCGGCTACTCCTCGCTTTCATATCTTAAGAATCTTCCGATTGACACTATAAAAATTGACCAATCATTTGTCCGCGATATAATTACCGATCCTGATGATGCGGCGATCGTGGACGCAATTATTGCCATTGCTCGCGCGCTCAAGCTGAATGTGATTGCCGAGGGGGTAGAAACACTTGAACAGCTCGAGTTTCTGCGGCAGCGCGAATGTCAGCAGGCGCAGGGGTATTTTTTCTCCAAGCCGCTGGTGCCCCATCATTTTGAATATTTTCTGCGAACCGGCAAAAGCGATGTCGCCGTTTCCGGAACATTTACCTTGCTGTTCACTTCAGACCTCTCCTCCTTTGAGGGGGTCTGGAGCTATCAGGACCAGCCCGACTGGAACAACGCCTGGAACGGAGAGCTTGAAGGGGGTGTGCAGAAAAGTGGCGTTATGAGCTACCGGACAAATTACGGAAACCTTTCACTCGTTATAGATGGCGAAAAGGTCTCCGGCAGTTACACCCATAATGACGGCCGCATAGAGAAGGGGATTATGCAGGGGAATCAGTTGACCGGCATCTGGGCGCAGAACAGTAAAAAGCATTATATCCCGCCAGTTTCAGCGGCCGATGCCAAGATGGAATATATGCCGTTGATACCTCCAAACGTCAAGCCGCACTATTATGAGTTCGCCACACTGCCGGAGGGACCACAGGTAAAAGTTGACAATCATGCCGAGTTTATTGGCGATATCGCAATTAACCCGGAGCCTGTTCTCCCCGGGGACAAGCTCCCGACTGTGCTGAACCGGTTCCAGAGTGATTGCCACCTGCTGGTGCTGCCGGTTGTTGAACATGGCAGGGTAGTCGGTATTATCAACCGGTCAACATTTATTGAGGAACATGTGATCGGCCGCAACGGTTTCGGTTTTCAGATCAACCACTCGAAAAAAATACGCGATCTGATGGCACCGGTGGATCTGACCCTGGAAAGCTCTGTAACCATCGAGGAAGCAGCCAGGTTAATCCAGGAATCGAGCCAGATTCTCACTCGCATGGATAATATCTGCATTAGTACCGGAGGAGAATATTCCGGTATTGTCAATATGAACAAACTGTTTAATGCGATTACCGAAGTCAACCTGACGCTGGCGAAAGGTGCTAATCCGTTGACCGGACTGCCGGGTAATGAGCGTATCCAGCATGAGATAAACGAGCGTCTCCTGACAAAAGAAGATTTTGACATCGCCTACATAGACATAGACAACTTCAAGCCATTCAACGATTACTACGGATTTCAGCGGGGGGATGTGGTCATTAAGACCGTCGGTGAGGTGATCTCCGGAGTGATCCGGGAATCGCCAGCAGGATGTTCATGCTTTTGCGGCCATATTGGAGGAGACGACTTTATTGTTATCAGCGGCCCACATCAGGCAGAGCATGTTGCAGCGCAGGTCATCAAGGCACTTGAAGAGCATTTACCGGTGCTCCATGGAGAAAAGGATTTTTCTGCAGGGTGTTACAGCGCTCTAAACCGCAAGGGAGAGCAGGAAACATTCGGGTTGCTCTCAATTTCTATCGGCATCGTTAACACCATTTTGACGCCGGTCAATTCATACGCCCAGTTGGCCTCGATCTCCACCGATGTCAAAAAGGCGGCCAAAAAACTGCCTGGCTCATCTGTGGTTCTTAATCGCAGAATATATTAACCTAGACATAATGTTTACTGACTATGCTGTTATGACATTACTATTTGACAGCACCTGAGAAACAAGTATGATTGTTTTTAAGTTGATTCCAATATCCATCGGTATTCACGATATTTTCCCAGTCAATATACTCGATAAAATGTGTTTTGCAGATAGAGAGGTTACGTCTCAATGGATGCAAGCGACTACCAGAAAATTCGACAACTGTTTGACAACTACATACGGATGTATTCACTCCGTGATGATCTGCTCACCAGTTATTTCAGCGAGGACTTTACCGGTATTACCGGAAGCGGAGACTTTCTGGTTAAAGACAGGGAAGCATGGATCGCGATTACCCGTCAGGATTTTGCCCAGGTCAAAGATCCAATCAATATAGAACTCAAGGACCTGGCCATCCAACTGCTTGCTGATACGATCGCAGTCGCAACAAGCACCTTTATCATCCATCTGCCAATTAAAGAACATGTCCTGTCACGGAAAACAGCCCGCCTGGTGCTTATTTTCCGCAACGAACCTACCGGTTGGAAAATTTCACACAGCAGTATCTCTGTATCTTTTGGAGTTGCCGGTGATGACGAAATCTATCCGCTGAAAGATCTGGAGGAGCGTAATCGGCGCCTGGAAGAGCTGATTACTGACCGGACTGCTCAACTCTCCGAGGCAAATGATAAACTGCACCAGACAAATGAATTGCTGGAGATGGAGATTGCAGAGCATAAACAGCTGGAAATAGCTAAATTGTTGGATGTCTCTGAACGCAAAAAAACGGAAAAAGCGCTAATAGAAAGCGAGGAACGTTTCCGCTCGGTGATGGAAAATGTACCGAATGTAGCAGTGCAGGGATATGCTCTTGACGGCACAGTGTTTTTCTGGAACCGGGCGTCAGAGACACTGTATGGTTACAGTGCGGAAGAAACCGTTGGAGCTAATTTTCTCGAACTTATTATCCCCCCTGAAATGAGGGAGGGTGT
>JAFLLC010000016.1 GCA_019162745.1 Deltaproteobacteria bacterium | reverse complement strand
GAGAATTGATATCAAAGAACCTCCGGTAATTGATCTCCTCAGTGGCAACGCGCCAGTGGGAAATGCGATAGACCTGTTCCCGCAGGAGAGCATCCAGCAGGTCAAAACTGCGCGGGTCCCCCTTTGTCCCGTTAAAGATAGTCACATTAGCATTAATGAAGGCTGCAATCGCACTGCTGTTTTGATACAGGCTCCAGAGGCGCCGTTTGACGACCTCCTTTTCCCGGTAGCGTTCAAGGATCCTCTCCGGATCCTGCTCAGTGCTGGGAGGGAGATGTTTTAGCGCCGTTACTATGCTCATAAGTTCCTGAAACTGGGGGGCAGAGGCAGAAAGTTCCACTTCCAGGTCTTCAATGCGAAGCGTCAGGACATTGTTGTAGGTTTTGGGGATAACCGGCAGTTTGTGATCGAAATAATTTACAAAAAAAGAGCCTTCTTCAAATGATACACGCAGTTCGCCGCTTTCGAGCACCGTACCGTACTGGTCGCCCAGAATCGGAATCAGAATTTTATTCTCCAGCTCTTTCTTGACGGGGTGCCAGTCGATATCGAAAAAAACCGCATAGATTGAGCTCGGACCATTTTCCAGCACATCGGTCCAGAAGGCGTTCCCCTGTCCCTCAATACACATGTGGTTGGGGACAATGTCCAGGATCTGCCCCATGTTGTTTTGCTGTAATTCATTCACCAGCGCATCATAGTCATCTTCTGTGCCTATTTCAGGATTCAGGCTGTTCTGGTCCAGAATGTCGTATCCGTGAAGGCTCCCCGCGCTCGCCTTGAAGTATGGTGATGCGTATATGTCGCTTATGCCGAGTTTGCACAGATAACCAACGATCTCTCTGGCATTAGTGAAGCGGAAATGTGAATTGAACTGCAGCCGGTAGGTTGATACAGGTATTCTGAGCCCCTTGCCATTCATATCTCTCCCTTTGCGGCTGCCAGTACGGCAGGAACATTAAAAAACAGCATTTGTCCCAGTTTTATGATCTCTTCACTCAAGGAATACCGGCCGCCTGATTCTCCGGTCTCGGAACCAGACTCCGTAGCAGCGGATTGCAGCATGTCCCAATAGATGTTCTGTGTCTGCCAGAGGTTCACACCAATAGGAAGAACCGCTATCGATTCGACCAGGTGGATAACATCGTTAATCAGCATGGTACTATCCGGCTCACCTTGCAGAGCAGTCATCGCTCCTTCTATCCTGCGGCGGATAATGAATTCAAGCGCCTCATTATCCAGAGCCACATTCCAGCTTTTGATCTCGTCAACATCCTCCCTGACTATGTCTGTATCAACTGTTTCCGAAGTAAATATCTTCTGCAGCTCCAGATTAAGGGCGGTCTCGGCAGTGGTCATAAAATGGTGCGGCACCGGCATACCGGTCTCGCGCAGAAACCCCATCAGGCTTTTGCTGTTTTCGTAGAGGGTTATGTACTTGTCCTCAAATTCCTGGAGCGTTCCGGCGATGATGAGATTCAGTATATGACGCTGTTCATCCCGAAAAAGGTCCTTAAGGGAGTAGGTGTGTGTGCCGAAATGGGTATCCATCAGCCTGATGACGGCGGCGAAATCAGATTCATTGAAGGCGTCCACGATATCTTCCTTCATTGTCTGGTAAGCCTCCTCGCCCAGAAAGGAGTAGACTCCGCTGTTTAAGGCATGACCACCGAAATACAGAGTGCAGAAGCTGATCCGGTCAGCTTTGCGGGTGATGGAGGAACGGATGAATATTTTTCCTACCGCCAGTTCCATCTGTCCGGTACGGAGTATCAGAAAATCCTCCTTGAAAGCCCGATAGCTGAAAATGCCGGTTTCCTCTCCATAATTCTCAAAGACCGAGCTGACGGCATAGTGAGCACCGACCCGGAGCAGGTCGATCATGACAGGCTTGACGAATTTCATGTAGATTTCAGCCCCGTTTTTATGCTCGGGAAGATTACTCGCTGCCAGTGCCAGCCGCTCCAGAAAGGGAGCTTCAATCTCCTGAAGGCAGTATTTCTCTGCCAGCTGAATTGCCCGGCCGGCATACTGGATGATCTGAACCGTTTCCAGCCCTGACAGTTCGTCAAAAAACCATCCGCAGCTGGTGTACATGAGCATGGCGTGCCGCTGCATTTCCAGCAGGCTGAGTACGGCTACCGTTGCCTCTTCATCCAGGGGACGCCGGGAATGTTTGAGCAGGAAGGCGGCGACGTTTTCCACGGAGCGGTCAAGCAGGACATCGATATATTCGTTCCTGACTTCCCACGGCTCCTTCAGATACCCTGACGCGATATCCTCATACGAGGCGGCCAGCTGTCCGTTGAGCCAGTCCAGGGCCTCACGCAGCGGTCGCCGCCATTGCTGGTTCCAGTCGCCGTTCGCGCCGGTATTGCAGCCGCAGTCACTCCTCCAGCGCTCGATGCCGTGTATGCAGCTCCAGGAACTGTTTTCGATAATCTGCACTTCATGGGTTGCCGGGTGCAGTTCCAGATATTCGCCATAGTTGGTCAAACGGGCGAGGCTGTTATCCTCTATATTATTCAGGGCATGCCCCAGAGCCATCTCACCGAAGCGGTGATGATGGCCGTAGGTTTCACCGTCGGTAGCGATGTGCACCAGCTGGGGATGGTTGCGGTGATGCGAAAAACCGGACATCAGTCGTTCAGCAAACTTTTCGCCGCTACTCAGCAGCTTTTCGAAGGCAACTGCTTGGGAAATAGGGCCGTCATAGAAGAAGAGCGTAATGCTTCGCCCGGATGGAAGCCGGCAGAGATAAGCCTGTGAAGGGTCGATTTGTGAACCGGAGACATCTTTCCACCTGCCGACAGCTATTTTCCGTACCTTTCCCGCCTGGCGGGGAGCCAGGATGGTGAAACGGATACCCTCCTTGGCCAACACCTCCAATGTTTCCATATCCACGGCGGTTTCCGCCAGCCACATTCCTTCGGGGAAACGCTGGAAACGATGCTCGAAATCCCTTATTCCCCACCGCACCTGAGTCTGCTTATCGCGCAGGGTGGCCAGAGGCATGATGATATGGTTGTAGACCTGGGCCAGGGCGGCACCATGCCCGGAGCGCCAGAGTATACTCTGCCGGTCGGCCGCCTGGATCGCCCGATAGGTGTCGGGAGTATACCTTTCCATCCAGGAAAGAAGTGTCGGCCCGAAGTTGAAGCTGATGCGGGCATAGTTACTGACGATCCCCATGATGCGTCCCTCGTCGTCCAGATTTCGTGAGGCGGTATTCGGGGCATAGCACTCAGCCGTGATCCGTTCGTTCCAGTCATGATAGGGATGGGCCGAATCCTGGATTTCTACGGACTCCAGCCAGGGGTTTTCACGGGGTGGCTGATAGAAATGGCCATGTATACAGAGGAATCGTTCCATCATTTTTCCTTTCTGTAGACAACAACGCCGAAAGGGGCGAGCGTCTGGAATGTTTCGGGACGGGTCGTATACATGGTTACAACGCTGCCCGGACGGTAGTAGCCGGTAGAATCAAGAAGAACATTCATGGTGCCGCCGACAAGCGCCGGGCTGATGACTCGACTTTGATCGCTGTAGTTGAACAGACAGAGCACCTGGCCGTCGTCAGAACTCCTGACAATTGCCAGTATCCCTTCTTCTTCGCTGGTTACAACCCGCAAATTTTCTCTGCTCATCCATGGAATGGAAGAATATTCCTTGCGCAATTGTATCAACTCTCGGTAGAAGGCGAAGATGGCGCGCTGGTCGCCCAGATGGCGCTGTTCCTGATCCAGTTTTGCTGAAAGGAAAGTTGCCTCAGCCTCCGGATCGGGTGGAGCTCCCTGATTGCCAAAGGAGGTGAACTCCTCCAGGCGTCCCTGCCTGACCGCCTCAACTAATTCGGCATCTCCATGACTGACAAAATAGGGGAACGGCGCTGTCTCTGCATATTCCTCCCCCATGAAAAGCAAAGGCAGATATGGCGAGAGCAGCACCGTTGCAGCGGCAAGTTTAAGTTGCTGCAGGGTAAGATGTTCTCCCGTCCGCTCTCCGCGCATCCGGTTCCCCACCTGGTCATGGTTCTGCGAAAACACCACCAGTTGTGATGGTAAGATATCTGCCGATGAACTGCCATGGCGCCGTTTTCTGTAGGCTGAATACCCGCCGGAAAGAACAAAACCCTCTCTGAATCCTTTCTCCAGTTGCAATAACGAACCAAAATCAGCGTAGTAACCAGCCCGGTCTTCGGTCAGGAGCGCCCGCAGGGAATGGTGAAAATCATCGTTCCACTGGGCATCAAGGCCATAGCCGCCAGATTCGGGAGGATTAACAACCCGCACATCGTTCAGATCGCTTTCGGCAATAACGTAGACCTGGCGTTTGAGAGCTGCGCCTTGCCGATGTACGGCCTCGGTGAGTTCCCGGAGAATATGCAGTGCGCTGAAATCATAGATGCCGTGGATGGCGTCAAGGCGCAGGGCGTCAATATGGTATTCAGTTACCCAGTATTGTGCATTGGAAATAAAGTAGTCGCGGACGGCATCACTGTCCGGGCCATCGAAATTAACCGCATCGCCCCAGGGAGTACGGTAGCGGTCGGTAAAATACGGGCCGAATCCATGCAGATAGTTCCCTTCCGGTCCCAGATGGTTGTAGACCACGTCAAGAGTCACGGCCAACCCCCTGGAGTGGCAGGCATCGACCAGCCGTTTCAGCCCTTCATGGCCGCCATAGCTGTTCTGGGGCGCAAACGGGAAGGTGCCGTCATACCCCCAGTTGCGCTCTCCGGCGAACTGCGCCACCGGCATCAGCTCCACGGCAGTTATGCCAAGTTCCACCAGATAATCGAGGCGGGATATAACTCCGTCAAAAGTGCCTTGCGGAGTAAAGCTGCCGACGTGAAGCTCATAGAAAATGTACTCTTCAAGAGCGATTCCCCGCCACCGGTTGTCGCTCCAGGCAAACTCCGGATCTATCACCTGAGATGGGCCATGGACACCATCAGGCTGGCTGCGGGAGGCGGGATCGGGACAACGCAGCGTGCCGTCCAGCCAGTACCAGTAACGGGCACCAGATGCCGCCGGCAAAGTTCCCTGAAAGTATTCTCCGTCCCGCTGGAGAGATGTCTTAACCACACCGGAATCCACCAGTTCGACCTCCATGGATGTCGCTAACGGTGCCCATACCCGGAAGCGGGTTTTGCCGGCTATGTGGGTTGCACCGATATCAAGGGTGAAACGATCTATCTCAGACATATTTTTTATTCCCTTTCAAGGTTCATACAGGATTATTTGTTCTGATATTAAAATATTAATAATGGTACCTCACATCGGAGCTTTTTCAATATTCAGACACCGCACAGGGATAGGGAAGGTCATTCACCCGCAGTGCTGTTTTTATTGAAATAGGATTACTAAACAGCAAGTAGCCTGCCAATAAGCCCAAAAATACAGAAGTTCATATTTAGAGTTAAATAACATCTACTTAGGTTGACAGGAGGAAAAATCAGTCCGATATGAAATGTTTCTTCAGCCTCAACAGTTGGTGGAGCCTCAACATATTGAGGGCTAATCCCCTCTTTCATGAACAGCGAAGGTGCAGACCCCGTCAACTCTCTGATTTGCCGCCGGAGCAGTCACATTCGTCCTTCTTGCAGTCACTTTTTTGGCGGCCTCCTCCGCAGCCGCCGCGCAAACCTCGTCGTCCCATGACTACACCGGCAGCCAAGCCCAAAAAAGCGAGCAGAAACAACAGCAACACCATCATGAGTATTTTCATGATTCTGCCCCGCTCGTTGCGGAGTTAAAAATTTCCGTCATTATCGCCTGAATTCCGTCCCCTTGGTGAATCAGCAGGTAGGCGGCAATTTTTTCGCGGCGGCAGAACTCCCGGGCACGCTCGTCCCCCATTGCCATCAGGGCCGTAGCAAGCGCGTCCGCCTCTGCGGAGGTAGGGGCAAGCACGGTAGCCGATGCCAGTCGGTTACGGGCCGGCCGGCCGGTGGCGGGATCGATTGTGTGGCTGAAGCGCTGCCCGTCTTCGGTAAAAAAGTTACGATAATCCCCCGACGTCGCCATTCCGGTGTCGGTCAACAAAAAAACCCGTTCAACTGATCTCTGACCCGGCAGCGGTTTTTCAACCGCAATCCGCCACAGTTTCCCGTTTGGATGACGTCCCTTGAGCACCATCTCACCGCCGATCTCCACAACCATATTTATGAAACCCTTGGAAACAAGAACTTCCGCCAACCGGTCAACGCCATATCCCTTGGCAATCGCAGAAAGATCAACCCGCAGCCCGGGTACATCTTTTCGGAGAGCTGCAGGATCGCGGCGCACGCTGAGGTGACGGTAGCCGACCTGTTTGAGCAGCATCTCAACCTGACTGTCTGTGGGACGCCGCTCTCCGCGAGGGCGAGGCCCGAACCCCCACATATCCACCAGCGGTCCGACCGTAACATCAAATGCCCCATTGCTCAGGGTGCTGATCTTCCGGGCCAGTTCCACGACCTGAACTGTCTCCGGAGAAACGGGAAACCAGTCTGTTGTGCTGCTATCATTGAAACGAGAAATTTCTGAGGTTTGATCGTAGGTAGACATACGCTTATTGATCAGGTCGAGCTCTTGCTGCAATTGCAACTGTAAATCAGCCGGATCAACTCCGGTAGAACGTTCCCCCAGCAGCACCGACCAGGTCGTTCCCATGGTGCTTCCCTCCAGCCTCAGCACCGTAGCGGCACTATCATGCCGGACGAACCAGAAGACGGCTATCAGACAGGCAGCGGCAAGCAGAGCAAACCATGTGCTTCTCTGTGTAACAAAGGACATGATTCAGAGATCCTCCAGGCCTTGAGACTGGCGGATAAACCGCTTCATCCCCTTCTCCTCCTGAGTTTTGAGGGTCTGGAAAAGATCGGCTGTTTCCGACTCATCACATTGCTGGACAAGATGGTCATAAAAATCGATAAGGGGTTTTTTATACTGTATTGCCGCCCCAACCAGCTGGTCAAGATCGGTGCGACAAGCATCGGTAAGGATGTTTCCATCCGGGACAGGAAAGGGGATTTCAATCCCTTTGAACCAGTAATCCAAAGTGTTTTCAGGGGCTTCGGCAATGAAATCATGGATTGCCAGCGCCAGATGCCGTTCATGATCTATCAGATAGTCGAGCATCAGTCGGTTGCGGGGTGTCATCTCCTGCTCGGCAAAATCTTCGTACAGCCGGCTGACCGTGCTGTGGTATGGAGCAACCTGGTGTTGAAGAATGTCGCGGGTCTGTTCAAATCGCATGAAACCTCCTGAGTGGTCAAAGGCCGAAATCGTCAAAAAGAATATTTTCCCGTTCCACTCCAAGATTATAAAGCATGTCAACAATCGCCCTCGTCATCATCGGAGGGCCGCACATGTAGAACTCACAATCTTCAGGGCTAAGGTGCTCTTTCAGGTATGCATTGAAAAGATAGGTGTGGACAAACCCGGTTGCGCCGGACCAGTTGTCTTCCGGCTGTGGGTCGGAGAGGACCAGATGCCAGGTAAAATTTGGATGCTCACGCGCCAGCGTGTTGAAATCCTCAACGTAAAACGCTTCACGCAGACTGCGGGCACCGTACCAGAACGAGATTTTGCGTGTTGAACCGAGGCGTCTCAGTTGGTCGAAAATATGGGAGCGCAATGGCGCCATACCTGCGCCGCCGCCGACAAAGATCATCTCGGCGTCGGTTTCTCTGGCGAAAAACTCACCGTAAGGGCCGGAAATAACGACCTGATCGCCAGGTTTAAGATTAAATATGTATGAGGACATTTGGCCGGGAGGCGCGTCAGGAGCGGTCGGCGGCGGCGGACTGACCCGCACATTAAGCATGACGATTCCCTTTTCATTCGGGTAGTTCGCCATCGAATACGCACGCATGACCGGTTCTTTTACCACGGAGCGGTACTTCCAGAGATCAAGACGGTCCCAGTCCGCACGGTACATCTCATCGATATCCATTGACCGGTATTCGACGACATGGGGCGGAGCCTCGATCTGGATATAGCCGCCAGCGCGGAAAGAAAGCACTTCGTTTTCAGGAAGTTCCAGTACCAGCTCCTTGATAAAGGTGGCACAATTGCTATTGGAGCGGACCCTGCAGTGCCATTGACGGATAGAAAATATTTCCGCCGGCAGTTCCAGCTGCATATCCTGTCTGACCTTGACCTGGCAGGAAAGGCGGTATTTTTCCTTCGCCATCCTCCGGTTGATGTGTGCCGTCTCGGTCGGCAGGATGTCGCCGCCGCCGGAGTGAATCTTCACCTTGCACTGACCGCAGGTGCCGCCGCCGCCGCAAGCCGAGGGGATGAATATCCGGCTGTCCGCCAGAACGGACAGCAACGCGCCGCCGGTGTGGACGGTCAGCCGCTTACCCGGATCATCGTTGATCTCCAGGGTAACATCCCCCTTCGGAATCAGTCGTGAACGGGCGATCAGGATCAATGTCACCAGAGCCATGATAATGCCGGTAAAGACTGTTATGCCGAGCAATATCGCCGTCATGATTTATACATTCCGTTTTTTATCAATAGGCATCCTTTTACAACCTGATCCCGGAAAAAGACATGAAAGCCAGCGACATCAATCCAACGATCATGAAGGTTATGCCCAGCCCCTTCAGCCCGTCCGGTACATCACTGTATTTCATTTTTTCGCGGATACCGGCCAGGAGGACAATGGCCAGCGCCCAGCCAAAACCACTCCCCAGGCCGAAGACGACGCTTTCTCCGAAGTTATAGTCACGCTCCACCATAAAGAGTGAACCTCCCAGGATCGCGCAGTTGACCGTAATCAGCGGGAGAAAGATACCGAGGGCCGTATAGAGTTTGGGGAAATAACGATCCAGGATCATCTCCAGAATCTGCACAATGGCAGCGATTACCCCGATATAGCAGATCAGCCCGATGAAGGTCAGATCGAGATCACCGAAACCGAGCCAGGAGAGTGCGCCGGCTTTCAAAACATGCTGATAGATCAGGTTGTTGGCCGGAATCGTAAGGGTCTGGACAACAATGACGGCAACACCCAGTCCCATGGCGGTTTCAAGCTTTTTGGAGACCGCCAGCAGCGTGCACATGCCGAGAAAAAAGGCCAGTGCCATGTTTTCTATGAATACGGCCTTTACAAACAGGCTGAGATAATGTTCCACGGCCTACCCCTCCTTTTCTACCTGGTTCGGTTTCCAGCTGCGTAGCGCCCAGATGATCAGGCCGATCAGGAAAAAGGCGCTGGGAGGCAGCGGCAGCAGACCATTCGGGACATACCATCCCCCGTCACCAACCAGCTTCAGCAAGGTTATGCCGAACAGTTTACCGGCACCGAACAGTTCCCGGAAAAAGCCGACAATAAAGAGCACCAAACTGTAGCCCAGGCCGTTGCCGATTCCATCCAGAAAACTCAAGCCGGGCGGATTCTTCATGGCAAAGGCCTCCGCCCTGCCGAGAACGATGCAGTTGGTAATAATCAGGCCGACAAAAACTGAGAGCTGTTTGCTGATTGAAAAGGCATACGCCTTGAGGAACTGATCGACGATAATCACCAGGGTCGCGATGATGGTCATCTGCACTATAATGCGGATACTGCCGGGGGTCTGCCTGCGTATAAGACTGACGGAAAAGCTGGAAAAAGCCGTGACTACCGTTACCGCCAGGGCCATGACCGTAACGGTCTCAAGCTTTGAGGTCACCGCCAGGGCGGAGCAGATCCCCAGAATCTGCAGGGCGATGGGGTTCTTCTGAAAAAGCGGATCAAGCAGGACTTCCCTCGGCGTACTCATGGCGCTACCTCCCCGGATTTACGCAGGTTGTGCAGAAACGGCTGGTAGCCGTTTTCTCCCAGCCAGTAGCTGAGCAGGTTGCTGACTCCCCTCGCGGTCAGGGTTGCGCCGGAGATTCCGTCAACCTTGTACTCGGCGTCAGGACTTTTGGCGTCCACAACCCCTTTGACAACCTCAATGCGGAGATTCCCGGCCTGGTCGTACACCCCTTTGCCCGGCCATTTGCCACGCCAGGCAGGGTTATCAATCTCGCCGCCAAGACCCGGAGTTTCCCCGTGCTCATAAAAACCGAAACCGCTGACCGTTGACAAATCAGGGCCAAGCGCTATGAAACCGTACATGGTTGACCAGAGTCCCTTGCCGTAAACCGGCAGGATGATCTGCGTGAACCGTCCCTTTTCCATCACCAGATAGGCCTCGACAAAGCGGGAACGGCTCTGGATGCCAGCGCTGTCCTTGTCGGCAGGAATGATGGAGCGGTCCTTGCCATCCTTTTCGGCGGCATTGACACCGGATATCGAGGGATCGGCAAACCGGCCCTTTTCAAGGTCAATGATGCGAGTCTGCACCTTTTTGAATTGCTCTTCCACGGATGTGCCAGGCTCGTACAGGTTGGCTATCTGCAGGATATTGCGTCTTTTTTCTCTATTCTTGTTGTTTTCCTGCCTACCCTTAAGCCCCACCGCAGCAACAGAAACGAGGATCGAGCAGACCAGACAGAGGCAGAAGGCGACCGCAAGCAGCCTGAGGGTGCTATCTTTGGACATGGCGCAGCCCCCTTTTCCTGATGTGGATTTTCAGGACAACCAGGTCGATCAGCGGCGCGCAGACGTTGCCGAACAGAATGGCCAGCATCATCCCCTCGGGGAATGCCGGGTTGACGACCCTGATCAGGATGCAGAGAGTACCTATCAACAGGCCGTAGATCCATTGCCCTTCTGGCGTCATTGAGCCTGAAACCGGATCGGTGGCCATGAAAGCGAGGCCGAAAGCAAATCCTCCCAGTACCAGATGCCAGTAAAAGGGGATAGCAAACATCGGATTCGTGGCGCTGCCGATGAGGTTGAAAAGTGTTGCCGTCACGGCACCGCCAAGCAGAACCGAAAACATGATCCGCCAGGAACCGACACCAGTCAGAATCAAAACAGCCGCACCGAACATGCACGCAAGGGTGGATGTCTCGCCCATCGAGCCGGGAATAGTTCCAAGAAAGGCGCTCATCCAGTCCGATGCCTGAACCAGCGCCTGCATACCGCCATCTGCCGATTTCGACAGGAGGGTTGCGCCGCTGTAGCCGTCTACGGCGATCCAGTTACGGTCTCCGCTGTTCTGTGCCGGATAGGCAAAGTAGAGGAACGCCCGGCCGGTGAGGGCGGGATTGAGAAAATTCTTGCCGGTGCCGCCGAAGATCTCCTTGCCGATCACCACCCCGAAGCTGATCCCCAGGGCCACCTGCCACAACGGGATAGTGGGGGGGCAGATGAGCGGAAACAAGGAGCCGGTCACCAGAAACCCCTCATTGATATCCTTCTTTCTGACTATAGCGAACAGCGCCTCCCAGAAGCCGCCAACGATAAAGGTTACCAGCATGACAGGGAAAAACAGGACAGAACCCATCATCATGTTATCGCTGAAACTGTCCTGGTTATGGTTAAATCCAAAAATCCGGAGGATTTCTCCCCGCCAGCCGGAAGGGTAACCGTCGGTAAGCTCCATAATTCTGTCCGCTTCAAACCCGGTGTTCCATATTGCCATGAAGAAACAGGGAATAAGCGCAACCACCACCGTGATCATCACCCGCTTCAGATCCATGGCGTCACGAACATGGGGAGCCTCTGCGGTAACAGTCCCGGGAGTATAGAGAAAACCGTCCAGCGCCTCATAAAGCGGAAACAGGCGGGCGTACTTTCCGCCGGGGCGGACATGGACACCGATTTTGTCGAGGAAAGAACGTAACCTTTTCATACCCCCTCCTCCTCGATCCTGTTCAGCATCTTTCGCAGGTGATGGCCGTAATCAATCTTGCCGGGGCAGACATAGCTGCACAAGGCGAGATCCTCCTCGTCAAGTTCAAGACAACCGAGTTTTTGAGCCATTTCGTCATCCTGCGCCAGCAGGGTGCGCAACAGCCAGGTTATTTTAAGATCAAGAGGCATGACTTTTTCATACGCTCCGATAGGGACCATGGCGCGCAGACTGCCATGGGTGCTGGTGGTGAACGACAATTCCCGGCCGGGAAACAGTGATGATGCAAAAATCGGCTTGACCGAATGCTTGGTAAATCCGGGCATGAGCCAATCCAGAAATTTCCGCTGTCGCTCTTCCTCCAGCACGGAAACCTGGGAATGATAGCGCCCAAGAAAGGAAGTATTACCCACGGCGGTGTGACCGGAAAGGACGGAGCCCGAAATGATGCGGTTCTCGCCATCATGGAGTTCTCCCCCCGTCAGATCATTGAGGGATGCCCCAAGACGGGTGAATAGCAGGCGGGGGTCCTTTACCTGCGGGCCGCCCAGTGCCACAATCCTCTCGGGCATGATCCTCCCCTTCAGAAAAAGCGCTCCGATGGCGATTACGTCCTGATACCCGATATACCAGACCTGACGATTGATATCCGCAGGGAAAAGAGCATGGATATGGGTGCCCGGCAAACCGGCCGGATGGGGTCCGGAGAATGTTGCCATGGTAACCCCGTCAACTATGGGAATATCAGCTTCGGGAGCATGGCAGATGTACAGTTTTCCTCCTGTCAGCGACCGGAGTGCCTGAAGGCCAGCCATGAAGAGTTCATGCAGTCCTTGAATAATCGGCGCCGGGTCTGCCGCCAGCGGGTTGGTGTCGATAGCGGTTACAAAAATTGCTGCCGGCCTGCTGCCGGGAAGGGGAATTTTGCTGAAGGGGCGGGTCCGCAGGGATGTCCAGAGGCCGGACACAAGGAGCCGCTCTTCTATAGCCGTGTTGAACTAAACCGCTTCGCGGCAACTTAAAACCTAATAAAAACAGAACTATA
>JAFLLC010000137.1 GCA_019162745.1 Deltaproteobacteria bacterium | reverse complement strand
AAAAGCTACCGTCACAATGTTATAACAAAAGCGACATCTTTATTGACAACGACCGAAAGGGATAAGGCAAATAGTTTGATTGCGAACAATATTGATCCTGCGGCAATTCGTAGGGCAGCGAAGGCCACGCTATCAGGTGAGGGTAGCTTTGAGGCAGTCGCAAGAGAATGGCATGAAAGATTTAAGCCTAAATGGGCGAAGTCTCATGCAGTAGCCCTTCTTTCACGATTTTCCCGTCATGTTTTTCCTTACATTGGAGCAAGACCTGTTAACGAAATTTCCGCACCGGAAATGCTTGCAGTCCTGCGGAGAATTGAGAAGAGTGCACCAGAGACGGCGCGGCAAACAAAGATTTCATGCGGGCAAGTGTTTCGGTATGCGGTAGCCAGCGGATATGCTACGAACGACCCAACCGTTGCACTTAGAGAAGCATTGCCGCCGATTATAACAAAACACATGGCGGCACCCACTGACCCAAAGGATGTGGCACCACTTTTGCGGATGCTGGATGGTTATCAAGGATCACCGGTTGTTTGTGCTGCATTGAATTTGGCGCCACTGGTTTTTGTTCGACCAGGAGAACTGCGCAATGCGGAATGGAAAAGTATTGATCTGGAACAAGCCGAATGGAGATACCTTGTTACAAAGACCAAGACGGAACATATTGTACCCTTGTCGCAGCAGGCAGTGAAAATTTTGCAAGGTCTTTACCCATTAACTGGCATGGGTAAATATGTCTTTCCCTCTGCTCGATCAATGTCTGACCCCATGAGCAATAATGCTGTCAATGCAGCAATGCGGCGTATGGGGATTGATACACAGAACGAACTGACCGGCCATGGTTTTCGGGCGATGGCGCGAACAATTCTCGATGAGGTTTTGGGGTACAGGCCAGACATTATTGAACATCAATTGGCTCATGCTGTCAAAGACCCAATGGGAAGGGCTTACAATCGAACAGCACATTTACCGGCGAGAAAAGAGATGATGCAGGCTTGGGCAGATTATTTAGATAGGCTAAAGGCTGGCGTGTTGATAGTCCCGAGCTAGCAATAAGGTAAAAATATGAATACCAGTTTTATGTCGAATCAGATAGCATTCAATAATCTGCCATTTCATGAAAAGATGGCAGAGATTCCACGTTAAAAACGTGAAATACTTTTCAAATGATCGGAGCCTTCTCTGTCTCCTTTTAAAACGTTTCCCGAAGCGCTAGGATGTCTGAGAGCTTCCACGCGACACAGCGCTCGGATATCTGGACTGGCTTCGGATAGCGCCCGGATTTGACATGTTTGTACCATGTCGATCTTGAAACGGGGATAATAGGCTTGATCCCTTTTTTAAGATCGCCAATAATACCTTTCAAGCGAAGTAAACTTTCATTTTCAAATTTAATTCTATGTGATGGTGGTATTTCCTCGTCATGTTCACTTGCCGAGATTGGATCCACAGATTCGCCAATGATTCCTGATTGTTCTTTCTTTTTATGCGGTTGTTTGATCCCATTTGGCTTTTCGTCTTGATCGATTAAAATACTTATTTTATCGATTTTCGTGGTGAGAGAAAGTTGGTCATTGATTGTCTCGGCTTTCTCCAAATCAAGGGGATAAGGAGCTAGATCAGGAAGTTCTTTATTCGGCGGAGGAGGGAGGTATCTTCTCCTGACGACTGTAGTTCTTCGGTTGTATCCACCTGCACAATCCTCTTTATTCTCGTTATTTGACTCCGTTGCGGTATAAGGATCTTCGACTTTGGAGTCCGTATCGTTTTTTATTGTTTGCGAGAATAATAGGGGATGCTCCAAATTAGGGGAGGGGGAATCTAAATCAGAAATCTCTTTATTCGGCGGAGGAGGGAGGTATCTTCTCCTGACGACTGTAGTTCTTCGGTTGTATCCTACTGCACAATCCTCTTTATTCTCGAGTTTGGCAATTTCTTCTCGTTTCAGATGTAGATCAGATCTGTCAACCTTGGCTCGTACACTTTGCCAGCTATCAGTTTTATTCAAATCGCCTGATCCACGGTTTACGGGACTAAAATATATCGGGGTGAAAATTGAAGTGTTATGTTTGTTAAAAGAACTGCTTTGCCCATCAATGTAAGTGCTTTCAAGTATAAATTTGACTAGCCCCTCCCCGACAATGCACCAGCCATTTTCCATATCTGGCGGAATGGGTTTGAAACACCAGATTTGAAATATTCCTTTAACCGCCCGTTCAATCATCTCATCTTCTGAGCAACCCCATTGCTTCATTATCTCTACCAATGGAATATAATCGCTATTAGATGTCATCGATACACTTCCTATGATGTTTCCTGTTGAAAATTACACTTGAAGGCTTTTTAGAAAATGGCTTTTCTGGTGCTATTCTTGCCAGTGCAATTCGAGAAATGCTATAAATTCTTGCAAAATAAAAGGTACGTCATGATACTTAAGGAAAATATCATGAGTGATCAAGAGTGTCTAATTAAATTAGTTGTAATAGAAGCGACAAGCATCCACAAAAAACTTCTTAATAGAACAGGTTTAAGAATAGTGGCCCTCTAGTTTGGACACGATTCTGAGGTTAGTTGAACGGTTGAAAATATGGCTAAATATTTAACCAATATTTAGCCATATGGGCACGATTTTAGCCAAAATATAGCAAAAATTGGCGATATTTTGGCTATATTATAACCATTTCTGGACATGTTTATGGCAGATACTTAATGATATTGAAATGTTACATGTGATCCCCTTCGTTAGTGGCCATATGCCTGGCATTTGAACCATTCTAGCGACCTAGAGTAACCCGATATCCTGCCTTAAGATGGAATCGGTCAGATAGAATTTCTACCCTCTCCCAACTTGTCATCTTCTTTTTTTGACCGATTCAAAGTGTAATTTCCTGGTGTTGCAAAGTAAAATTGCTATCCAAGACTGACGCATATCTCCGCACCTTCAAAATTATAATCGTATCTCTATTGAGCGCGTATGGCCTTCATTGAAGATCATGCTGGCTTTTGCAACATTTCCGACAAAGATACTATAGCAGAAAGATAACGAGTGTATGTGTTAGTTTTTCCCAAACGTTGCATATTCTTGAGTAGTTGATTCCGGTAGATAGCAGTATTTATTAATTAGTCTAATGATAATACGATGCGAAGCATTGTATTAGAATGACTATAGTTTTTATACAATGCTGCCTCGCATTATAAGGATAAATATAAACAACCACAGATGCTTCTTATTATGAAAATAACAAGACACATAGCATTCTAAGGATAGACACAAACAACCATAAGTGCTCAATATTGATAGTAATAACAAGGTCCTAAAGTGGCTAGCTTGTATATAAGAGACTTCGATATGCCCAAAAAACTATAGCAGCTTAATAAGAGGCGCATAATGTAAGGAGGCGAAAGCTAGGAGGTAATTAAAAATAATAGAGACTGGCAATGTAATAGGCAGAGAAACCACGAGAATAACCGGTTCGATAACTTTCAACCTATACATGGGGAGGTCAACTTTGAGGAAAGTATTTTGCGGCAACAGCTACAATGGATTTGAGCTAAGCAGCTCCGAGAAGAACAACGAGGGATTCTATAGGGAGATCCTTCAAGCCATTGATTCGTTATTTAACGACATGCTCATGCGCCACGGCAAAGTGTTCTTCAGCATGTTCGTCTTGAAATACCCCGCTGGCTCAGCTTCTCTTTATCCCAACGATAACTCTTTGCTATCGAGATTCATTGAGGCATTATCGCTTTTTTATAAACGCAGGAAGGTTGATCTAAGATATTTATGGGTAAGAGAGTTCTCCTCAACCGGTCAGGTGCATTACCACCTAATTCTTCTTCTCAATGGGGATCTCATCCAGAATGGCTATGGAATTCTACAGAGGGCCACAGAACTATGGGAAGGCTGTTTGGGCATTGAAGATGGCCAAGGCCTGGTCCATCTATGCACAATGGATGCAGATTACGCCCGGTATGGTGGGATCAAGATCATCAGAAATGACCCAGAGGTTCAGCAAGTTCAAAGTAAATGTTATGAGTTGGCAAGTTATTTGGCAAAGTGCTACAGCAAGGGCGGCTTACCTCCTTATCTCAATGGATTCGGAAGCTCACGGCTAAGCTAAATCCTCACTTTTTAAGCAGTCCCCTCCCATCAGATACTCCATCACTACTCGATCAGTTTTCCTCAGCAAATCAAAGCGTTATCTTCACAAGAATTAACTCCTTCCAGGCCATGTGCTCAATGGTCAGCACCTAGCTGTAATCAATGGTGGCAACAGTTCGCAAGCTGTTGGCGACAACTTTCGACTCTTTCTCGAAGGGATTGAAGTCTATAGTACCTGCAACTTGTTGGCTGACAGCACCATGCAAATCATTACTTCATCGGCAAATCAACGAACTAAAACTCAACAAACAAAGGAGCTCAAATGGAAAAAGTAACAATGTACACTGACGGATCATGTCTTGGTAATCCTGGTCCTGGTGGTTACGGCACGATCCTGGATTTCGAAGGGCATTGCGAGGAACTATCAGGTGGTTATCGGCATACCACCAATAACCGGATGGAAATGATGGCATGCATTATGGGCCTGGAAGCCTTGGATCACCAATGTAACCTGACCATCGTCAGTGATTCTAAATACCTGGTTGATAGCGTGTCGCTGGGATGGGCCAAGAAATGGCGCGATAATGGCTGGAGACTTAGCAGTGGCCGTAGAGCAGAGAATGTTGACCTCTGGGAGAGGCTCCTTGACTTACTCGCAAGACATCAAGTTGAATTCGAGTGGGTAAAAGCTCATAATGGTCATCTGATGAATGAGCTATGCGACCAATTGGCTACGGCTGCTGCCCATGGCTCATGTCTATTTGAAGATGAGGGATATACTGGGCGGTAAAGTGGTATTATAGGAATCAGGGGAGAACTGGACAGGGGAATGGAACGACTCCGTCAAGGGGGGCTCTTCATTGCAGGAAATGAGTCGGCGGAATCGTTCCATCTTGAAGTTATTGCATGTAACAAATAAGCAAAGAAACGTTGATCTTATAGTGTTTAAATGCGGACGCCTATAATCTGTCAGGCATGCCCAAAAACATGCTGGAAGGGGACTTCAACTTGGGCTATAACGGGGTTATATATCGATTATTTAAGTACAAAGAATTATCCCAATAGTTCCTGTGACAACTAATTATGTCTCCATAACCCATGATCATCAACGATGTCTCCATGAAAAGATTATTGAGCCTATTTTCCGCAATATTGATTATTCTGTATTGCACTCCGACCTATGCTGGCGATGAAAAGAATTCGGAAGCAATGGCAAAGCAGATTAACCTGTTTGAGGGTGACACGACAAATAAGTCAGGAATTTCATCAATCTCGCCAGAAATATACCATCCTCGTATAATTACCAGACTAGCCTAAAAAGCCTATGCTATAGACGCTGAAAGGCGTCTATAGCAGGGTTGTATGTGCATTTTTAAATCTGATATGAAATGCATCCTAAATATTCAGTCCACCTCCAATAGACAACAGAGCTGTCATACAGACAGACTTTTTCTTCTGACTTGCATGAGCACTTTCATTTTGTCATATATGCCGGAGACCTGTTCACATATCACTTTAAAATCATCAGGAAAACAAGCATGAACAAAACCGAATTGATAGAGGCATTATCCCAGGAGCTAAATCTTGCACCGAGAACCACATCAGCCCTTGTGGATACCATTCTTGATTCTATGACGAATGCACTGGCTAATGGTGATAATATTGAGATCCGTGGCTTTGGGAGTTTTAGTGTTCGACAGTACGAGTCTTATACCGGCAGGAATCCCAAAACAGGGAAGGAAGTTGAGGTGAAAGCGAAGAAGTTACCGTTCTTCAAAATGGGGAAGGATTTGAAAGAGGCGGTAATGCTGGGGAAAAAGATATGAGCGCCATCAAATTTATGAAGAAAAGATGCTGTATAAAGCTGAAATAACGGGGCATTAAACGATGGAACTAAAAGAGAATCAGGCGGCACTTATTCTGGAAGTAGATGAAGATGGTGGCGTCTCCGTGAATGTGGCTTCAGGTGAAGTGGATGGTCCTGCTGGGGCGATCTGTCAGGCCATAGCGGTAAAGCTCATGCAGGATGAGGCGTTTCAGGCTGAGATAATGGATATGATAGAGGTAGATGGGGACGGTGCAGAAGGTTGACTGGTTCGTCTATTTTCAAATGTGGTCTTCTGCTGAAAATCTTATTTGTACCGGCCTGTTGGAATCTTAATCACGTAGAAACCTGTTTTTTCAATCAACATTAAAGGTCTATTTGAGGATTTTTAGATAATTAGTAAATGGCTTGAGAAGCAGGGACTGCTATCAATCAAAGATCTTTGTGTCCGCATTCACTACCTGGCCACGGCCCGGTAACCTCTTTGAATTGCCCGGTGCGGACATGCACGCTAGGTGGTGTGGGAGGGCGGGAGAAAAACCAGCCCTCCCCAGATTATGCATGATTTTTGAAGAGGCTTATATCAAATTCAACAAATCATCGCACTCAGCGCGCAATGAGGCGACTTGGCGAATTGTTTCATTGCTGGCGCCCAGTTCTTTCTCATGATAGGTTTTCATTTCCGACAGTATGGCTTCTACTTGACCGTATATTTCGCTCATGGCCTCGGAGGCAGACTTGCGGCTTTCAATGCTTACAGACTCTGCGATATTGTTGAAATGGTTAAGCAGATCTCGCTTGGCCTCTCTGAGTTTTGCTTCGTTATTTACCTCTTCAACTTCGGATACAACGTCAGAGGCAAGGGAAAGAACACTCAAAGCGACGCCAATGTAAGGAAGTGCATTGGAAACGTTCTTGGCCCAGTTGGCAGCCTGCCATGGTTTGAATTTGAAACCGACCCACTTTCCAACGGTGCGGATACCGGTGGCAAGTCCAGATTTGCTAGCTTGAGCCGCACTCACCACGCCTTTGCTTGCACTGACACCTAATGTCTCGGCGATGCTCTTAAACATGGCCACGTTCTTTTTGAGGCTTGCCGACAATTCCGTGATTTCCGGGGCACTGGCATCAAAACTGGTGCTAGCCGAATTAATAAAGCCTGCCATCAAGGGGCTTTCAAACTCCTTCCCAACCTCATCTCGCAGTGATTCAACTGCATGTTCAATCTCCTTCTGCAACCGATCAGACGATTGTTGGCACAGCACCTCGATCTTATGCTGTGACAGCTCAAGCTCCGACTGCAGTTCTGGATTGACGCCAATGTCCTTGGCAAAACCGCTGCCGATTTTATGGATGCTATGAGTTAGCTCTGACACCTCACCTTCAACCTTGATGGAAAGCGCACGCCGTTGTCGTGTCACTACCCCGGATAATTTTTTTAAAAGGTAGGTTTGCTGATCGTCACTGACGTCATCGCGCGTGCAAGCCTCTGTCACTTCGTCCAAAGCTGACAATACGATGCGCAAAGGTGTGTCCAGACGAGCTGTTGCGCCTTTTGTTTCAATGAACTTGTTGAGTAACTCAGTCAGTAAATCAAAACGACTGAGCGCTTTCAACTCGTCATCACCCTCATCCTCACCATCAAGCTGATCACGGGCATCGCAGAATGCTAGAGGAAATTTCACCAGATCATGGGGTGCGAGAGACTCCTGTAGAGATGCCGTGTAATGATGAATTCGATCTTCAACGTCTCCAGCCTCCGCCGACATCTTATTCACGAGCAGCAGCATTTTTGTTTGATAATTCCGCTCGAATGCCAGCTCTTTGAAGTTGGCCAATGTCGTGGTGTCAAACAAGCTGTAGGTTAGACAATACACCAGCAAATCGGCTTTTGCGATTGCATCGTAAGTGCTCGCATCGTGGTCTTTCCGCTCTGTCCATAAGCCCGGGGTATCAATCAGCCTGACGCCATTCCATTCATATTCACGGCACTGATCTGTGGCGATATCGGCGGAGATGGCCAGATCGCGTCTACCTGTTAGCGCTGAAATGAGAGAACTTTTGCCTGCGCTGTATTCCCCTACAAAAGCAATGGTCAGGAATCCTCGCTGAATGAACTCCTTCAGGTCTTGTTCCAGCTGGGCCGCGATGCTCGTGCCTTTAAGCGCTGGCGCGGCCAGTAGTTCACCCATGCGTGCAAGGATGCTTTCAAATCGTTGGCCGTGAACGGCTGCGGTAATGGTCATAGTTAAGCTCCTGCTTTTTGGAGAGTAATTTTTTCTTGAATCACGGATTCAATGTTGTTTAGGTCTTTGGGCACCCGCATTTTTGGAGACACCTCTATTTCGATGCTCTCGCCGACCTTGCGGCGTACTTTTTGAATCTGCGCCCGCAGCACCTGAGCGGATGATTCGGACGGGGAGTTGCCTGCAAAATCGAGGATACGAGCGGCAAAATGGGTGTTCAGAATGCTGCTCTGCTTCTGCAGTGTCTCAGCCCCGCGCCCTAGTGCTTGACCGACAAAGTCGAGTCCGTCCGCAGACAACTGGAAGTAGTCTTGCGCCGCAGCGGCGCCTGCCAGGCATTGCTCTCTGAAATGCTTTAAAGCAGCTTCAACGACTTTCTTTTCCTGCTTCTCGATCTGGGACTCAAGCGCGCTTGATATCTTGGCAACGGCCTTGCGGCGTTTCGATGCTTTGGACTCAAAGATTGAGCCTAATAGCCCGACCACTGCTATTGCGACACCAACTCCGGCCAAAATCCAGCCGCCAGGATTCCAGCTATTCATCAACGCTACACTAAACACCACTCCAGCAATTGAAGAGCTCCATTTGAATGTCTGGGCCATTAGTGTGCTTGAATCTTGCTCGCTCAACCCCTCCGTATTGACGGCTAAACGACGATTCAAGGCCAACTCACGTCCAACCTCTTCAAGCAAATCAGCCATATCAGATGAAAATGCCTCGATAGACTTGTCTTGGGCGCAATTAATCTTTTTTTCCATGCCGAAGCGGCGAATCTCGTCTGACCACGCGTCATTCAGATAACTCTCCGAGTCATCCCAGTGGTCCTCCGCAAAGTCCGGCACCTCTCGTTGCAGGGCGGCGAATATGCCGCGAAGATCCTGCTCAAGCTGGCACGCGTGATCTTCCTGTGCTTTCTTCAGCCGTCGAGCGCTATCCTTAGCTCGGTCACGGATCTGCCTAGAGAAATCCAGATAAAACTCTGACCGGGCTTTCACATCACGACAGGGGCGCTCAATGTCGGCTACAGTACTGCCCAGTAGGTTTTGGCTGCGGCGCAGCAATCCCTCATCAAGTAGCGAGAGCCGAACTGAATCCAGGAAGTGCTGAAGCCGGCTTGCCTTCATTAAAACTTCTGCGTGTTCGTGATCGGGTTGTTGCTGCGCAATTTGCGCGGCAAGCAAATGCACCGGAATGATCGGGAAATTGGAGTTGCCGTAGTGTTCGGCGGCATCACGGCGAATCCGGTCTTTGTGCCCCCCCAAGCGATCTTTGTCGTCAGAGAACGCCTGGTCGGGCTTGTCCAAAAACCGCTTCAGGCGTACGGGGTGGCTCAGATCCTCCTTAACATTTAGCAGCACCAGCAGCGGCTTGCCCTTGTTGCGCAGCAGCTTCAGGAACTCAAATTCGGAGGTCTGCTGATTGTTGTTGGTGACCACGAAACATATCAAATCCGCCTCGTCAATAATACTTTCGGCGACTTTCTCCAACTCCTCACCGCCCGGCGTGGCAATGCCTGGCGTGTCAATAATGCGGATGTTGTGCCACTCGTACACACGGTTCAGGCGCGTCGTATTCTGGCGGCCGACGCCAATCTGGTCCCAACCTTCACCGGTAACCACTGCGTGCAGCGTACTTTTCCCCGCCTTGCTCCGGCCCATGAACGCAATTGTGTAGAAATTCATGGCCCGGCGCTTCTTGATCTGGAGTTCCTGAAATTCCTGCAATTCATGGTTGATCACGCGCTCGATCTCGGTACGGTCGTCTTTCATAGAACGAAGGGCTTCGCGTGCAGCTTGTGCAGGTTTATCACCGATTTTGGCATTTATTTCAGCAATCTTGCCCTCAAGCTCTATGCCGATTTCTTGCAGTGACTTTGCTGTAGCCTGCAGGCAAGCGTCGGCAACCTCAATGTCACGCAGCCCCACATCACGGCACTCCTTGATGGCCTTGTCGTACTCGGGGCCTGACAGAAGGGCCTCGATGCGGTAGTCCTGAATACGTTCCTTCATCGAATCCGTGCCGAGTGTGCTCACCACGCGATCAACGACTGTTTTGCCCAGAATAGCCTCCAGACCACTGAGCACCTTGGCTCCCGTAGAGACTTCGCCACGGCTGGTCGTTTTCAAGTCGGCGATCAAACGCTGGGTTTTCTTGCGGGCCAAATCCTGCATCTGTGCAAACAAGTCATCACTGAGCTTCCATTGCCGCCGAAGTTGATCCAGCAGCCTTTGCTCGGTGCGGTCAAGGACTTCGTCAAATTGCGCTGCCAGTATCGCCAGAGAGAGTGCGTGGGTCCGTTGATCTGGCAGAATATGTTGCAGGACGGTTTCCAGACTCAAGTGCACATCGGCCTGGACCAAAATTAGTTCGGCGGCAGCCTCGGTTGCCGTATCGACCCCGACATTTTGCGCTAGTGACTGTAAAAATCGCAGTTCATTCTGGTGTAACTGACCATCGACACACAGCGCGTGTACAGCCAGCAGATAGGGGTAATTTAAGTTGTCCATATATGTTTTTTTACCTGAATCATTGGCGCACTAATTGCTTTCATTTGTCCCAAGATATCATTGGTCTCCCAACGTTTGGACCAGAATGTCATATTCTTGCATCTTTTGCTTTTTGTTGCTAACGGTAATTGTACCCATCTGAAATTATGTTGAAATTTGTGAAATATCCCCTACAACTATAATTTTCCTCTTTCCCGCTCTAATCTACATTTTTTATCTTCCAACATGTCTCTATCTTCATGTGTGGGTCTCATTTCTTTAAGTTTAGAATTAACATCCCGTATCTCTTCATCAACAAGAATCTTGGCAGCTTTTCTATTAATAGCGTCTTTCTTTTGACGGTGTTCATCAGTTACATTCTTAAGAAGCCCAACTGAGAGCTCAACTGAGTTGACTAATGTCTTTCCTAGTAGTTTAGCTCCTGCAATTGCTGTACTTTTTGCTCCTACTGCTGAAGTTAATTCCTTGACTGCATCGCCTAATTTAAAAATCGACATAATTTCACCTTAGATTTATTGGTTTAATAGAAACCTCGGAAAGAAGTGGCTCCGTTCGTTTGAACAGTATTTCACGTTTTTTAAGTGGAATCTCTGCCTGATTTCACGCTGCCTGTTTAACCGTCGGCAGCATCACGGTATACGCTTCGCTAGGTTTTTTTTACCTAATTTTGAATGTGGCCTGGATCGGTTGTACGAGTCCAGATATTACATGATCGACGTGCGGGCTTCGTTGACCGAGTCGTAGGCATGCAAATAGACTCGCTCGTATTTCACCGATTTCCATAACTGTTCCACAAACACATTATCCCGCCAAGCTCCTCGTCCGTTAATGCTGATCTTGCAGACCCTGTCCTTGACTGTTTGCACGAATTCTTCAGCGGTAAATTGGCTGCCCTGATCGGTGTTGACTATCTCCGGCGCCGTGACAATTGAACGCCTCGACAAGGACGTTCACTGCATGACAGGCCTCCCAGGTGATCGCAATCTTTGCGGACAGAACTTTCCTTCTGGCCCAATCAATTACCGCCGCAAGAGAGCCAATCCCTTTGGCCATTGGGATATAAGTTGTATCCAGCGCCCAAACCTGGTTGGACCGGTTGATGGCCAGGCCCCGCAATAGATATGGGCATATTTTATGGCCGGGATGTCTGAACAGCCAGCATCTCCATTTTCAATCTCACGTTTCCAGCGCCCCAGCACAGTTGAGTTAATGCCGAGATTTCGAGCGGCCTCAGTAGCCTGATATCCTTGTTCTGTAATCAATTTGACTGCAGACTCCCTGAACTCCTGTAAGGAGTTCTTCCTTTTCTTTGTCATTGAACACCTCCTTGTACGGGATCTAACCCGCTCTTAAGAAAGTGTCCACTTTTTCCTTACCACCTCAGGTCAGGTCTGAACCACTACACATATACACCCGTTTGCGGCCTTGCTTCTTGGCTTGGTAAAGTGCTTGGTCAGCTTGGTGGAAAAATGCTACGCCTAATTTTTCACTCAGATCAGAGACATGTTGACAACTCACAATCTCTGTTTTCAGCTCAGTGGGCAAATCATCAGGATAAACGGCCAAGCCAATGCTGGTGGTTACTGGCACAACCTTGTCGTGATGATTTTTAAACATCAGTTGTTTGGTTCCACAGCAGAATCTGTGGATAAAATGATAACGAAATGGGGCCTTACCAAATCTCTCGAACATTTACATGGAGCCTCTCGTTTTTATCTTTTGTAAGATGGTTGTTTACCAAGACAATATCTACCAAAGGAGAGAAACGGGATGCAACTCAAGACTATGCTGAATTTTGTTCAAGCGCATCAGGTGTTTGTATACTGCAAGGCCAAATGACGTAAAAAACAACAGTTTTGGATACCAAATTGTAGGAACTACATCGCTCTGGCCTATCTCAACGTCATGCCTTCCATACTGGAATAAAATGTTATCTTTTTCGTATTCTTTTTTCTATCGCAACACTTATGAGCGCACCCAACACTGCACCAAATATACCCCATCCAATATTTGCTAAACTTCCTAAAGCATAGCCTGCCCCACCTCCTATCAAGGTTATGATTATACAGTTCAACCCCATTTCGCCCATTAGTCCAATTATGGAAAACACAACCAGAAATGCAATACCTACGGCTATTAAATTGCCCATATGTCACCCATTTTGGCTTATCAACAATAATTTCCCTGTGGCTTCCCAGGCTTTTTCAGTTGTGGATAATTCCTTTGTGGAGTTTTTCATGAGTTGTTTTTCGTAATGGTTTGATATTTCTATCTATCAAAATCTGATGTGCGGAGTATCATTTCTTTCCAATTCCCCGCCGCACTCTGGGCATTTGGTTATCTCCTTGTCATTGCTGAGGAACTTTGGCAGGCATCGTTCAACGATCGAGGTGATTA
>JAFLLC010000083.1 GCA_019162745.1 Deltaproteobacteria bacterium | reverse complement strand
CTCCTGCTGAACGGGATATACCAGGTCTACGGTTACGACTTCAGGGAATATTCCGAGGCGTCTCTTCAGCGGGGGCTGACCCGATGGCTTTCAGGTTCCGGCTTCGCCACTTTCTCTATCGCCCAATCGCAGCTGCTGCGGGATCGAACGCTGTTCGACACCCTGCTCCACGGGATCACGGTCAATGTCTCGGAGATGTTCCGCGACCCCCCCTTTTTCAAGGCCGTCAGGGAGCAGGTGGTACCGTATCTGAAAACCTACCCCTTTGTAAAGATCTGGCATGCCGGTTGTGCCAGCGGCGAAGAGGCTTATTCAATGGCGATACTCCTTTTGGAGGAGGGGCTCAAAGGGCGCTTCCGAATCTATGCTACCGACATCAGCGAAGAGGTAATCCGCAAGGCAGAGGAAGGGATCTATCCGCTGCAGGAGCTGCAGCGCTTCACCAGAAATTATCAGCAGGCGGGGGGAAGCGGCTCCTTCTCCGACTACTACACGGCCCGCTACGACCACGCGGTCCTGGACTCCTCGCTGCGGGAGAATATCGTCTTTGCAGCTCACAATCTTGCCGTTGACGCCGACTTTGGCGTGATGAACCTGATTCTCTGCCGTAATGTCCTGATATATTTCAAACAGCCGCTCAAGGAACGGGTCCTGGGACTTTTCGACCGCTCCCTGGCGCCGGGCGGATTTCTTTGCCTCGGCACGCAGGAGAGCTTGGCCCACCGTAAAATATCCGACCGGTATGAGGCTGTATCACCACGGATGCAGATCTACCGGAAAATGTATGCAAAAAGGCAGCGGCCGGCGGTCTGAGTCTGTTGTCATCTCGTCCGACTGAAGTAAATTTTGCCTATTTAATGAGGCTCGCAGAGGAAAAGCCATGAATTTTGCCGTAAATCCCGATACAATACCGATTCTTCTGGTCGATGATCGGCCGGGAAACCTGTTGTCACTGGAAGAGCTCCTCAGCCATCAGGGATATGAACTGGTCAAGGCATCATCCGGCAATGAGGCGCTCCGCCTTATGCTCAGGCAGGAGTTTGCCCTGGTGCTGCTGGATGTGCAGATGCCGGGTATGGATGGTTTTGAGACCGCCGAGCTGATGCGGGCAAATCCGAAAACCAGACGGATTCCGATAATCTTTGTTACCGCCGGCATACAGGATTCCTGTTTCCAGTTCAGGGGGTATGATGCCGGAGCGGTAGATTACCTCGCAAAACCGATAGAGCCGCTCTTCCTGCAGAGCAAGGTCAGGATATTTGCCGAACTTTATCGTCAGCGCCGTGAACTGGAACAGCATAAATATCATCTTGAAGAACTGGTGGAGCAAAGAACAGCCGAGGTGCAACAGTCAGCTGCCGCGCTGAATAAAAGCAATGAGCTGCTGCAGAGACAGGTGGAAGAGTTTATTGAGACGCACGACCAACTGCTGGCAACTGAAGAAAGGCTGCGGGTGCAGATTGAGGAATATGAGTCAACCCAAAAACTGTTGAACGAATCGAATATCCGTCTCCAGACTCTTTTCGATGTCTCTCCGCTGGCCATCGTTGTTTCTTCATTTACAGACGGGATAATCCGCGAAATAAACAATACCTTCAGCGATGATTTTGGCTACAGTGATGACCTGGTTATCGGCAAGAGCGGTGTAGAGCTTGGTCTCTGGGAGGACGATGACCAGCGGGAACTCTTTTTAAAGCTGATGCACGGACAGCAGGCGATATCCGGATTCGGCACGGAGATCAGAACATGCCGGGGGGATAGCCGCGCGGTGCTACTGTACAGCAGCATAATGAGTTTCAAGGAGGAGAAATGTCTGCTGATCGTGTTTCTGGATGTCACCGAGCAGAAGCGGATGGAGGGGCAGATCCGGCAGACGCAGAAAATGGATGTTATCGGACAGCTGGCCGGCGGTATCGCCCACGACTTCAACAACATGCTGACCGCTATTCTCGGCTCAGCCGAACTTATGGAGCGCCACCTAAAGGACGATTCTGCTGCGATGAAACTGCTCGGAAACATCCAAAAAGCGGCGGGGCGGTCGGCTGACCTGACCGGCCAGCTGCTGGCCTTTTCCCGCAAAGCGGAAAAAAACGCCATACAGACCTGCATTAATGCGACGGTCAATGAGGTTGTTTCGCTGCTGGAGCGAACCGTTGACAAAAAGATAGCTCTGGAGACAAGGCTGATCGCCAAAAACGCTTGTGTGATCGGTGATCCGGCTCTGTTGCAGAATGCGCTGCTGAACCTGGGTGTCAACGCCCGTGATGCCATGCCGGAAGGGGGTGTTGTCACGTTTACCACCGCCAATGTCGAGCTGGATTCCGCTTACTGCGGATCGAGCGTTTTCTCCATAACCCCCGGACCTTACATCGAAATATCGGTATCTGACAGCGGTACCGGGATGACAAAAGAGATCATCCAGCATGCCTTTGAACCGTTTTTTACGACAAAAGGGGTCGGCAAGGGGACCGGACTGGGGCTGGCTGCCGTCTACGGAACGGTTACGGATCACCAGGGTTGTATAAACGTATGTAGTGAACCGGGCATCGGCACTGTCTTCAAATTATATCTGCCGTTATCATGCGAGAAAAACACGACGGATATCTGCAGTGAAGAATTGATTCACGGCTCAGGCGGCGTACTGCTTGTGGATGATGAGGAGATTCTCCGCGATGTGGGGAAAGCCCTTCTCGAAGGGCTCGGATATCAGGTCTTCCTTGCGGAAGATGGTGTACAGGCATTGGAACTGTACGCGCGGGAAAAGGGGTCTGTTTCCCTGGTGATTCTGGATATGCTTATGCCCAGAATGGGCGGCAAAGAGACCCTTCTGCGGCTTATGGAGAACTATCCCGATATCAGGATTTTGATTTCGTCCGGGTTCAGCCAGGAAGGGACGATTGATGAGCTTATAAAACTCGGCGCCAGGGGGTTCCTCCAAAAACCATACCTGTGTCAGGAACTGGCCAGAACGGTGGCTGCGGCGTTGCAGTGATGCAGAACTGAAAATTGGAAATAAAACCAGAATACCAAGGAATACATTCGCATGACTGACCTAAAACTTCCCCCCCAGAATCTCGATGCCGAAATGTCCATACTGGGCGGAATCCTGATCGATAATAACGCTATTAACAGTGTGCTGGAAAGCATCGTTCCGGAAGATTTCTACCGCGAGGTGCACCGCAAGATATTTCTGGCGATGATGCAGCTATCCGACAAGCGTGAACCGTGCGATCTGGTCACACTGACTGAAACCCTGAAAAAAAGGGGGGAGCTCGATGAGATCGGCGGCGCCGCCTACCTGCTGATGCTGGTCGATTACGTCCCGACTGCGGCCAATATCACCTATTACTGCAAGATCGTCAAAGAGAAGTCGGTCAACCGCAAGCTGATCTCCATCGCCACCGGGATTGTCACCCGTAGTTATGAAGACCAGACCGATGTCAATGAACTGCTGGACAAGGCCCAGAAAGATTTGTATGAGATCGGCGAAAACAAGCTTCGCCCTCAGTATGTACCGATCCAGCCGCTTATCAAAGAGGCCTTCAAAATCCTGAAGGATCTGCATAATCGTAAAGAGCACATCACCGGTGTGCCGACCGGCTATGCCGATCTTGACCAGATGACTGCCGGTTTCCAGCCGGGCAACCTGATCATCATCGCCGCCAGGCCATCGATGGGGAAGACAACCCTGGCGCTCAACATCGCCCAGCATGCCAGTGCCGAGAGCAAGAAAAAGGTCGCGTCGGTCATCTTTTCGCTGGAGATGGGGAAGGAAGACCTGGTGATGCGCTTTCTCGCCTCCATCGCCCGTGTTGATTTGAGCCGGATGCGCACCGGACACTTCCTCGACACCGACTGGCCACGGTTGACCAGAGCAGCCGGGGTTCTCCACGATGCCAAAATATTCATTGACGATACGCCGGCCATCAGCGTGCTGGAACTCCGCTCCAAAGCGCGCCGCCTGAAGAGCGAGCACGATATCGGGCTGATCATCGTCGACTATCTGCAGTTAATGAAGTCCGGCACCCGCATTGAATCACGCCAGCAGGAGATTTCCGAGATTTCACAGGCTCTGAAGGCGCTGTCAAAAGAGCTGGGCGTCCCGGTCGTGGCGCTCTCCCAGCTTAACCGGGAGTTGGAAAAACGTGCCGACAAGCGCCCGATGATGAGCGACCTGCGCGAATCCGGCGCCATCGAGCAGGATGCCGACGTGATCATGTTCGTTTACCGAGAATCCGTATACTGTGATCAGTGTCGCAAACGGGACGGTTCCTGTACCCAGGGGCATGAACGTGCCGCCGAACTGATTATCGGCAAGCAGCGCAACGGTGCGATCGGCACGGTCAGCCTGGCCTTTTTCGGCGAGCATACGCGCTTTGAGAACCTGAGTGACCGGAACGAATAGCTTTTTAACTATGGAGGTCAGTCATGTCAGAACAGATAAAAAAAGGATCTCTGGGCGGTATTCTCTCCGCCTGCAACATCATAACAGAAGGTGACATCACTGCTGCCCTGGAGTTGCAGGGACGAACCGGGGTGCGCCTCGGTGAAGCGCTGATCACTCTCGGAATCGTCACGCAGGAGGATATTGACTGGGCACTCTCCAACCAACTCGACCTCCCCTACATCCGCCTTAAAGCCGACATGATAGATCCGGAGGCCGTAAGTCTTGTCCCGGCCGGGATCGCGAGAAAGTTCAATCTGATCCCGCTCATCAAAGCGGGGGGGGAGCTGAATATCGCCGTTTCCGATCCGCTTAACAGCGCCGCCATCGCGGCGGTCGAGCAGGTAAGCGGCTGCCGAGTCAATATTTCGGTGGCTCTGATCCGTGAAATCCGGGAAATGATCGAAACCTGTTACGGCAGCAGCGAGCAGGAACAGCTGGGGTTCGACTCGAGCGCCTTTTCCGACACCGTTTTGGAAGTCATCAACAGCGACCTGAGCGGCGGAAAGCTGCTTGGCTACCTGCTGGTCTTCATTATGCAGAACCGGCTCTCGTCGCTCTCTCTGCAGCCGGGCGGCGAAACGGTGACTGTCAGCGGCAGACGTGGCGGCATTTCACGTCCGGTCGGTTCGTTGGCCGTCACCTATTACCCCGACCTCACCCACAAGATCCGTAAAAGCGTCGGCAGCAGCGCCCACGGCGAACCATCTTCCAGCGGGGTACTGACATTCAGCTACCGCTCTCATCCTGTCACCTTCCGGGTTGACGCCATGGCCGGCTATGGGGGAGAGTACATCACCATACGCCCGCATCTCTCTACCTCCGTACCGGACCGGCTTTCCGGCCTCAGTCTTCCAGCCGGCCAGGAGGCCGATTTTATCCGCTTGTCGCGCAGACAGCAGGGGATCACCTTCTTCGCCTCACGAAACACCGCCGAGCGTGACCGTTTTATTGATCTGATGCTGGAGGAGATCGATACCACCGGCAAGAATGTGATCATTCTGGGAGAAGGGGCGGGCAAAATGTCCAAACGCTTCTCACGGGTGATTCTTCCGCGTGACGAAACGGAACGGGCCAGTACGATCATGAACGCTCTCGATCATGCACCAGATATACTGGTGGTCGAGGATGCCACCGGGGGGATGCCTTTCACGGCCGCCTGCCGGGCGGCGATGCGGGGCAAACTGGTTCTGGCCGGCCTGGAAATTCGCGGCACCTCCAATGTCCTGCGCCAGCTGCTGCTGTATCAACAGCAGCACTACTTCCTGCCGTTTTTTGTCAACGGCCTCGTTTCCTTTAAAGGGATTCAGCTGCTCTGCCCGGAATGCCGCGCCACCTATCTCCCGCCGCCTGAGGAGATGGCCGCCATGAAACTGGCGGAAGCACCGGAAGCGTTTTTCCGCAGCAGCGGCTGCCACTGCTGCCACCACAGCGGTTTCAGCTCGAGAAAGTTCCTGACCGATGTGCTGGTTTTTGATGACGAATTCCTGCAGGTATTTGAACAGTCAAGAGACGCAGCAGCCATAGAAAACTATCTGAAAAGGGCCGGTTATCACGGCCTGGAAGAAGAGGGACTGCGCCTTCTGATGGCCGGGGAAGTTTCACCTGAAGAATATATTGCATCGGTAGTTCTTTAGCAACGGAGGAGAAACTCATGGCACGCATTGATGCACTTTTTAATATGATGAAGGAGCAGGGAGCATCCGACCTGCACCTTTCCACCGGCAATCCCCCCATTTTCCGCCAGCGGGGGGATATGGTACGGCTCAATTTCAAGGCGCTGGGGCATGACGAACTGAAAGCAATCCTATTCGAAATTCTGAGTGAAAAACAGCAGGCCCACTTCAACGAAACCAAGGATCTTGATTTTGCCTATGAAGTCCCCGGCCTGGCGCGTTTCCGCGGCAATATCCTGATGCAGTATCGCGGCATTGCCGCCGTATTCCGCATCATCCCGACAAAAATTCTTTCGGCTGACGAACTGGGGCTGCCGGAAGGGGTACGCCGCATGACCAATTTCAAGAAGGGGATGGTGCTGGTAACCGGGCCGACCGGCTCCGGCAAATCGACGACTTTGGCCGGCATGATCGACCTGATCAACTCCACCCGCAAGGAACATATCCTGACCTTTGAGGATCCGCTGGAATTTATCCATGAGAACAAGCTGTCACTGATGAATCAGCGCCAGATCGGCGAGCACACCGAAAGCTTCACCTCGGCCCTGCGTGCGGCTCTCAGGGAAGATCCTGATGTCATCCTGGTGGGTGAAATGCGCGACCTGACGACTATTCAGCTCGCCATGAGCGCCGCCGAAACCGGGCACCTGGTCTTTGGCACCCTGCACACCAGCACCGCAGCCAAGACGGTCGACCGTATCATCGACGTATTTCCGACCGACCAGCAGGAGCAGGTCCGCGCCATGCTGGCCGAATCCTTAAAGGGGGTTATCTGCCAGCAACTCCTGAAAACGACCGACGGTACCGGACGCGTGGCCGCCCTGGAAATCATGCTCGGCACCCCGGCCATCGCCAACCTGATCCGCGAAGGAAAGACATTCCAGATCCCCTCCATCATGCAGACCGCCAAAAAAGACGGCATGCAGCTGCTGGACCAGCACCTGCTCGATCTGCTGAAAACAAAAAAAGTCAACCCGGAAGAGGCCTATCGTTGCGCCGTCGACAAAAAACAGTTTGAGCAGTATCTGACGCCGGCTTGACGCGGATCAAAGATAGACAAGCCTAATCCCGCTTGACACACCTCCCACAAAACTGGTATGTTAGCTCCATTACAATTGTTGTACCGGATAGCACATCATCGCAAGCCCCGGAAAATTCCGGGGCTTTTTTCGTATAACCGGAGCAACCAGAAAAAAGGAGTAACATGAAGTTTCAAGAGTTTAATTTACACCCGGTAATTGCAGCAAGTATCAAAGAGGCCGGCTATGTCACACCGACCCCTATCCAGCAGCAGGCTATCCCGACAGTCATGCAGGGACGTGATGTCATGGGCCTCGCCCAGACAGGAACCGGCAAGACGGCAGCCTTTGCGTTGCCGATTCTGCATCGCCTGATGGAAGGACCTCGCGGCCGTGTCCGTGCCCTGATTGTGGCCCCTACCCGTGAACTGGCCGAGCAGATACATGAATCGTTCGTGACTTTGGGAAAACAGACCCGCCTGAAGAGCGTCACCGTTTACGGCGGAGTCAATGTCAATCCGCAGATTCACGCACTACGCAACGGCGTAGAAATTGTTGTGGCCTGCCCGGGGCGCCTGCTGGACCACATCGGCCAGGGCACCATCGATCTTTCCGGCCTTGAAGTGCTGGTACTGGACGAGGCCGACCAGATGTTCGATATGGGGTTTCTCCCCGATATCCGCCGGATTCTGGGTCACATCCCTGCCAAACGGCAGACCCTGCTCTTTTCGGCCACCATGCCCCCCGGCATCAATAAACTGGCTCAAGAGATCCTGAAGGATCCGGTCACCGTCCAGGTCGGCAATACCGCGCCGCCGGTCACCGTTTCCCATGCCCTCTATCCGGTGGAACAGCATCTTAAAACTGCGCTGCTGCTCGAACTGCTGCAGCATACCGACACCGATTCGGTTTTGATTTTTACCCGCACCAAACACCGCGCCAAACGTCTGGGGGAGCAGCTGGAGAAAGCGGGCTACAAGGCCGCCTCTCTGCAGGGAAATCTGTCCCAGAACCGCCGCCAGGCGGCACTGGATGGATTTCGTGACGGCACCTACCAGATTCTGGTGGCAACCGACATCGCCGCCCGAGGCATCGACGTATCGCAGATATCGCACGTCGTCAACTATGATATTCCGGACACCCCTGAAGCGTACGTTCACCGCATCGGCCGTACCGGCCGTGCCGCCAAAACCGGCGATGCCTTTACCATGGTCTGCAGCGAAGATGCAATCATGGTGCGGACGATTGAGAAAAAGCTGGGAGCAACACTGGAACGGCGTATGATAGACGGCTTCGACTACACGGTTCCCGCCCCCAAAAAAGACGCCGAATTCGCACGCCCGCCGCGCGAGCCGCGGCCGACCCGTAAACCAGCCGCAGCCAAAAGGAGTCCGGGCCCTTCAATCAACCCGTTCAAAACCGACCATCCAGGCAGCAAGCCTGCAGGGAGGCCGCAACAGGCGCGACCGGGGGCCGCAGGGGGCGCAGCCAAAACAGTCTTCAACAGTTCGCGGCGCGGCAAATAGCGCAGCGTTTTAACTCGCAGCTGAATTCACGCGGGCAGACCTCCGATGTTTTTTAACCCCGGAGGTCTCTCTCTATTTATATTGACAGACATATCATTGGCTTGTATTTCTGCCCATTCACATGATTAACCTGGAGTTGCCATGAAAGATCTGCTTGAATACAAATTTCTGATCCCGCTGGTTCTGCTGCTCGGATTTTCCCCGTTTTTTCCACAGCCGCACATCGTTGAAAAGATCCGGATGCTGATTGCCGGCACACTGAAACGCCCGCTCGATATCTTCGACCTTGCCTGGCATGCCTGGCCGTTTCTGTTGTTGGCATATCGGGTGGTCACTGATATAAAAGCCGGCATGATTGCAAAATGAGTGTGCTGCGCGATCAATAAGAAAAGATAACTGAATCGAGGGGTCCAAAACCATGACGTTTAAGGAGCTGCAAAAATCGTTGGAAATACTGGGCGTTGCCGACCGAGTAACAATGAGGCAGGTCAAGAGCCGTCATCGTGAGCTGGTAAAACGGTATCATCCGGATTCCGGTGGCGATCCGAATTGCGAGCAGATTCAGCTGATTAATGCCGCTTACCAGATTTTAAGCGACTATCTGGCGACATATCGCTTTTCTTTTTCTGAGGAAGAGTTCTATGTTCAGAACCCTGAAGAACGTCTGAGACGTCAGTTCATGGATGATGCACTTTGGGGCGGCGGGCGGGAGCACAGCGGAAAAAAATGAACCGAACAAGAACTAAGGAGAGCCTGACATGACAGAACGAAGAAATTTCGACGCGGCGGCTTTAAATTGGGATGAAAAACCACGCCGGGTCAAACTGGCAACAGAGGTAGCTGCAGCCATTCAGGAAAATATTCCTTTATCAAAAGAGTGGGACGCTCTTGATTTTGGCTGCGGCACCGGCCTTCTCACCCTGCAGCTTGCGCCCGTTCTCCGGAGTATGACAGGAGTTGACAGCTCCTCGGGGATGCTTGATACCCTCAATAACAAAATTCAAACGCACGGGTTTTCGAATGTACATACCGTATTGTGTGATCTCGAGAAAGGAGAGCTGCCTTCGGGAAGGTACCACCTCATCACCAGCTCCATGACCCTGCACCACATCAAGGAGATTGTTCCGCTCCTTTTATCGCTTAAAACCCTGCTGCATCCAGGCGGCTGGGTCGCGCTGGCTGACCTGGAATTTGAGGGGGGGCGCTTTCATGACGAACCGGTCGGCGTATTCCACCTCGGCTTCAGCTCTGAAGAACTTGCAGAGATGCTCACAAAGGCGGGCTACTCTTCAATTTCAATCAATACAGCCGCAACGATTGTAAAAGTGGATCAAACCTTCCCGGTGCTTTTAGCAACAGCTCAAGTAGACTAAAAGCCTTTAGCCTTACACAGGTGCCATTGAACTGATTAAGCCAGATGATGTTGATACAGGAAACGTTTCATGGGAATTTCGAAACAGCATTCCACCGTTACCATGCCGGAAACAGAAAAACCGTACCCTTCCATCCTCTCTTTCCTGAGTATACGATTCCCCGCGATTCCCCGGGAGATCTGGGAGAAACGGATTTCGGAAGGGAAGGTCCACGACGAAAAAACCGGGCCGATAACGCTTGATTCCAGATATACCCCCTTGCACCGCCTCTTTTATTTCCGCGAAGTCAGCTCTGAGCCGGTCATCCCCTTTGCTGAAAGAATTCTGCACCTTGACGACGAGATTCTGGTCGCCTGCAAACCGCATTTCCTTCCGGTGACTCCTGGCGGACGCTATGTCAACGAATGCCTGCTGAACCGTCTGCGGATCAGTACCGGCATCGAAGATCTGGTGCCGCTTCACCGCATCGACCGTGAGACAGCGGGAATAGTGCTCTTTTCGGTCAACAAGAAGAGCAGGGGGCTCTACGGCACACTCTTCATGAATGGTCAGGTTGAAAAAACCTATCAGGCGGTCTCGGCGTGCACAGCGACTCAGGAAAAAGCTTCATGGGATGTCGCAGATAGAATAGAGCGGGGGAAGCCGTGGTTCAGGATGAGGGAGGTACCCGGCATAACAAATGCCCGCTCCGTTATCAACCTGGTGGAGGTCCTAGAAAAGAAAGCCCGCTTCATCCTCCACCCGCTGACCGGCAAAACCCACCAGCTACGGCTTCATATGAGCGGTCTCGGCTTCGGGATACTGAACGACCGCTACTATCCGAAGCTGCAGGACGAAAGCGCGGACAATTTCGACACGCCGCTCCAGCTTGTTGCGCAAAAACTGCGCTTCAAAGATCCCCTCAGCGGCAGGCTCAGAGAGTTTGAATCCGAACGCGAGCTGTTATGGTAGCGATAGATCTATTGCTTTGCCAGAACAGGACGCCCGAAGAGATAGCCTTGCGCCCAGTCTATTTCAAGATCACGGAGAATATCGGCGGTCTCGGCATCTTCGACAAACTCGGCTATCGTGATCAGCTCCAGATCTTTGGCGATATCGCTGATCCGTCGGACAATCTGCCTGACGCGCTTGTCTTTCACCTGCTTGATCAGGCTCCCTTCGATCTTGAGAAATGAAACCGGGAGGTCGGCAAGATACTGAAAAGAGGAATAGCCGCTGCCGAAATCATCAATAGCCAGGCGCATGCCGAAATCAATGAAAGGGGCAAGCTTGGCCCTGACCGCATTCATGTCACCGAGCAGTTGTCTTTCGGTAATTTCCAGCACCAACGGTTTGGTGTGCCCCATGTCCACTCCGCAAGAAACGCAGGCCGCCTGAGCTTCAACAAACAACTCCTGAATAATATTTTGATGGAGCAGAAGGTCGGCTGAAATATTGACAAAATGAATTATATTCTGGCCACCGGCAGCAATATTACCTGCACAGTGGCTCATGGTTTGTTTGATGATCTGGTAATCCACCAGGTGGGTCAGCTGCAACTCCATCGCCGCCGGAATAAAGTCATTTGCCACGATGACATTGCCCGATTCATCTATTAATCTGGCCAGCGCTTCTTCAGCAACCAGCTTTCCGGTTTTCAGCTCTACAATCGCCTGATGTGCCGGCAGCAGCCTGTTGGTTTCAATGGCGGTATAAAGTTTCGCCGCGATAGAATAGACCTCCCGCTTGTCCTTGGCCTCCACCACGCGATTGCGTCCGGTTTTTTTTGCTTCATACAGTGCGGCGTCTGCGGCCTTAATTAAAAATTCCGGCGTATCACCGTCGCGCGGATAGGTCGCAATCCCGATGCTTGCGGACGTCTTGATGTGCAGTGTATTAAGCTTAATTGAAAACTCTTCGATTTTTTCCCTTAACCGCTCAGCAATATTGAGCGCTCCATTCTCATCGGTATCTGGCAGGATAGCCAGAAACTCCTCCCCCCCCCACCTGCTCAACCAGTCGCTGGTTCGCAATGTTTTCTTTGCAATTTCACTGATACCGAGCAGAAATCTATCGCCTAAATCATGGCCGTAATTGTCATTAAGCATCTTGAACCGGTCCAGATCAATGAGAATCATGCTGAAAGGCTTTACCGATCTTTTTGCGCACGCATACTCGCGATTGAGAATCTCCTGCAAAGCCCTCCGGTTAAGAAGGTTGGTCAAGGGATCAACTGCCGCCATTTCTTCAAGCGACATCTTCATCCTAGCCTGATTCAAAGCGACTGTAGCCAGCTGGGCAAAGGCGATAAATGGTTCCAGCCCGATCTGCTCAAAGTAATTCTCCGTGTCGGCAAAGAGTACAATCAGCCCTCTAAAGGGATGATCAGGGTCGCCGATAGGTAAGGTCAACCCTTCCTTAAAGCCGTAGCGGAGCGCATTTTCACGCCAGATTTCAAAGCTTGGATCAGAGTTTACTTTTATCAATACCGGTTCATTTTTTGCGAGGGACCGCCTGCTGGGGCAGTTAATCGCTTCCGGGGAAAGATCCAACACCACCTCCCTGGCATAACCGGAAGCTTTCCCTGCTGAATAAGATGGCCTGATAGCTTCAGAGCCCGGGTTGCCCAGGTACATCCATGCCAGGCAGACACACTCGGATGATGACACAAGGGCATCACAAGCGGCCCTCAATACTTCATCGGGCGTGTTTCCCTGAGCCAGGCTTTTAGTAGCCAGCAACAGCGCTTTATATATGGAAAATTTCTCTTGCAGTGATTCCATGATAGCCGGCTCGATTCTGATATGGATTTAATATACCGGGCACGGAGACGGTCCACCCCGGTAATAAGAAGCTGATTTTCCTTTACTACACCCCTGCAAGAACTATCGTCAAGGCGTTTTTGTCGCTTTGCGGGGTAAAGCAAATGGCATTATTTGTTGTCAAGTGAGTCATAGAGCCATGCAGCGGAGTATTCTGCGGGTACCGATATCAGCACCTCAATATGACCCGAACAAAGATTTCCTTCCAGAATCCCTATGACATCAGTGTTCACCTCAAGCGGAGTAAACTCTGAGAGTTGTCAAGAAA
>JAFLLC010000151.1 GCA_019162745.1 Deltaproteobacteria bacterium | reverse complement strand
TGATATTTGAAACCTTTGCCGTCTCTTCCTGCATGGTGGTACTGATGCGGCGGAATGCGCGACCAAATTTTACAATGGGAAAGGTGGCGGACGGGAGAAAGACGATGGAGAGCAAGGCCAGCTTCCAGTCCATCGTAAAAATCACGCCGAGCAGAAAGATGACCTGAAAAAAATCTCGCAACAGTCCCACCACCACATTGAAGATGGCTCCCTGCATAAGGGTGATGTCGGAAAGAATACGCGAAATAATCTCGCCAGTGGGAGTTTTATGAAAAAAGGACAGGGACTGCCGGTGGATATGGTCAAACAATCGCACCCGCATGTCGCGGATGACCGTTTGGCCAACCTGTTCCAGCAGATAAAAATTCAGACCATAAAAAATGGCTTTGGTCAAAAACAGAGCCACCATGGCAAAGGGAAGAACGGCCAGGAAAAAAGTATCTTTCTCAAAAAAGATCTTATTCAGCAAGGGCTTGACCATATAGGCCTGGGCACCGCTTAAGCCGGCAACCGCAAGGGCTGCAAACATCGCTAAAAAGAATTTGGCTTTGTAGGGCTTGATCAGTTGAAAAAGACGAGATATAAGTTGTTTGTTGGAAAAAAGACTCGTTGGCATGGTATGTAAAGAATAAGGATTTACAGATCTGGAGGAAAAAAGCTCTGTGCTTTTGATAAAAAAATCCACAAGGGATCTTACTTGACAATGTGAGAAAAGGGGAGCAAATATCTTTACTTCACTCCACGGAAATTCGAAAGTTTTATTTCGCTAAATGTCTGAGCAAATTCTTTGCTGCGAACGAAAATATGGATAGCGCCCCTATGAAATTCAACGTAAGCGCTCCAGGAACCCCATCTTTCAGTAGCCCAAAAAAGATGTTTCATTATGCCGAAACCATTTCATGGAGGCACGGCATAGATGAAACAGGAACAACCCGAGAGCAAGCAGGCAACGCGGCAGTATTGGCAGGCGCATGTTGAGAGTCGGAAGAGAAGCGGTCTGAGTCAGGCGGAATACTGTCGTCTTAACTTCTTACCAGTCAAGAATTTCTGGTATTGGAACAAGCTGTACAACAAAGAGACATCTGGGCAGTTGCGTTTTCTTCCTCTGGCCCTGGCTTACGGTAAAGCCGGAGATGCTATTCGATCGCAACCAACATCATTACAGTTGACACTGCAGGGACAGAGATTTCGTATTGAGATCGGAGAAAATTTTTCCCCGTCGGCATTGAAGGGGTTGATTCTGACCCTGGAGCAGCTCTAATGCTGCAGGTAACTTCTGACGTAAAGGTCTATGTTGCACTTGGCGTGACAGATATGCGAAAATCGATCAATGGGCTGTCGCTCCTGGTGGAAGAATATTACCGGCTTGAATTGTTTTCCGGCAGCCTGTTTGTCTTCTGCAACCGCAGACGGGACAGGGTTAAGATTCTTTTTTGGGATCGGAATGGGTTCTGTCTCTGGATGAAACGACTGGAGCAGGATGTATTCCGTTGGCCGGAGTCGGAGGAGGAGATCCTGGAAATCAGCCAGACGTCCCTTGGCTGGCTGCTGCATGGCCTTGATTTGAAGCAGGCCCATCAACGGTTGCCCTACTCATCCGTGTCGTAAGAAAATCAAATAACAAGCTGATATATTTGCATTATTATTGATTTTATCCTGGCAATATGGTAGTGTTTTTTCATGATTAATGACACCACCACATTGCCTGATTCCCCTCAGGAATTGAAGCAGATCATTCTTGATCTTCAGGGCCAGCGACGTCGCTACGAACAGGAGAATGAGCTCCTGCGCGAGCAGGTGCGTCTTCTCTACGTCAGAATCTTTGGCAAGAAGAGCGAAAAGGGGCAAATAGCTGCTACAGCTATCCAGCTGCCGCTCTTTGATATGCCGGAGCCTGAAGCAGAGCCGGAGAAAAAGAGCGTTGAGGTCCATGGCCATACCCGAGAGAAAGCCGGCCGGAAAAAGCTGCCGGACAATCTTCCCCGGGTCGAGGTCGTGCATGATATTTCTGAAGAAGAGAAGATCTGTGCCTGTGGCTGCATGATGAGCAGGATCGGTGAGGATGTCTCGGAGAAGCTTGATATCATTCCTGCTGTTATTCAGGTGATCAGGCATGTCAGGCCAAAGTATAGCTGCAAGTCCTGTGAAGGTTTGGAAACCGAGGGAGCGGTTGTGAAGATCGCGCCGGTGCCGAAACAGATCATTGCCAAAGGCATAGCCACTGCCGGGCTTTTAGCCCATATCCTGGTGGCAAAATTTGTTGACGCCTTGCCGTTTTATCGCCAGGAGAAACAATTCTCCCGGCTGGGCGTTGCGATCCCCCGGGCGACCATGAGTAACTGGTCAATGAAGGTGGCTGAGGTCTGCAGTCCCCTGTTAACGATTCTCCATGAGCAGATCCGTTCTGGGCCTTTGATCAATATTGATGAGACCACCATCCAGGTGCTCCAGGAACCGGGGCGGGCAGCAACCACCAAATCATATATGTGGATCTTTCGCGGAGGTTCCTCTGATCAACCCGCTTTGGTCTATCAGTATCATACGGGGCGATCGGGAAACATTGCCGCTTTATTCCTGAAAGAATACACGGGTGTCGTGCAGACGGACGGCTATGCCGGGTATGATTTTATCGACAGGCTGCCGGATATTAACCATGCCGGATGTTGGGCGCATGCCCGCCGAAAGTTTATGGAGGCCCAGAAAGGTAGTGGCAAAGGGAATAGGGCTGGGAGCGTAGATGTTGCCTTGAGTTTTATCCGGCAAATCTATGCCGTTGAAAGTGAGGGAAGGCGGAATGGATACTCTCCTGAGCAGATGTGCGCACTCCGGCAAGAAAAGACCAGGTCGATCCTTACTGAGTTCCGTCAATGGCTCGAAAAGAAAATAGTGCAGGTTGTGCCCAAAAGCCTTCTCGGTACGGCGGTGAACTATACCTTCAATCAGTGGTCTTCCCTGATAACGTACCTTGATCACGGAGAGGTTACCCCGGATAACAATGCTGCAGAAAATGCCATCAGGCCTTTTGTGATCGGGCGAAAGAACTGGCTCTTTGCCGGGACTCAGAAGGGTGCGGAGGCCAGCGCCTGCCTGTACAGCCTGATCGAAACGGCAAAGGCCAATAATCTTGAGCCCTACAAGTATCTTCGCTATCTTTTTGAAAAGCTGCCGTTTGCCTCATCAGAGGATGACTACAGAGCACTGTTGCCATTCAATCTTGGCCAGACTGATTTAGCTCTAAGAAATACTCTGAGTGGGGTTTAATTTGCGCTTACAATTCAACAGGGTTGATTCTTTGCTGCAAACCTGATATTAAACTACTCCAAAACTTGTTGGTTTCGTAAAAAAAGCGAAAATAATTGCGTTAAGCTAAGCAATATTAGCATCTTACGACAATAATCCTGCTTCTTGTCCTATTGAGATGACGAGATCGTTGACTTCATCTTTTTTTAAAATTATTTCGAATCTATGTCCTTTATATCCAATCGCTATCCTCAGGCTCATTGCTTTCGCTACAGATGCATCACCATCGCAGTGGACATTGGATTATCGAGACCGATAAGGCTCGGATTATTGGTATGGCAGAAATTAGATATTGATTGTTCTCGTCGGGAATCCTCGTTGCCTTGAAGATCCCGGCATCCTTGATCTTGTTATGACTGAAGTCTCAAGTGTAAAATATTCCTATGAAGATGATGTCATTCGCTTTCAGGATCGACGTGGACGTGTAAGATAAAATGGGTTCTATGCTGAAAAAAATTTGGGCATTCCGGGGTTTTGTCCTTGGTAGTGTCAAGCGCGAGTTTCAACTCAAATATCGAAACTCTTTATTAGGTGCAGCGTGGACAGTTTTGAACCCGTTGGCCATGATCATTGTCTATACCGTAATTTTCGCCCAAATAATGCGGGCGAAGTTGCCGGGTGTGGACAGTACCTTTGCCTATAGTATTTACCTGTGCGCAGGCGTTTTGACTTGGGGATTATTTGCCGAGATTACCGGGCGTGCGCAGAATGTCTTTTTGGAGCACGCCAACCTGCTCAAGAAAATCAGCTTTCCCCGCCTTTGCCTTCCGCTTATCGTAATCGTCAGTGCTTGCCTGAATTTTGTCATCATTTTCGGTCTCTTCACTGTCTTTCTCATCATCTCCAACAATTTTCCCGGTTGGCCCTATCTGGCATTGTTTCCCGTGCTCGCGATTCTTGTTGCCTTCTCCATTGGGTTGGGCATTGTCCTTGGTGTACTGAATGTTTTTTTTCGTGATGTCGGCCAATTGTTCGGTGTAGTATTGCAATTCTGGTTTTGGCTCACGCCCATTGTCTATCCGCCAAGTATCTTGCCTGTTTCTGTGCGGCCATTGCTTGCCCTGAACCCGATGGCAAGCCTGATGACAGCCTGCCAGGATATCCTCGTTTCTGGTCGATGGCCGAACTGGGCATCACTCTTGCCTGTGAGTATGCTGGCTGTTCTTCTCTGTGTTTGGGGTATACGACTTTTTCGTAAAAATGCTGGCGAAATGGTGGATGAACTCTAATGGGCACAATCACTGTTAACAATCTCGGTAAGGCCTACAAACAATACCCCACCCGCTGGTCTCGGCTGGCGGAATGGGTGCTGCCCGGTAATAAGCCACGGCACAACCTTAAATGGGTCATGCAAGACGTGAGCTTTGCCGTGCAACCTGGCGAGGCTGTGGGCATCATCGGCATCAACGGCGCAGGCAAAAGTACCCTGCTTAAGATGATTACCGGTACCACCCAGCCCACCACCGGTGGCGTGCACATCACTGGCCGCGTTGCTGCGCTGCTGGAATTGGGCATGGGTTTTCACCCCGATTTTACCGGGCGGCAAAATGCCTTTATGGCTGGGCAACTGCTTGGCTACAGCGTGGAAGAAATTACAAATTTGATGCCTCAAATAGAAGCCTTTGCCGAGATTGGCGAATACATTGACCAGCCTGTACGCGTCTACAGCAGCGGCATGCAGATGCGGCTGGCCTTTAGCGTAGCCACCGCACACCGGCCTGACGTGCTGATTGTGGATGAGGCGCTTTCGGTAGGCGACGCTTATTTTCAACACAAAAGCTTTGACCGTATCCGAGAATTTCGCAAGCAAGGCACCACGTTGCTGATCGTGAGCCACGACAAAGGGGCGATTCAAGGCATTTGTGATCGTGCCATCCTGCTCAACGCAGGCCGTTTGGCCATGCAGGGCGAGCCTGAGGCGATAATGGACTACTACAACGCCATGCTGGCTGACCACCAGAATCAAACCGTTAAACAGGAGGTCACGGCCGACGGCAAGATCCAGACCATTTCCGGCACAGGCGAAGCCACCGTTACCGATATCGCGTTACTCGATATTGATGGCCATCGAATCGAAGTGGTGGATGTTGGCCAGCGGGTGACCTTGAAGGTTATGGTTAGAGCCAATTGCTACATAGAGCGTCTTGTGCTTGGTTATGGCATCAAGGATCGTCTCGGGCAAGTGGTTTACGGTACAAATACCGACCTGAAGCAGCAGGTACTTGAAAAAGTCTCAGCCCAAGGTGAAATTCGCTTCGATATCGATTTTCCGGCGAACTTGGGACCAGGCAATTACTCCGTTCAAACAGCGCTTTGCAGTACCGATACGCACCTTATGAATAATTACGAATGGCGCGATCTGGCGCTGGTATTCAATGTGATCAACATTAATAAGCCGACGTTTGTTGGCGTCGCATGGATTGATCCCATCATTACGGTTACTCAATCATGAGTTTCATTTCCTATGCTCAGAACTTTGAAGATGTCATGCTTTGGCGGGCACTCAAGCATGTTGAGAACGGCTTTTACATTGATGTTGGAGCAAATGATCCCTCTATACACTCAGTAACCAGAGTGTTTTACGAACGTGGTTGGCATGGAATTAACATCGAACCGCTACCTTCGCATCATGCTGATCTTGTAAAAGAAAGACCACGAGACATCAACTTGCAATGCGCAGCTGGTGCTGCCAATGGTGAGATTGAAATTTGGGAATGTGACGTTCGTGGTTGGGCAACGGCCTCTGAGGATGTCGTTGCCCAGCACACTTTAAACGGGCATAGAGGTGTATTTCACAAGGTTCCGGTTGTAAAACTCACAGATATTTGTGTTCAACATGTAACAGGTGAAATACATTTTCTGAAAATTGATGTTGAAGGCTTCGAGAAATCAGTCTTTGACGGTATGGAATTATTGCGCTTCCGTCCATGGATATTGGTTGTTGAGGCGACACGACCAAATTCAATAGACGAAATTCACGACGAATGGGAAGGCGGTGTAGTCTCTGCAGGCTATGTTTTGGCATACGCAGATGGGCTGAATCGGTTTTACGTTGCCAAAGAGCGTTCCGAATTGTTGAATTCTTTGCGCTATCCACCTAATGTCTTTGATGAATTCGTGCGATCGGACCAACTTAATGCTGAGTTGCGAGCAGAGCAAGCTGAAGCCAAAGCTACGCAAGCTGAAGCCAAAGCTACGCAAGCTGAAGCCAAAGCTACGCAAGCTGAAGTTAAAGCTACGCAAGCTGAAACTCGCATTATTGATCTACTGAACAGCACCTCTTGGCGCATTACAGCACCATTACGCCGGGCTTGTTCGGCTTTACGTGGCTTAGCTTCCAATGTCCTGAAACCCCAGATGAAGGTATTCCTGCAGTATGCCACACTGTATGTAGGTAAACGTCCGCGGATGAGGAATGCGGCAATTCAATTGATGAATCGCTTCCCCGGCTTGAAGTCACGGCTGCGTCGAGTCATCTCTGGCACGACAACTCCCCTGAGAGACCAATTAAACGTACCTAAAGATATTGCCCACTTTACCCCGCATGCTCGTCAACTCTATGGTGACCTCAAATCAGCCATTGAGCGTTATCGAAAGGAGAATGGCTGATGCGCATTGTCATTGACATGCAGGGAGCGCAGACCGAAAGCCGCTTTCGGGGTATTGGTCGTTACACCTTGTCGTTCGCCCAAGCTATTGTGCGCAACCGGGGAGAGCATGAAGTCTTCCTCGCTCTAAGCGGGCTTTTACCTGAACCAATCGAGTCCATTCGTGCAGCGTTCGATGGGTTGCTCCCACATGAAAATATTCGCGTCTGGTACGCACCTGGTCCGGTGGCAGAGGGGCACCCTGGCAACCAGACTCGACGCGAAGTGGCCGAACTGATTCGGGAAGCTTTTCTGGCAAGCTTGGCAGCAGACGTGATTCACATCACCAGTCTCTTCGAGGGCTATGTGGATGACGCTGTAACCAGCATCGGGCGATTTCACCGCAGCACACCAGTCAGCGTTTCCCTTTATGACCTCATCCCCCTGTTGAACCCGGACCATTACCTCAAACCTAATCCGCGTTTTGCCCAGTATTTCCAACGCAAGATTGATCACCTGAAAAAGGCGACGTGTTTGCTGGCCATCTCGGAATTTACTCGGCAGGAGGGTCTGGAGTATCTGGATACGCCAGCAAACTGCGTCGCCAATGTTTCGACGGCGATCGAGCCCTGCTTTTGTCCGCAGCAGATTGATGAAGCTACCAACGCACAATTGCGTCAAAAATTCGGCCTAAACAATGCCTTCGTCCTTTACACCGGTGGCTCTGATGAGCGCAAGAACCTGCCACGCTTCATTCAAGCCTACGCCGCCTTGCCCCTGGCTTTGCGTGCGAACCACCAGTTGCTGCTCGCTGGCAAGATGCCCGAAGGCAGCATTGCTGAGTTCAAACATATTGCCAAATCCGTTGGTCTCAAGCCGGGTGAGTTGTGCTTCAGCGGTTACGTGACCGATAAAGAACTCATCCAGCTCTATAACCTTTGCAATCTTTTCGTGTTCCCCTCTTGGCATGAAGGCTTCGGGCTGCCAGCACTCGAGGCTATGGCCTGCGGCGCTCCGGTTGTCAGCGCCAATACCTCCAGTCTGCCAGAGGTAATTGGATTTCATTCAGCATTATTCGATCCGTTTGATATTACTGCCATCACTAGCAAAATGGTCCAGGCGCTGGAAGACGACGGATTCCGTGCCATGTTACGCGAGCACGGTTTGCAGCAGGCGAAAAAGTTTTCATGGGATGAGGTCGCCAAACGTTCGATTAATGCCTTCGAGGAACATGCTCAGCAACAGTCACGATCAGATGTGAATAAAACTGATGCAACAAATAAAATCGTTCCAGATTTACTCAGTGCTGTCGCTTGCCTGTCTTGTTCTGAAGCGCTATCTGATATCAACTTGTTGCCTGTTGCGGCAGCCATTGCGCTAAACCACCCAGAACCAAGGCGCCACCGCAAGTTGTTCGTCGATGTTTCTGAACTCGTGCAACGCGACGCCAGGACTGGCGTTCAGCGTGTCACTCGATCCATTCTGCGAGAGCTATTATTGAGTCCACCTATTGGCTACAAAGTCGAAGCGGTTTACGCCAATATTAATGACACCGGGTACCGGTTAGCTAATAATTTTACGCAGAGGTTTCTTAAGAGGGAATCTAGTGATGTTCCAGATGATCCCATAGAGATCCAGCCTTGTGATATTTTTCTTGGCCTGGATCTTCAACACCATGTCGTTTCTGCACAAAACAATTATTTCAAACAATTATCCCTTCATGGGGTAAAGATCTACTTTGTTATTTATGACTTGCTTCCCATTATACACCCCCAAGCATTTCCGCCAGGTGTATGTGAATTGCACATTGAGTGGTTAAAGCAGGTTACCCAATTTGACGGTGCAATCTGCATTTCAAAGTCAGTTGCCGATGAATTGGCAGATTGGCTGAAAAAAAATGGTCGATGTCGGTTGCGACCGTTTCGGATTGAATGGTTCCACCTAGGGGCCGACATTCAAAACCCCGCACCGTCGCATGTCATGTCTGATGAAATGATTGAAGTCCTTTGTTTATTGCAACTGCATCCAAGCTTTCTGATGGTTGGCACCATTGAGCCCCGTAAAGGCTATTCGCAGGTTTTAGAAGCGTTTGATCAAGTTTGGCAGAACGGCACTGACGTCAATCTTGTCATCGTTGGCAAGCAAGGTTGGCTGGAAGAAAGCCTTGCCAGACGTTTGCGAACACACCCCAAACTCGGCAAGCACTTGTTCTGGCTCGAGGGAATCAGCGACGAATATCTGGAAAAGGTTTACGCTGCCAGCACCTGCCTGATTGCTGCTAGTTATGGCGAAGGTTTTGGCCTGCCGCTGATTGAAGCAGCTCACCATAAATTGCCCATTATTGCGCGTAACATTCCTGTTTTCAAAGAGGTTGCAGGAGAACATGCCTACTATTTTGCAGATGATATATCACCTGCTACTATTTCTACTGCTATTCGGCAGTGGCTTGAGTTGTACTGTTCTAATCTTCACCAAAAATCAGATGACATGCCTTGGTTGACATGGAAACAGAGTGCAAGGCAACTCAGCAGAACTATGTTTGTTGCGGCTATCGAAAACTAAATTAGGAGTTAAAATGGAAAAAACATCAAGATTGGTGAAGTAGTTTATTCTGTCGTATCAGGTCTGAACAACTACACAGTGAGACAATCACGCCTCGTCGGTCGGCAGGCATTAAAACTTTTTGAAAGAACGTCCTTTATTGCGTAGTTTTCCAGCATCGTGTCGGCAAGCAGTTGTTTAAGTTTCCTGTTTTCTGTTTCAAGGACTCTTAAACGTTTTGCTTCAGAAATCTCCAACCCGCCGTACTTGCTCCGCCATTTGTAAAAGGTCACGTCACTGATCCCATGGGTCCGGCACAAATCAACAATCTTCATCCCGGCCTGGGCCTGTTTTAATATCCCTATAATCTGTTTTTCACTGAACCTGCTTGATTTCATGTCTTTCTCCTTTTTGAGGTGTTTAGACCGAAATCACTAACTTTTCAATGGCTCAGTTTTTAGGGGGAAAGTCATTAACGCTAAAGCCTCTTGTTAAATCTTAATTTTGGGAAGAATAATGAGTTGAACTATTGATGCTTAGCCTTAAGGTGGCCGTTTGCCCTTGTTTCATTGACGATGAAGCGAGACTACTGTATCTACACAAAAATAGATTAAACATTTTGGAGATTGTATTTTGCTAACTAAGCTTTGTCAAAGACTCAACCGAAAGAAGTCCACTATCGGCATTATCGGTTTAGGGTATGTGGGGGTACCATTAGCTTTGCGATTTTCCGAAGTCGGCTACAAAGTTCTAGGGCTTGATATTGATAGTGACAAGGTCTGTGCCCTAAATTCCGGCCAGTCTTATATCGAGCATATTTCAGCGAATAGTATTCAATGTGCTAATACAGCCGGTTTCGAATCTAGTACAGATTTCACCCGTGCAGCAGAAGCAGATGCCTTGATTGTGTGTGTGCCGACCCCGCTTAACCGTTACCGCGAACCGGACCTTAGTTATGTAACCGGTGCTGTCGATTTAATATTGCCATACATGCGTAGCGGACAGATTCTTTCATTAGAAAGCACCACTTATCCGGGCACCACAGATGAGCTTATTTTGCCACGAATTCAGTCTAGAGGCTTTATTGTAGGACAAGATTATTTCCTTGTGTACTCCCCAGAAAGAGAAGATCCTGGGAACCAAAATTTTCAAACACGCACCATTCCTAAAATCTGTGGCGGCTATTCTTCTCATTGCTTGACGGTAGGGATAGCCTTGTACGAACAGGTCATTGATCGTGTCGTACCAGTCAGTTCCACAAGGGCTGCCGAGCTCACCAAACTTCTAGAGAATATCCATCGCGCCGTTAACATCGGACTAGTTAACGAGATGAAAATCGTGGCTGACAAAATGGGAATTGATATTCACGAAGTGATTCACGCCGCAGCCACCAAACCCTTCGGCTTCGTACCCTATTATCCAGGCCCTGGCTTGGGTGGACACTGCATTCCTATTGATCCCTTTTACCTAACCTGGAAAGCTCGGGAATATGGAGTTCATACACGTTTCATTGAATTGGCCGGGGAGGTAAATTCAGGCATGCCCGACTATGTTATTGGCAAGGTTATTGACGCTCTCAATCAGTCTCGGCGCTCGGTAAGCGGCAGCAAAGTGCTTGTATTAGGAGTCGCTTACAAGAAAAATGTAGATGACATGCGCGAATCACCATCGTTGGTGTTAATGGGAAAACTTTTAAAATTGGGTGCCTCCGTAGATTACAGCGACCCGCATGTACCTGTCTTGCACCCAGGGCATGAGCATGCCTTCGAGATGAAAAGTGTGACACTTCACCCTGACATGGTTGCCAATTATGATTTGGTCCTACTCGCTACAGACCATGTAAAATTTGACTACACCATGATAGCTCAGTTCGCAAAGATGATTGTTGATACACGCGGTGTTTACTTGCAACCCCTCCCTCACATAGTTAAAGCGTAAAGGCGCAGATAATGTCCCCCTCAACAAAATTTAAAGCTGGAGTTGGTGAGCTTTTCACCGCAGTAGCGCATGCAGAGAAATATCAGTCAGGTAATTGGATTTCCAGACGGTTAGTTAATAATTTTATGGAAACCATACTGCAGACCGTGCGGCAAGCTGGTTCCGTCGACGTCCATGAAATAGGTTGTGGTGAAGGGCATATCTTGGGCATGCTGGCACGTAACAAGTTTTTGGTACGCGGATGCGATGTCTCTGACACATCGCTAGCTGTGGCTAGATTAGAGTCTGAAAGGCACGGCATGAACTTTCCGTTGCAGATCAAAAGCGTCTATGAACTAGATCCAGTTGTCGACCGAGCGGATACAGTTTTGTGCTGTGAAGTATTGGAACATCTTATGGAACCCGACGCAGCTCTGAAGAAGTTGGTTTCGGTTACAGGGAAAGACTTGATACTTAGTGTGCCAAGGGAGCCAATTTGGCATCTGCTCAACATGGCGCGTGGAAAATACTGGCATGCGATGGGTAACACCCCGGGTCATTATCAGCATTGGACAAGACAAATGTTTATAGACTTTGTCACACCACACGCCGAAATCGTAGCGATAAAAACACCTTTACCATGGACTATAATCCATTGCCGCCCGAAAATAGCCCATTCAATATAAGAGACCAAAAGAGATGACAACTATGCGCCTTCTAGTAGCGATTCCCTGCCTTAACGAGGCTGACACCATTGCCCAAGTGGTGCGCGACGTTCCACGTTCCATGCCTGGAGTTATACAGGTCGATGTGTTAGTTGTGGACGATGGCTCAACCGACCTAACCAGTTCCGAAGCTACAGAGGCCGGGGCTCTGGTTCTACGTCATTCACGCAATTTAGGCGTAGGCAAGGCGTTCCAGGCGGCCATTAATCACGCAGTAGAAAATGGTTATGATTTAATGGTGAATATTGACGGTGACGGCCAGTTCAACCCGCAGGATATCCCCAAGATAGTGCAACCGGTTATAGCAGGTCAGGCAGACATGGTTACGGCATCACGCTTCATCAATGTAGAAATGACACCCGAGATGTCCAAGGTTAAGTTGGTAGGTAATCATATGATGTCCCACCTCATAAGCCAAATGGTCCGACAAAATTTCCATGACGTCTCATGTGGTTTTCGGTGCTATAGCCGCGAGGCCTTGCTGCAACTCAACTTGCACGGTGCCTTTACTTATACGCAGGAAACATTTTTAGACTTTGCGGTTAAGCGTTTGACTATTATGGAAGTGCCTATCTCGGTAATTTATTTTGCCGATCGCAAGTCTAGGGTTGCTGGAAGCATTATCAAGTATGCAGTCAATACTTCAAAAATAATTTTTCGCGGCTATCGCGACTACTATCCATTACGTTTTTTCTGGGGGCTATCTGCCATTTTTGCGCTGCCCTCACTGCTGTTGGCTAGTGTTTTTTTCATGCACTACTTGCTAACCGGGATTTTCTCCGGCTACCTCTTCGCTGGATTTTCCTCAGCGTTTCTTCTATTGATAGCTTTGGCGTTTTTCGTCCTAGGCATTGTCACGGACATGCTTGACCGGATTCGCACCAATCAGGAACGAATACTCTATCTATTGAAAAAGCGGCGGCCGAGACCGGCATCATTGAGTGTTATGGCCACCGAAAAGAAAGTCGAGGATGTTTGCCAATGCAAGCTGGCTGATTTGTCAGAACGCACAGCTTAAGTGTCAGGTCCCGTGAAATCGTCGCCTGCGACCAATGCGCTTTTTCCCAGGTGGCAAAGCAACCGTCTGATACCGAACTGGAGCGTCTCTATGCAAATCTACATGTCAGCCACACTAAATTCCGCGAGAAATAGGCCAGCCAACAGATATAAACATACCCAGTAATGTCCGGTTAAGGACTTGCATGCAATGTTTTGGTTGATTTATTGAGTT
>JAFLLC010000049.1:6411-13414 GCA_019162745.1 Deltaproteobacteria bacterium | reverse complement strand
CTTACTGTGTTTTATGGAGCCGTTGGTCGGAATCGAACCGACGACCTGCTCATTACGAGTGAGCTGCTCTACCCCTGAGCCACAACGGCAATCTATGCCCTCAGACACAATCGTGCCAAAGGAAGTGAGAAAATACCTCAAAAGAGTAACCACTGTCAATGTCATAAGGTACTTTACTGGTAAATTTATGCTTTACCACCGCCTCGATAACGGCTAGTATCGTGCGCTATTGCATCTTCACTTTTTTCACGAAATGGCACCCCATGATTTTTCGTATACAACTGATACTCCTGTTTCTCTGCGTCTCCGCCCTGACTGCTCATGCAGCAAAATCCACCGATATAACCAGGCTAGGGTATGCAATCCAGATGGGCGCTTTTGCCGATGTAAAAAACGCTGAGCGTTTTACGGCCAAACTGCAGGCCAAGGGGATTGAAGCATTCTATTTCCGCAAAGACAACGGCGTGTATGCCGTGCGTTTCGGTGACTTCCCAAACAAGGGGAAAGCTCGTGCTGCGGCCAATAAACTGGTGGCCGATCAATTGATTGGCAGTTATTACATCGCCCCGCCGAATGAAGTCGTATTCAGGCAGCCAAAAGGACCGGGATGGCAAAAACCGCAGCCGGATGAAATCCACAAGCCGTCCCCTTCGCTCCAGCCTGTTGTCCCGAAAGAGACTGTGCAAAAGCCCGTTCATAAATCGGCAAGTAAAAACAGGGACATGGGCGCTATAGCCGCCCGCACCGCTGAACGATTCGTCGGTATCCCCTACCGCTGGGGTGGCAACAACGTGGTGGAAGGCATGGATTGCAGCGGTTTTGTACGGGCGGTCTATAACCTGTGCGGCCTGAGCATCCCGCGAACCTCCAGTGACCAGTTCAAAGCAGGTGATTTGGTAACTAAAGACGAACTGTTAGATGGCGACCTCGTTTTTTTCGGTTCTTCAGCGAATAGCATCTCCCACGTCGGGATTTATGTCGGAGGAGGCAAATTTGTTCACGCCCCGCGCCGTGGTGAAGAAATCCGTGTAACGGCGGTCGATGAAAGTTATTTTGAGAAGCGTTTTGTTGGAGCAAGACGGTATTTTTGATATTACGGAGAATAATGCATGGCAATCATCAAACCATTCCGGGCTCTGCGCCCACCTAAACATCTGGTTGAAAAGGTTTCCGCCCTTCCCTACGACGTGATGAATGTCGAAGAGGCCTGTGCCATGGCGGCCGGAAACCCCAACAGCTTTCTGCATATTTCCCGCCCGGAAATCGATCTCCCCGCAGAAATTGACCCGCATGATGATTCTGTATATCTACAGGGTAAGCTGAATCTTGGCGAGTTCATCAGGCGGGGAATATTGACTCAGGATAGTCACGACTGTTTTTACGTTTACCGGCAGCGGTTGGGCGGCATCAGTCAGACCGGCCTGGTCGTATGTGCCAGCGTGGACGACTACCAGTCAGGAGTAATCAAGAAGCACGAGCATACACGGGCCGACAAAGAGGAGGACCGGGTAAAACATATCGACTGTCTGGATGCCAATGATGAACCTGTTTTCTACCTCTCCCGCTCCTGCGCGGAAGTTGAAGGGATCATCGAAGGGGTTACTGACAGCCCGCCGGAATACGATTTTACATCGGATGACGGGGTTGGCCATACGGCATGGATCATCACTGAGCAGATTCTGATCGACCGCTTGATTGACCTCTTTGCCGAAATCCCGAGGCTGTACGTTGCCGACGGCCACCACCGCAGCGCCGCCGCAGCGCGCGTACGCGAACTGCGGCGCGACAAAAACCCGAATCATAAAGGATATGAAGAATACAACTCGTTCCTGACGGTCATATTCCCTGAAAACCAGCTTAATATCATGCCCTATAACCGAGCGGTCAAAGACCTTAACGAATGCACCGTTAGTGAGTTCATTGCAGAGGTAAGGAACATCTTTGAAATAATCCCCTCCCCCGTTCCTGTCATTCCGGCTGAACGACACGTCTTTGGTATGTATCTTGACTGCTGCTGGTATCATCTCCATGCCCGTCCTGAGATTGTCAATGAGAAGGACACCGTCGGCAGGCTGGATGTTTCGATTCTGCAGAACTCACTCCTGGATCCTCTGCTCGGCATTCAGGACCCGCGCACCGATCAGAGAATTCACTTCGTCGGCGGCATTCGCGGCACCGATGAACTGGTCAGATTGGTCGATTCCGGCGAATACGCCGTGGCCTTTGCGCTCCACCCGACTTCCATCTGCGAATTAATCGAACTGGCAGATCAGGACCAGATCATGCCCCCAAAATCGACCTGGTTCGAGCCCAAACTGCGTAGCGGACTATTCGTGCACCTGCTGTCCTGATCAATAGTAATCACTTTACGCAAAAAGACCTCCCGACGATCAAGCATCCGGGAGGTCTTTTTGTTTTTCGATGAGCCACAACAGATATTACCTCTTCATGGCATCATCCATCAGTTTATAGGCACAAAATTCCCCGCACATCGTACAGGCACCGTGATCTGACACAGGCGAGTTGGCCCGGTACTCACGAGCCTTGTCCGGGTCCATTGCCAAGGCGAACTGCCCTTCCCAATCCAGCTTTTTCCTGCATTTCGCCATCTCAATGTCCTGCGCCATAGCACCCTTGACACCTTTGGCGATGTCTCCAGCATGGGCTGCAATTCGCGTGGCAATTACTCCGTCGCGCACATCCTGTACGTCCGGCAGACACAGGTGTTCAGAAGGGGTTACGTAGCAGAGAAAATCGGCTCCGGCGGCAGCTGCAATGGCACCGCCAATGGCACAGGTGATATGATCATAACCTGGCGCAATATCGGTCACGAGCGGTCCCAGAACATAGAAAGGGGCACCGTGACAGAGTCTTTTTTGCAGCTGAATATTGGTCTGGATCTGGTTCAAAGGCACATGCCCCGGGCCCTCGATCATGACCTGTACACCTGCTTCCTGCGCACGCTGAGTCAGCTCTCCCAGCAGGAGCAGTTCGTGGATCTGGGCCCGGTCGGTAGCATCAGCCAGACAGCCGGGACGAAAGCCATCACCCAGCGAAAGGGTCATGTCGTATTCCTTGGTGATCGCCAGCAGCTTGTCGAAATGTTCAAAAAGCGGGTTTTCCTTGTTATTGTAGCTCATCCACTCGATGGTGAAGGCCCCCCCTCGCGATACGACGTCCATCACGCGCCCTTCATTCTTCATCCGTTCAACGGTACCGCGGGTAACACCACAGTGGACAGTGATAAAATCGACGCCATCCTCCGCATGCTTGACGATCCCGGCAAAGATGTCGTCAACTGTCATATCGACGATAGCTTTGTTCTTGTTGCGCACTGCATCCAGAGCTGCCTGATAGAGCGGTACTGTGCCGATACAGGCGCTCGTTTCGGCGATGATAGCCTTCCTTATTTCATCAACCGGGCCACCAGTGGAAAGATCCATGAGGGCATCAGCGCCGTATTTTACCGCAACCCGGGCTTTTTCCAGCTCTTTTTCCAAATTAGTGTCGTCGGATGAAGAGCCGATGTTGGCGTTGACTTTGGTGCGCAGACCGGCTCCAACCGCCAGAGGGGTACCATTGGCATGCTTATTGTTGTGGCAGATAACAATGTTGCCTGCGGCGATACCGTCACGGATGAATTCGGGGGGAAGTCCTTCTGCGGCTGCGGCTATCTGCATTTTTTCGGTGATGACACCTCTGCGGGCATATTCAAGCTGAGTCATTTACGTGATCCTTTTATCCTTTTTAAGATTTTGAAACCGTTATGAAATATGCAGCAGTTCGCGTGCTGCCAGAAAGTGATTAACTGGACCGTGCCCCTTCCCCAGTGATCTGGCAAGGCGGATGGCGGAACTGATAAACAGCTTTGACCGTTCAACCGCTGTCAGCAGGGGTTCTCCCTGAGCAAGCAGGGCAGCAACGGCCGATGCATAGCTGCAGCCGGTACCATGGGTGTTGCTGGTAAAAATACGTTCGGAACTGAAGCGGTGGCACCTGATCCCATCATAGAGGATGTCGGTGGAGAGGTGCCCGCTCAGATGACCGCCCTTAACGAGGACATTTGCTGCACCCAGCGCGTGGAGTTCTCTGGCCGCCTGCTCCATCTCCTGCTCATTTTTTATAGTTCTCCCCAGAAGGCGTTCCGCCTCCGGTACATTTGGGGTCAGCAGATAGGCGAGCGGCAGCAGTTGATCGCGGAAGAGCTGAACCGCTTCACGTTCGAGCAATGAAGCACCCCCTTTAGCAACCATAACCGGGTCGATCACCATCGGTATAATTACCTTCCGTTCTCCAAGGCGTTCCGCCAAAGCCGAAATTATGGCCGGAGTATGCAGCATTCCGGTCTTTATGACGTCGATCGGAATATCAGACAATACGGCGTCAAGTTGATCACACACGAAACTTGGCGGAAGCCCGTAGATCGAAGAGACTCCGCGGGTATTCTGGGCTGTCAGAGCAGTCAGGACAGTGGCGGAGTAACTCCCTAGCAGCGTAATGGTCTTGATATCAGCCTGAATACCGGCCCCGCCCCCCGAATCGCTTCCGGCAATGCTTAATACGGCCCCGCGCGGAAAGGGTCGAGCACGATTAAACAGCAGTAAAAGTTCCGCAACCGCGATTTCGGGTCTTGGACTCGAAAGCACCGATGAAATCACAGCCAGAGCGTCCGCACCAGCCTCAATCACCCGGCAGGCATTGCCGGCAGTTATCCCCCCAATAGCCACAATCGGGATCTTTATAGTGCCGCGGATCAATCTCATCCCTTCAATACCCGGGATATGCGAGACTATTTTGCTACCGGTCGGGTAGACCGCTCCGAAGCCTATATAATCAGCGCCATCTTGCTCTGCGCGGACAGCTTCTTCCAGATTATGAGTCGATTTGCCGATAACCTTACCTGATCCGAGCAGCGCCCTGGCGTCAGCTACATTCCCATCATCCTGTCCCAGATGTACGCCATCAGCATCCAACTCTTTGGCAAGCTGAAGATCATCGTTGACAATGAACGTTGTGCCAAAGCGTGCACAAAGCCGTTTCAGCTCACCCCCTTCGGCTAGCCGTTCGTCATACGCCATATCTTTGGCACGGTACTGCAGAGTCGAAACTCCACCCCGCAACGCCAGACCGACCCTCCCCATGAGATCGTCACCCTGATCTGTAATCAGATAGAGGCCCGATATATCGGGTGGTTGTGAATCCTTGTTGACGACGAGACGAAACTGTCTGGTATCACTCACGTTGGCATTCCTAGTTACAATAAACTTGGTACACTTAACACAGAAAAACCGCTCTGATATTCGACATCAGGCGGCTGGATAAAAATTCACATCCTGCAAGCCGCTTTCCTACGCCGGAATTACCCGGTTCAGGTGCAAAGGGTTTCCGCTGACCGAACATGATAATGTTCAATGCAGACGGTTCTCAGTTCAAATGAACTCCCCCAGGGCCTTGTTGGATTTGTACACTACTGCAATGAAGCGGCAATGTCAATCGGTACAAGCATATTTATTTATGGTTCAGAACTCCGCGAAAACAGAAACTCCCCCGCCATAATCCGGACTGCCGTCACTTAAGCCTTTAAGAGCATAAACCTCGGTGTAGGTCCGCTTTCCAAAACGCCAGACACTCTTCAGTCTGATATCTAAAGGCGCATCCATCCCGTCAAAGGTAACTGAGCCAAAGCGTGAATATGCTGACGTGTAGAAGCGTTCATTCCAGCTGTAGCCGATTCCGGTTTCAGCAGTGAAATAATCCTGTGCACCGCTCTCCTCGGATGCACCCTGAAAGATATAGCGAGACTCGACAAAAGGCTGCCATTTTCCCAGCCACTTGGAAACGGCTAATCCTGGAGCGATATCAAGCTTGCCGGTGCCAAGCCCCTTGGTTTCATCGGCAGTCGGAAATTTAACATAGAAGGTTGGACGGAGGAGCGGAGTCGTGCTGCTGTCCTGTATAAGTGCATAGCCACCTGTCAGCGTAATATCACCAAGGCCTGACTCGCTAGTGCCGGTAGTTCCGCCGCCTGCCACTGTCGAACTGACGCCTGTATAAACGTACTGGCCGTTTATAGTTCTGCGCGCGGTACTCTTGGCTGTGGTATCAGCTATTGCGGCCACGCCGGTATTCTGAGTCCGCTGGTACAGAAGCGGCACGGTCAGTTCCAGGTCCAGGCGACCCGTCGGGAACCAGTCAATAATTAATGGCATGTAAACATATGTACTGGTGGAGTCGGTGCCGAAGGTACCGCTTGAAACATCCAGACCAAGACCGACAGCATACTGAGGAGTTTCTGATTCGGCCAGCGCCGGAAGTGAAATTGAGTGCAGAATTATGGCGGAGATTAAAAGCAAAAGTGATCTCATGGTTACCCCTTTATATGTTTTTTCAGCGTCCCATTCTGCCGCCACCCATACGTCCGGGCGATTGCTGCCGCACCGGGGCGGGCCGATTTGCATTCATTGTGCTTCCTCCTCCCATTTTGCCGCCTGACCAGACAGGGCGTCCAGCTTCATTTCGGAGCGAAACCTCGGTATTGCGGGTCGTATCAGTGATTTTCTGGACAATAATATAGACTACGCCATCCTTACCCTGCGCTTTTGAACCGCGCACAGTCACGTTGTCACCAATCCTCAGATCAATGCCCTTATCAGCCCAATAACGTTGCTGGCCGAGCACGGCCACAATCCGGATTCCATCACTTTCCAGATCCACTCTGGCGTTACCTTGCCCATCTTCCGTCTGGACTGAAACTATATGGCCAGTCACCGTTGTAACGGTATTGGCGTCATACCCGGTTTCAAGATTCAGCCCGCTCTTGTTGTCTTCGCCAATTCCCCAGAAAGCATGCGCTGCAACCGATGACGACATCATAATAGCAGTCAGAAGATATATGATAATTTTTATCGGTTGCATGATTATTCTCCATTAGAGAGGGGGACGCGTCCGCCCCCCGAGGTATAACGTTTACTGCGTTACGACTGTTGTTACTGGTACTGTTGTT
>JAFLLC010000049.1:0-6311 GCA_019162745.1 Deltaproteobacteria bacterium | reverse complement strand
ACTGTTGTTACTGGTACTGTTGTTGCTGGCACAGCCAAACCGCTTCCGTCCTGAAGCCCTTTGCCGTTGCTCGGGCGCGTAGTTGAGCCGTTGGCGGTAGTGCCAGTGGTCAGAAAAGTACCGTCACGGCGCTGAGAGCCGACCGGACGGGTTGTTGCAGTACCTGTTGCGGTTTGTGTCTGGGTCCGTGTCTGAGTTTGGACCTTCATCCCGCTTCCGCCGCCATTGCCACCGCGAGCCGATGCTTCACCTGCAAAAGCCATTGCGCAAAGTGCTGCCAATCCCATTACCGTAATCTGTTTCGTTTTCATTGTTGTAACCTCCTCGTGGGTTGTTTACTTCTTGCCTTTCTTTATTCCACGAGTCGTGCCAATTGCAAAAAATATCGTAACAAGCTAATACTGTTACCTTTATATTAACTTACTCCAGCAGTTACAAGAAAAAAGGTGCAGATTATGCATCTGTCGGAAGAATTTTGCACCACCTATTCTACTCTGAATCTACATCGCCAGCAATACCATATACCTTCAATCGGTATTGCAGCGTACGGCGTGAGATACCCAGTCGTTCAGCAGCCAGACGACGATTACCTGCAGTCGCTTTAAGCGCTGCAGCTATCGCATCACGCTCAGCCTCTTTTAAAATTCCGCCGTCTTCGCGCGGCACACCATCCTGAGTTACACGAACCATCTCCGGTAGTTCCTCAACCGTCACCTGGCCACGTGCCAGGATAACTGCCCGCTCAATTACGTTCTGCAGTTCCCGGATATTACCCGGCCAACTGTAGGAACGTAGCGCTTTCATGGCAGGTGTAGCGATACCGGATAGTTTCTTTCCCATGTTTTTGGCATGGATGCGAACAAAAAAACCGGCCAGATCATGGAGCACATCCCGGCGGTCACGCAGAGGCGGTAGCTTGATTGGAAACACATTCAAACGATAGTAGAGGTCTTCGCGGAAGTTACCGGAGGCGGATTCTTTTGCCAGATCACGATTTGAAGCCGCCAGCACCCGAACATCAGCGCGCATTTCCTTATTACCTCCAACCCGTTGAAAACTCTTTTCCTGCAGAACCCTCAGCAACTTGGCCTGCATTGCCAACGGCATCTCACCTATTTCATCCAACAGAATTGTCCCGCCAGCCGCCATTTCAAATCTCCCCTGGCGTGCGGCAGAAGCACCGGTAAAGGCACCGCGTTCGTGACCAAACAACTCGCTTTCCAGCAGATTCTCCGGAATAGCGGCACAGTTAACGGCCACAAAAGGGCCAGCTTTGCGCATGCTGACAAGATGAATGTAGCGGGCCAACAGCTCCTTACCGGTGCCGCTTTCACCACCAATCAATACTGTTGCTTCAGTAGCGGCGACTTCCCGCGCCAGGCGTTGCACCTCCTGCATAGCCGTACCGGCAAACAGGATTTTAAGCGGCGGCAACCCTGCCAGATCCCTTTCATCCGGAACCGTCAGCCGCTGTTCTCTGTATTGCTCCTCCAGAAGCCGCTCTACCAGGTCTCTGAGGCTGTCAGGGTCCTTAAGCGGCTTGGTCAGAAAGTCACAGACACCATCCTTGATTGCAGCTACCGCCTCTTCAACAGTACCGAAGGCTGTTATCAGAACAAAGGGGGGAGGCGAAGGGAGAGTCCGACTGGCTCGAAACAGCTCAACACCCCCCATTTTCGGCATCTTGAGATCTGACAGCACCAGGTCAAACGAACTCTGTTTCAACTTTGACAACCCGGCAGCACCATCTACACTCTGCGTGACTTCGTGGCCGGCGTCTTCCAGAATTGCGGCCAGTAAGCCGCGAAAAGTCCCGTCATCCTCTACAATCAATATCCGTCCGGCCTTCATACTGCACTCTCAGGCAGAACGGCGGGCAATCTCACTATAAAGAGAGCTCCACCACCCGGCGCATCCTCCGCCATAATACTTCCTCCACAACCCTCAACAATCTTTTTGCACAATGCCAATCCCAAACCGGCTCCTCTTGCTTTACTTGTCCGGAATGGTTCAAACAGCTTCGACCGCATCTCTGTTTCAATCCCCAAACCGCTGTCCGCAACGGATATTTCTACCACACTACCACGGTTATGGGCCACCAGATTAATTTCTCCCCCCTCCGGCATGGCTTGAATGGCATTGGTGAGCAGATTGAGCAGCAATCTGTGGAGTCGCTCTTCCGGGCAGCCCACATTGACAGTTCCCGTAATATTCGTGACTATCCTGATCCCCGCTGTTTCCAACTGCGGAGCAAGCAGAGCCGTCAACTGGCCGGCTACAGACGACAGATTACCAGGCAGCGAAAGTTCTGCATCTGTGCGAGTGAAAAAGAGAATATCGTCGGCGAGCTTTTCCAACCGGAGTGATTCGCGGACAATAAGACCTGCATAGTCCCTTTCTCTGCCATCAGGTAGACGCTCTTCCAGAAGCTGACCATAACCTTTGATACCGGCCAACGGATTGCGCAGCTCATGGGCCAACACCGCACCGACTTCACCAAGACGCGCAAGTTCACTCTTGTGTGCAAGCTGTTTTTCCTGGGCATCCTGACGACGCATCAGCCAAAAAACAACTCCGCCCAACCCCCACCCTACCGCAAGCAGCGAAAACACCAGGGCAAGGCCAAAACGCGCCCTGCGCATAACCGTTTCGGAACGCCAGGTATGGAGAGCCAGACGCAGCACACATGTTGTTCCCGTCAGATGGAATGGTGTTTGAAACTCGTAGACCTGTTCGTCTGTGCCGAGCTGAACACGCTCCTCGCCAAGAGTTCCGTCTGTCAGCACACTCCGGTAGCGGTTATCTCCGATCTCACTTCCGCTTAGATCTGGATTACTGTGATAAAGAATCCTTCCGGAGGGAGAGATAAGCATGGCATATGCAATCTCACCACTGGTCTGAAATGAAGCCAGTGATTGCAGTGAGGGATCGCGAGCGGCCACTCCCTCCATCGAGGCCGCTATTGTGAACGCAAGTCCGCGCAAATTATCATCAGCAATAGGTGCGGCAGAGGAATAGTTCCGTATGGCAAACCAGGAGAGCCCCATTGTAAGAGAGGTAGCTATGACAAGTATCAGTAAGACAAAACTGCGTCGCGGTAAGATTGTCATTTTACCCTTCTCTGCAGAAAGCCCTTCACGGCAACATCACGCGAAAAGAAGTCCCGGAAGCAGCCGAACTTTTGACCGACACGGTTCCGCCATGGGCAGTTACCAGTTCCTGTACAATAGCCAAACCCAACCCTAAACCGCCGCTCTTCCCTTTGTAAAAGCGCTCGAAAATATGAGGCAGATCTTCTTCCAGGATACCACACCCATTATCGGTGATCTCCAGACAGATCTGTTCACCATAGCTTGATGCTGTGATTACAACCTGGCCGCCAAAGGAAACCGCCTTAATGCTGTTGCTGATCAGGTTGATGAGAATCTGGCTGAGACGATCAGGGTCGGCATTGATCCGGAGAGCGTCGGGACAGTCCAATATCAGGACGGCATTTTTTTCTGCAATAGTCCGCTCAAAACGACTCACAATAGTGGTGAGATATGGCTTGAGTAAAAAGGTTTCCTTGTGCAGATTAAGGACGCTCGCCTCAGCGCGTGACATTTCGTCCACACCATCTAGAATAGCGGTCAGACGACGGGCTTCATCATGCAGTGACTGGAGTGCGCTCCGGTCGGTCGGCAGTACTCCATCAAGCATTCCTTCAAGTTCACCGGATATAATCGCTAATGGCGTGCGCAACTCGTGTGCTGCATTGGAGAGGAGAGTACGTCGCAACTTTTCCTGCGCTTCCAATCCGCTGGCCATGCTGTTGAAGCTCCGTGACAAGCGACCTATTTCGTCATTGCCGGAGATTCTGACACGGCGCGACAGATTACCCCCTGCGATGTCACCTGAAGCGTCAACCAGTTCAAGAATCGGGCGTGAAAGTCTTCGGGAAGCGACAATGCCGGCTAAAACAGATACCAACCCTAAAATTGTAACCGAAGCCAAAAGAACCCGACTTGAAGAGCGAACGAAATAATCCTCTTTGACCCGTTCAAGCACCTGCGCCTCCAGATGCCCGATCTCTTCAACGCGCAGGTAAAGTGGGTACGGAACTGAAGCACCCTTTACCTTTTGCGGATCATATCCGGTTGCGTCCAGTACCCTCTTGCGCATCAGCGGAGTTAATGCCGAGACCGCCTGCTCAGAATCAATAACCGGTCGGCCTGCTGAATCAAAGAGATGAACCGCAATTCCCAGCTGGAGTGCCCAGGCGAGATCCGTAGCCAACCGGTCCCGATTCCACCCGTTATTTTGTTCATATCCCCCTTCGAGGAGTGCGACCACACGCTGGATCCGATCCTGGGATTCTCCGTCCAGGTACTCAGCGAAATCGCGCATAACCAGCCCGCGCAGCACAAAAGCGGATGAAAGGGCAATAGCTGAAATAAGGATGAATAACAACAGAGATTTGCAGCGCAAACTACAGTGCATCCCGTTCTCCGGCAAACAGGTAACCTACGCCATACACTGTTTTGAGGTACTCTGGCGCGCGGGGATCTTTTTCAATCTTCTGGCGGAGATTTTTGATATGGGCGTCTATGCTGCGGTCATAACCTTCAAAGTGGTATCCAAGCGCTCGGGTTACAAGTTCATCGCGGGTAAAGGTCCGGCCAGGAGAGGTGGCCATGGTTAGGAGAAGCTTGAACTCGGTGGGTGTAACGGAAAGCGGTTGGCCATCTCTGCTGATTTGATGCCGAAGAGAGTTAAGAATCAGTGAGCCGTCATTGAAAGAGGCAAAGTTATCAGCTGATGAAGAGCTGCGCTCATATCGTTTCAGCACAGCCTTCAGACGGCAGACCAACTCACGCGGACTGGCCGGTTTGACCATGTAGTCGTCAGCCCCGAGGGCGAAACCGGCAAGGCGCTCCTCCTCGGATGACTTTGCCGTTAGCATGATAACAGGGAAATCGCCCATTTCTTTAAGGCTCTGGCATAGTTCCTCACCGCTTCCGTCAGGGAGGCCCAGATCAAGTATAACCGCCAGGGGGAGATCCTCCTCAGCCTTTTGAAGAGCCTCTTTTATGGTAGACGCTTGAACCGTCCTGAAATCAGCCCCTTCCAGATAGACTTTCACTATCCGGGCAAGCTTGGTGTCATCTTCAACAATCAGGACTGGTGGGAGCACTTGGACCTCAATATAGTGAGCGTATGCGTCCGGAACGCTTGTCGATCATAACCCGGTCAACAACTTTTCCGTCTTTATCAAGGATTTCGGCCCTGAAACCCCACCTTTTTTCGGTGATTCCAGAAACAGTATATCCCCGCCCTGAGAAGTAATTCTGAAGCAGCCCGCGTGCTTCCGAGACGCCAGCTACCGGTTGACGGGCACCGTACCAATCACCCTGACGCTTGCCGCATCGGCCGCGCATTTCAGGTCTGCACGTCGCTTCCTCACTTTTACACCAAGCGTCCCCGGCTGCACAATCCATTTTATTGCGGCTCTGCTGACAAATATTTACTTCACCGGAATTTTTAGTCCCCTGTGACGCTAAAACAGGCCCTGCTTCGAGCAGCAGCACGCAAAGAAATAATGATAATAAGAGTTTCATACTCTGAGCTCCGCAACCTAAAAACAGGCTGACTAACAATTTTAAGAAATTGGCCGGGATCGTTACGACCCCGGCCAACCGCAGATTACCGTTTATTTCTGAACGCATGGACCATTGTTACAAAATCCCATGCCTCTGCCTTGCTTACCTTGTTTGCCTTGCCTGCCCTGCTTCTTACCGTATTCACCATCACATTTGCCAGCTGGCAAACCACTCTGACTGCGAATAACCTGAATCTTGGACTGGACAGCATTGATATCTGCCTGTAAAGAAGCTATCTTTGCCTTGTCGGGTGTACCCTTCAGGTTCTCGCGTTGGATTTCAAAACGTTTGGCCATCATTTCCTGACGAAGATCGATAGTGTCAGCCTGAAATTTCCTGAACTGTTCTGAAGGTGCACCTACTTGCGGGCAATTACCACATCCTCTCCCCATACCATTCCTGTTGCCGGCATCTGCAATGCTGAACGTTGCAACAGCCAGTGCCAGGGCCATCAATACTACTGTCATCTTTTTCATTGTACTTCCTCCCGTTTCTTAAGTTGAATTATGGTTTCACACTATATGAATGGTGAGAAGATTGTATGAAGGAATTGTGTACAATTGTGAAGATCATTTTTAACTTTTCAACGCAAAAGAGCCCCGCGTCCAGATATGGACGCGGGGCTCTTTTGATTATAATTCCCGGCGGCGACCTACTTTCCCACACAGCTAC
>JAFLLC010000134.1 GCA_019162745.1 Deltaproteobacteria bacterium | reverse complement strand
TCAAGGTCACGGTCGATAAATTCTGCCAGCACACCCTGCAGCTCTGCTTCTGAAAACAGTGTTGCTCCGATGATGTGAAACCCTTTGACCATAACTTTTGGCCCTTTTAGCAACGCTGGCGGAGCAGGTTCTGTTTTCAGGGGGCGTTCCGGCGGCCTCTCCGGCAGCGCTTTTGGTTTATCGCCGATGTCACGCAGAATGGAACCGGCATCCGGTTGGCCAGCCGGTACGGCGGCAGATGCGGCAAGGGTGCTGGCCGCAAGAAGAGTGACCAGAATGAGTGCTGATATTCGTCGCTGAATCATGAAAACTCCCGGGGGGAATATAAAAAACTGTGCCACCTTCCAATATACAGGAAAACTTCACTCATACGCTACCCACAAATTGGAACGAATTGGAACAACTGATAATAGGGGGTGACGACTGTAGAATTGGTTTTACAAAAGTCTAAGAGCAAGGCAGGACTTTACTGATGGTGGCGACAGTAGGGGCAAACGTTTTTGGCCCATAACGTTGCCATCTACCCATAATTTTCACTCCATATGACGACGTTCCTGAGGGTTTTTTATTTTAAATTCCAGATACTGTGCCGCCTTTTTAAATTTCTCGTTCGGTATCACCATATTCGAAAACGCACCTAAAGCCTCAAGCACCCGTTTTTCCGCATTCTGGCCTGCAAAGCCCGCCCCTTCGACAATACTCCGCAGATAACCGAGCAGGGATTTTTGTTCTTCTTCACTCTTAAGACGCCTCGGGTCAGCAATAAACAGCAGATACCGGGCCTTATCGCGGATCGAATCTCCAAGAAGTTTTTCCTCCAGAAGCGACTCGATTACCGTCGCAATGCTCCCCCGTTCAGCATGATTCAATTCCTTGTTTTCAAGGTGGGAGGCAAGAGATTCCAGAGCCGCCAGGCGGCTTGCAGGATCTCCGATTTCAAACAGCAGCAGCTGCACTGCCTGTAATTTCAGGACGTCCGGCTGATCCGGGTGGAGAAAACAACACAGCATCAAGGCCAGCTTTTCACGGGCCGCCTCTGTCAAGACCGAATCATCAGCCTTCGAGCGGATCTGTTCCAGCAGCTCGCGCTTGTTGGCATATTCACCAAAACGAATCTGGACAATCAGCGCATGGACCTGCTGGTCTTCGGTCTCGTCCCATAATTCATCAACAGCCCGCAGGATCCTGCCGCAGATGGAGCGTATTTTCTCTTCCTTGGGGGGCTCTTCCTGGTTCCAGTAATTCGGGTAGGTGTCAAGAACCGTGTCGGACTCTTCCGGGTCCTTTGTCTTTTCCATTACTGACCTGAAATAGGCCAGGATCTCGAGCTGATAATGACTGCCGCCATCCTTAAGCGGCCTGAGAAGATCATCCAGAAACGTACTGTTCAACCCGGAAGCGCCGCTGCAGAGGTATCGGTACACCCCCTCAGCCTTTTCCACCTGTCTTTCAATGTATTTACGCCGCAGGGTTTCACCAAGATTTGTAGATTGAACTTTTTTGAAAAAAGCGCTCAGCAGGTTGGAGGCGTGATGTTTGATCCGGTTGTCGATATCATCTGACATGACAATATCGAGACAGGCATCAAATATTTTTACCTGTTCGCTCTCATTGGAAGATGAGTCGATATAATCCTCGACGATAGCCAGAATTTCACCCATATGCGCACGGTTACGACTATTCAAAAGCGTTGTGAAGGTTTCGCGCAGACTACCCGCATCGATAATACCGAAGAGAAACTTGACGGCCGCATTCCGGCTTGAGGTTCCCTTGCCGTCGGCAGATTTCAGCAGTTTAAGAATGCTTTCAGCCGGATCGGTAACCCAGTCGGGCACCAGATCCTCCATAAAGCGTTCAGCTTTTCTACGCACTACGGCATCCAGATCATAAATAAAATAGCGCGCCACATCGATCCGGAAGTCACGACTGGCAGCGGACGAGGCTATTATTTCGAATGCGGCTGCCTTGTCTTTGGACGAAAGCCGGGCAATATTCTTCTTTGCCTTGGATGAGTCATTGATTTTTACGTGAAAATTGACTATGTCTTTGACCAATACTTCCGCATCTTCATCTATTTCCATGACAGGTGCCTTTCAAAACATTTTGGGCAAGTATAGACGCGAGTGCAATTATGTGCAACAGCATCGCTGCCATCCCATAAAAACCAACTCGCACCCGCCCGGAGGAAACTGCATGTACATCAAACCAATCTTCCTGTTTCTGGTTATTTTCCTCGCCGGTTCTGCTTCTGCAGAGAACAGGATCACCTTCTACCGGGATGGCGCCCTGCTCCAGCAGGAAGCCGGCGCAGCCAGGGGGATCATTGATATCCCGCTCCACCCCCGCCTGATCGAGCATACTCTTAAAATCATTCCGGCCCACGGCACTACGATTCAACGTGTTGAAACATACAAAAGCGGGACGGGAAGCGCAACAGACCGGGAGTTGGAGGCACTGACAGAGCAGCGGCGACGGCTGGAGGACCGTTTGCAGGCACTGGAAACACGCGAAGCAATTTTTACCTCCGCCGCCAAAGCGCAGAGCGGCAAGGCGCCGCGCAAAAGCAAGACTAATCCCGATCCGCTGAAAACAATCCGCCAGGGCACCGACTTTGCCATCGCTCAGTTGGAAACAGTCTACACCACGCGCCGCAAGACTAACCAGGAGATCAAAAGAATTGACGCGCGACTCGCCGCATCCGGAAAAAACAGCCGATCAGCTGGTAGTTCCGTACGGATAACCGTAACACCTCCCCGCGGCATGGTAACACTCCGCTATGCGACAGCGGAACAGGGCTGGCAGCCGTATTACAACCTGTATCCGGCGGGTGACGGGACAGCCAGGCTGCAGCTTTCCGCGCGGATAACAGGAGACGGGCGCGGGCGTCAGGTCCGTGTTTCGACAGGTTCTCTTGCTGAAAGCGCCACAGCAGCAACCTTTCCGGTTCAGCCGCTGGGTGCCGTTCTTGCCGCATATCTCCTGCCGATAACGGAAGAGCGTTACTCGGAAGGGATTTTCAATAGTTTTTCCGCCATGATCACGAACAGCAGCCCGCAGTATCTGCCGCCGGGAGATTCGGGGCTGTTCCGGAGCGGGGCATATCTGGGCAAATTCAGATTTGAAGGACTTTCGTCAGGGCGAAGCAGAGTTGTTTCACTGGGGGGATAATCTGGCTGGTTCCGCTCCCAGCAGCTCTTTAACCTTAGTCATCAAGGCATCAACCGTAAGCGGTGTAGCCAAATCCTTCCAGCAGATCGCTCGTCATCACCAGGACCATTTCATTATCCTCAACAAGCAGAATCACAGCGCTTCCGGAATGATCAGAACCCTCCAGTTCCCTCCCTCCCCTGACACTCTGCGGTTTTTCATCGCAAACCGGGAGGTAGATCTTGAAAACCGTTCCGTTGCCAACGGTGCTGACAGTCGTGATATAACCGTTATGCTGCTTGACAATGCCATACACATTTGCCAGGCCAAGGCCGGTGCCATGACCAGCCTCCTTGGTGGTAAAAAACGGTTCAAAAAGCTGCGACATGGTTTCAGCATTCATACCACAACCGTTATCAGCACACGACAGCAGCACGAAATGGCCTGCATTCATACCTGGATGACGACGGGCAAATTCATCGTCGATCAGTACCTGCCCGGTTTCAATGGAAATAACGCCGTTAATGGCTATGGCGTCCTGAGCGTTCTGGAGCAGATTAAGGAGTACCTGCTCCAGCTTGGAGCTGTCGGCATGGATCACAACCGGCTGACTGGAAAGCTGTAGGGAGAGGCTGATGTTTTCACGCAAAGTCCGGCGCAGTATCGAATAAAAGGACATGATAACGTTGTTAAGATCAAGCACCTGCATCTGCATGACCTGTTTGCGACCGAAACTGAGCAGTTGCTGCGTCAGTTCGCGGGCCTTGCCGGAGGCTTTGATGATGCCGTCAAGCTGCGAGCGCACCTTTTCGTTATCCGGTAAGTAGCGCTTGAGCATATCGGTATAGATAAGAATCGGCGTCAGCAGATTGTTGAAATCATGGGCAATCCCTCCCGACAGGTGTCCGATCGCTTCCATCTTCTGCGACTGCCCCAGCAGCTGTTCCAGTTTCAACCGTTCTGCTTCACCTTTGCTCCGCTCAATAGCGATAGCGGCAAAGGCTGATGCCTGCTGAACAAGGTAAATTTCATCCTCAGTCGGTGTTGACGGTGTACGGTGGTAGACGGCAAAAGTGCCGAGCAGCACGCCGGAGGATGAAATGATCGGTTCCGACCAGCAGGAGCGCAGCCCCGCTTCCTGAGCTGGCGCAAACCCCTTCCAGAATGGGTGGCTGTCGATATCTTCCACAACTGCCCGCTCTCTGCGGAAGGCTGCCGTACCGCATGAACCAATCCCATCGCCGATTTTAGTACCGTCGGTTGCCATGTTGTAGTAATCGGGTAGATTCGGCGCCGCGCCGTTCAGCAAACGTACGCCGTTATCGCTGACCAGCATGATTGAGCAGAGTGCTCCAGGCATACCATTTTCGATCGAGAGCACAATAAATGAAAGCAGTTGCGGCAGCGGTTCCCCGCCGGCAATCCGTCCAAGAATCCCCGACCGGTTCTGCTCGCAATACTCGGCCTTTTTCAGCCTGCTGATATTTTTAACAATGTAGACCGCCCTGATAATGCACCCCTGCTCGTCAAAAACAGGGTCAACCGAGACCTCATACCACGTATTGTCAAGGTTCATCTGGACAGAGGCACGCTTTCCGCTTGCCAGCATGGCTTCAAAGGGACAATCGGTCCGCGGCAGAACCTTTCCATATGCTGCCTGGCAGCAATGCAATCCGGCAATATCCTTGGGAAGTTTGCCAAAGATTTGCTCCGAAGCCCGATTGGCGCGGATGATGTGGCGATCCATATCGAGCAGCCAGACCGAATCCTCAATGGCGTCAAAAGTTTCGCGCCACTCCGACGCGACCGCTCCCAGCTTTTGTTCAAGATCCTTACAGTTGCAACGGTCTGCAGACATATAATATGGTTCCTCAGGGGACATCAGAAGCGCTGAAACAATGTTATCAGTTAACACATTTCATCGGAAGATTATACACTGAAATGTGCGGATTAAACGGAAACCCGGCTTTCCGTTCCGTGCAAAACAGCGCAAAACCATCTGCCGATAACGGCTTGCTGAAATAGTACCCCTGAATAACCTGACACCCTCTTTCCGCCAGATACGCTAGCTGTTCTTCCGTCTCAACCCCCTCCGCTACAAGATCCATATCCAGCCCCTGCCCCATGGCAATGATCGTGTTAACCACTGCCGCATCGTTTCTGGTTGTCAACATCCGGCGGACAAACGATATATCTATTTTCAGTTCATTGATCGGCAAGCGCCCCAGGTATTCAAGCGACGAATAGCCGGTGCCGAAATCATCCAGCGACAGTATGACGCCGATATTTGCCAGAGCGGTCATTTTTTCGAGTGTGCGAGCGCTGTCAACCATGACCATGCTTTCGGTCAGTTCAAGACAGAGAGAGTGCGGATCAAGTCCCGTAACTTCGAGGACCCGCTTGACGGCAACATCAAGATCACTGCGCATAAACTGCAGTGCCGAGATATTAACTGACATGCGCAGCTCCGGCAAGCCGGACTTCTGCCAAGTAGCCGCCTGCGAACAGGCCTGCCACAGCACCCATTCACCGACCGCCACGATCATGCCGCTCTCCTCCAGAATCGGCACAAACAGGGCCGGATTAACAGGGGCTTCGCCAGTCGGAGTCCAGCGGAGCAGCGCTTCGGCACCGATCACGGAACCATCTTCAAGATTAATCTGCGGCTGGTAGTTCAAGGTGAACTCGCCGCGCTCAATCGCCCTGCGAAGCTTTGCCTCCAGGACAAAGCGCTCATCCAACTGGCGGTTTAACTCGCGGGTGTAAAAACAGACAGCGTTTTTCCCCTCTTTCTTTGCCTGGAACATGGCGGCTTCGCCGTTTTTCAGGAGGCTTTCCACGCTTTCGCCATCCTCCGGGTAAAGCACTACGCCGATACTGGCAGTTGCAACTATTTCCATCCCCCTGACGGTAAAAACACCGTTCATGGCATTCCGAATCTCCCCGGCGCGCAGCTGTGCATCACCGGCATTTGTTGATAACGGCGGAATCAGGGTAAACTCATCCCCGACAAAACGGGACACGACGCAACTCCCCCCACAGACCGTTTCCAGGCGACGGGCAATCTCTATCAGCAGAATATCGCCGAATTCATGCCCGAAGGTATCATTGACATATTTGAGATTATCGATATCCAGCACCATCAGGGTCAGGTACCGGTTTTCATGGTTTAGCAGTTCCAGCTGCAGTTCCAGATGCTTCTGGAAGTAGTGGCGGTTCGGCAGACCGGTCAGAGCATCAAAATTGGCCTGATAATAGAGCTGCTCTTCGTGGAGCTTGCGTCCGGTAATATCCTCTTTTATGGCAACATAATTGGTAATAGTGCCGGTCTCATCCTTGATCGGCGCGATGCTGGACAACTCCCAGTATTCCCGTCCGTCCTTGGCCTTGTTGCAGAATTCCCCCATCCACTCCTTGCCGGAGCTGATCGTTTGCCACAAATCAACGTAACAGCTGTCCGGCTGCCTGCCTGACTTAAGAAGACTCGGTTTCTGCCCGACCGCCTCTTCACGGCTATAGCCGGAGACTGCGGTAAATTTGGGATTGACGTACTCAATAATCCCGTTCACATCGGTAATTACGACACTATTGGCGCTCTGATCTACGGCGGTGCTCAGCTTGCGCAGCTCTGCCGTCCGCTCCTTTACCTGCAGTTCCAGCTTTTGATAACAGCCTCGATTTTCCTGCACCAATCGCGCCCGCTCTATACAGCGGGCAACCACCATCTCAAGCTCAACCAGATCGGCAACCGGTTTGGCCAGATAATCCCAGGCACCGTGTCGCAACGCCTCTATCGCATCTGACAGCATACCGGTGCCGGAGAGGACAACAATCGGCAGATTATCATCAAGAAGCCTGACCGCATCAACCACCTCCAACCCGTCCATATTCGGCATACGCAGATCGGTGATCACGACATCAGGGTGCAGGGCATGTATCATAGCTATCCCCTCCCGCCCGTCACCTGCCTGAATCACGGAAAAACCGCAATCCTCAAAAAAGGCGGCAACGCTCGTGCGCACCGATTCCTCGTCATCAATGGTTAACAGCAGCAGGTTGTCAGCCTTTGCTTCAATCACGATTCTCTCCTTGATGCGGCTGTCAACCTGATTTTTTTCACCAGCTTCGACAGATCATGGACCGGCTTCAGCAGCACGTCATCGGCGGTCATACCGATCGCGCGCAAGCGGTCAGATAACGAGTAAAGCATTCCGGTATGAAGCATAAAACCGGTGGGGGGGTAGAGGGTATGAGCCTTAACAATAAATTCCTCGCCACCCATGCCGGGCAGATTCAGATCGGATATACAGACCGCCGGGCAGAAGGCGGCTATTATTTCCAAACCCTCCTCACCGCTAAAAGCAGAGCGGACAGTGAACCCCTCGTCTTCAAGATAAGCGCTTACGCAATCACAAATCATTTTTTCATCGTCAACAAGCAGCACGCGTATCTCATCGTTATTCATAGTTTCCTCTCCTGCAGAGGAAGCTTGACAGTAAAACAGCTCCCCTCGCCCGGGCGCGACCGGATTTCAATCGAGCCGCCGTGCCCCTTGGTGACAATCGCATACGCAACCGACAGCCCCAGACCGCTGCCGACACCAACAGCCTTTGTCGAAAAAAATGGCTCAAAAATACGCCGCCGCACCGCTTCAGCCATACCGGGACCGTTGTCCTCAATGTCGATAGCAATCACATCGCCTGAAACCCGTATTCGCACAATAATACACGGCTGGCTGACCATTGCTGCGCCGGACATCGCCTGTGCGGCATTCTTGATGATATTCAGCAGCACCTGTTCCATCTCCGACGAAACAATCGGTACCGGCGGCAGGCCAGGAGCATACTGTCGCTGCAGCTCAATCTGCTGAAAATTATATTTTTTCTTCATATCATAATCGCTGCCCGCCAGTTCCAGTATCCTGTCCAACAGAGTTGCAACATCTGCCGGTTCGATTCCTGCTTCACTGCCGCGACTGAAGTGAAGCATATTTGATATTATCTCCGAAGCTCTCATTCCGGCGCTCCTTATGTGACCGATAAAATCAAATATGCCCCGTTTTTGCAGATAGGCACGCACCAGATCAAGATCGACGCCGACCTCGGCAGCGGCTTTCAGATTGGCAGGGATGTCTGCCGACACCCGCCGTTCGATGTTCTGGGCATGCTGCAGAATGGCTCCCAGCGGATTATTTATCTCATGCGCCATGCCGGCCGCCAACCCTCCCACCATAACCATTTTCTCGGTATGTGCCATAATTTCCTGCATGCGCTTATGTTCTGTTATGTCACGAATGGTTTCGATGGCACCGATCACATTTCCTGCCGAATCCAGAAGGCGGCGGGCCTTCGCCCAGAGGTAAACCCCACCGGGACGAAAATGCGGGGCGAATATCTCCGCTTCGACCGTATCACCAACCCTGATGAACGATTTATATTGCCGTTCCTGCTCCAGGTTTGGAGTTATGGCAACATCGACAAGAATCGGGAGGCGACAGCCGTAAAATGGCACGGCATATTCAAAATCGCCCTTACCGATAATACTCTCGGCCTTCACGCCGGTCAGTTCCTCGATAGCCCTGTTCCAGGCGATAACAGTCCCTGCCGTGTCTATCGCCCAGGTTGCGTCAGGGAGAAAGTTGATGATGTCGGTAAGTCGATCCTGGTACTCCATAACTGCCCCCTGTCCCGCTTCTACAGCCTGAACTGCCCGACCAGTTGATTAAGCTCTTCCGCCTGACGGGAAACATCATTGGCGGCAACTGAGGTTTCGTGAAGCGCATGGTCGTTCTGTTTGGCCAGATCGTTAAGATTCATGACATTGCTGCTGATCTCGCGGGTCGTGGCGGTCTGCTCTTCGGCCGCAGTGGCGATCTGGCTGATCTGCTCCGTCACGTTGTTGATGATGTCGAGGATTTCCTGCAAGGATCGCCCTGATTCCGCGGCATGGCTGGTACCCTGCTCAACCTGGGTGACACTCTGTTCCATGGAGGTGACGGCGTCCTTGGTCTCTTTCTGGATCGACTTGATCATCTCACCGATCTCTTTGGTAGCGCGGGTGGTCCGTCCAGCCAGTGCGCGGACTTCGTCGGCAACAACGGCAAAGCCGCGCCCCTGCTCGCCTGCCCTGGCCGCTTCAATGGCGGCATTCAGAGCCAACAGGTTGGTCTGATCGGCGATATCTTCAATCGTGCCGATGATGGCGCCGATCTGTTCGGATCTGACACCCAGGGCGTCAACTGTTGCAGCGGCATTCTGTACCCGATCGGCAATGGTGTTCATGACGGCGATCGATTGACCGACAACGGCTGCGCCCTGCCTGGCTTTCTGGGTGGCGCCGCCGGCGTTGGTAGCGGCGTGGTGGCAGTTATTGGCGATATCACCGGAGGTGGCCGACATCTCTTCACCGGCGGTTGCCAGCGAGGTTGATTGTGATGATAGCTGGGCAACGGTGTCGGTCATCTGATGGGAGGTCTGCTGCAGCTGCAGCGAGGATGACGCCAACTGCATGGCGCTGCCGGAGACCTGATTGATGATGCCGTGCAGTTTGCCGATGAATGTATTGAACCATTCACTCAGCTCGCCGATCTCATTCTTGCCGAGGTTCGGCAGGCGGCGGGTCAGATCGCCTTCGCCCTGGGCGATATCCCGGATGGTATCAACGACGGCCTTGATCGGGCCGGTAACGGTGCGGGACACCAGCCAGGCAAGCATGATGCTGAGGGCCAGGATACCAAGCAAGGCAACCCCGATACCGATCTGTATCTGGCGGACATGAGCGATAACATCATCGGTATAGATGCCGGTACCGACCACCCATCCCCATGGCTGATAGAGTTCAACGTATGATATTTTGGGAACCGGATTGCTGCTGCCCGGTTTCGACCAAGCGTAATCAACAAAACCCTTCCCCTTGTCCCGGCAGACCTTGACCATCTCGACAAAGAGCGCCTTGCCGTTGGGATCCTTGTTCTCCGAAAGATCCTTGCCGTTTAGTTCCGGCTTGAGCGGATGCATGACCATCTTTGGAGTCATATCGTTGATCCAGAGGTAGTTGGAACCATCGTAGCGCATGGCGGCGATCCGCTCGGCCGCCTGCTTCTGGGCTTCTTCTTTTGTGAGCGTCCCGGCGTCAACCTGCTTCTGATACGAAGCGAGCTGAGTGGTAGCCTCCTGCACCAGAAAACTGACGGTGGCCTGTTTCTCCGCCATGATCAGCCCACGGATAAACGGCACCAGCGCAAACATGGCCGCCAGCACCAGCACCAGCCATGTCAGACCCGACAGACTCATGATCTTTGCAAAAATATTCCAGTCATTGTAAGCCTTGAGCTTCATAATTCCCCCTCGTGGTAACCATCACTACCGATGTGTGCAGCTGTCGATTTGTGCCAATCTGAGAGCAGGGAGCGTGCCAGAGGGGTAAGTATTGATTTATAAGCAGATACGGATAGTTAGGATTTGGCAGGGGGGGAGATAGTTGCGACAGAATTTGACGATTTAAGTGAATTAGAGAGGTTATATGAGATGTATCAGCTGGTTAGAGAAGGTGCCACATGTTGCGGCAGCAACTTTTGTCGCAGGGGTAATTCCCGCCGTTGCATCATCCCGACCGCGACAACCTCTTGTTAAGCGCCTGGCGGGTAATACCCAGATAGGCGGCAGCCAGACGCTGGTTGTTGTCGGCCAGGCGCAGCGCCTCCGCAATCAGAAGATCCTCCGCACCCTTGAGGGTCGGGAACTTTTCGCCGAACGGACAGACCGGGCAATGGCTGGTGATCGGGACAGGAACGGCTGGAACCCGCAGATCGCTGCCGATCACCGCCACGATCGATTCCAGCGGCAGAATGCGGCTCCCCGAGCGGGCAACGGCATCATGGATGATCGACTCCAGCTCACGGATATTGCCAGGAAATCGGTAGGCGGCCAGATAGCGGTTCAGTTCCACCGGCGCGGCCGGAGCCGGTTTACCGAGCATGGCAGCCGCCTTCTCCAGAAAATGCTCCGTCAGCAGCGGGAGATCCTCGGGACGGTCACGAAGCGGCGGCAGCTCCACACGGTGGCTGCAAAGGCGATAATACAGGTCGGGTCGGAATGAGCCCTGCTCCATACGGGACTTCAGATCGGCGTGCGTGGCGGTCACGATTCGTGCGTCGCTCATCTGTACCTTGTCGGCACCGAGCGGCAGGTATTCCCCCTCCTGCAGCAGGCGCAGCAGCTTCACCTGCGACCCGGGTGACAGATCGCCGATCTCGTCCAGAAAGAGCGTGCCACCTGAGGCTTGACGGATCAAACCCTCGCGGGCGCGGTCGGCGCCGGTGTAGGCCCCACGCTGGTGGCCAAAAAGGGTGTCGCTGAACATGGTGTCATCGAGTCCTGCCAGATTGATCGCCACAAACGGACCGCTCACCCCGCTCAAAGTATGGACCGCACGGGCAACCAGCTCCTTGCCGGTGCCGGTCTCGCCGCTGATCAGTACCGGTTGACGGGACGGAGCTACCGACTCCAGATAGAGGAAGATAGCTCGCATCCGTGGTGACGCCGTGACGATGCAGCCGAATGCGCTCTCGTCCCCCAGTGTCCCGTCCGAGAGGTGACGGCGCAGGCGCTCCAGCTCCTGCTTGATCCTGGCGCGCTCCAGACAACTTTCAAGGGTTATCTGCAGTTCTTCAAAATTCATGATCGGTTTGGCAAGATAATCCCAGGCCCCCAAACGCATCGCCCGCACCGCCTCATCAACCGCCCCGACACCGGAAACAACCACGATCGGCGTGAATTCGGATTCTGAGGCAATTGCTTCCACCAGCGCAAAGCCGTCCATCACCGGCATGCGCAGATCAGTCATGACAATGTCAGGGTGGCGGCTACGGAACAGTGCTAATCCGATCTGCCCGTTTTCAGCCTCCAGAACACGGAAACCTATGTCATCGAGATAGGCGGTCAGGGAGTCCCTGACATACTTTTCATCTTCCACCACCAGGATGGTTGATTGTTGAGCAGATGTGGTCATAGCATTCAAAGCCCCAAAACCTCCGCCACCGCACGGCTCAGTTCACCACGGTTGTACGGTTTCTGAATAAAGCCGCTGGCCCCCATCCATACCAGCTCATCACCGGTCCCTTCACGGCTGAATCCGGAACAGAAGAGCACTTTCAGATCTGGTACCTGTTCACGCAGGCGCAGAAAGGTCTCTTTCCCGCCCATGTTCGGCATGTTCATATCCAGCATAACCAGCGAGATCTCACCCCGGTGAGCGGCAAATACCTCCAGCGCCTGCACCCCGTTTTCAGCCAGATAAACCGTATAGCCAAGATCTTCCAGGAGGTCTCTGCCGACGTCACGCAGCATCTCTTCATCATCGACCAGCAGAACCCCGCCTTTGCCGGAGATCACTGCTGTATTACTGCGCTGAGGGAGTATTTCCCCTTCCATCAGCGGCAGGTATATCTTAAACACTGAGCCTGCTCCCGGTTCACTCTGGACGCAGATTTCACCATGATGATTCCGGACGGTTCCGTAAACAGCAGCCAAACCGAGGCCGGTGCCTTTACCGACCCCCTTGGTGGTAAAAAAAGGCTCGAATATGTGCTCAATAACCGCTTTTGTCATGCCGGATCCGGTATCGGATACCGCTATTTCAAGATAGCGACCGGATACGAGGGAGACACCCAACGACCGGCAGGCGGCCTCGTCCATGACTCTCACGGCCGTTGCATATGTCAGCGTGCCGCCCTGCGGCATTGCATCACGGGCATTTACCCCCAGATTCAGCAGTGCATTCTGCAGCTGCGTCTGATCCCCCATCACAAACGGATTACCGCTATCCAGCCGTGTCGTGAGCTTTATCTGTTTGTCTATCGTGCGTTCCAGCAGACTCATGACGGCAGCAATGGTGTCATTGATGCGGACCGGAGTTGAAGCCGCAGTCCTCTTGCTGGAAAAGGTCAGCAGCTCCCGGGTCAGATCCGCTGAACGGGTCGCAGCTTCGATGATGGTGTCAACCATTTTATTGTTTATCTCATCACCCGGCAGTCGTCTCTTCAGCAGTTCGGCAGCGGCCATGATGCCGGCCAGCATATTATTAAAATCATGGGCAATCCCCCCCGCCAACTGGCCGACGACATCCATCTTCTGCGACTGAATTAGCTGATTTTGGAGCCGTTTCTGTTCCGAGATATCCATGATCGTAGCCAGAACAAAGGACTGCTTACCTATATTCAGCAGTGCGGATGAAGCGATCGTATCCAACTCCTCACCACTCTTGCTGCGTGCTTTTATTTCATAATTGGTAACATAGCCCTTTTCCCTCAGCAGCTGCAAATAGCTGGTCCGGTCAGATTCCTGATGCCAAATCCCCAGTT
>JAFLLC010000143.1 GCA_019162745.1 Deltaproteobacteria bacterium | reverse complement strand
AACACCGGTCTCGGCATGGCCAAGGCTGTAGATCACTAAGCACGTAAGATCTGATTACTGCTAAATGCGGATTGGTATGATAAAGTGGGGATGGCTTCGGCTATCCCCACTTTTTGTTAAAATGACTGCGGGTTCCGGTTCAAAAAGAGGCTTTGTGCAAACTGTTTCCATTACAACAACTGACGGCTATAAACTATCAACTCTGCGGCAGGCCGTGGTCAAGCTGCTTGAGCCGCTGGGAGGCATCGCTGCATTTATCAGCAGTGGGGAGCGGGTTTTGCTTAAGCCAAACATGCTGTCCGCCAAAGAGCCGGAGTTGGCTGTCACCACGCATCCATCACTGGTACGGGTCGTTGCCGAGCTTGTCAGTGAGGCGGGTGGAATCGTACTGATCGGCGACAGCCCGGGCATTGGCGGTTTTTTACGGGTAGCGGAGAAATGCGGTATTTATGAGGCCGCACGGGAAAGCGGCGCCGAACTTGTTGAATTTGATGAAGCTGTCGAGTTGCAGGGGAGCGGCACGTTTCGCTCCATTAGGCTGGCCCGCGCTTATTACGAGGCAGATAAGATCATAAACCTTCCCAAGCTGAAAACCCATGAAATGATGACTATGACCTGCGCAGTAAAAAACCTCTTCGGAGCGGTGGTCGGAACGGAAAAAGCGGGGTGGCATCTCAAGGCCGGCAGTTCACGGCAGCTGTTTGCCCGGCTGCTGCTCGAGATATATCAGCTGAAGAAACCAACTCTTAATATTGTTGACGCAATCACAGCAATGGAGGGAAACGGCCCCGGCAGCGGCGATCCGATTCATCTCGGGCTATTGATCGCCGGAGCTAATCCGGTAGCGGTTGACGTGATCGCCAGGAGACTGGCCGGAATACCTGCCGACCTGTTACCTATCGAACAGGAAGCTGTCAGCATGGGACTTCCGGGAGCTTTAGCTGAAGATATCCTGCTCTGCGGCACACCGGTTGAAACCATTTCTGAAAGCCGCTTCAGACTCCCCACAGGAGTGGACGTTCAATTCGGACTGCCGCATTTCCTGACAAGGGCGCTTAAAAGCCACCTTACCTCTTATCCGGCAGCTGATCCTGATATCTGTATCCTGTGCGGTATCTGCCGCGACGCCTGCCCTCCGGGAGCGATCACCATACAAAACAGCGCGCTGTCTGTTGACAATGCGCGCTGCATTCGCTGCTGGTGCTGTCGTGAGCTCTGTCCTTATGATGCCATGAAGATCAAGACGGGGGTGCTGCTCAGAACCCTGAGGCTGCTGGCCGGGACGAAAAACTGCTGATTATTCTTCATCTTCAGAACCGACCGGAATTTCACGGTAGGCCCGCTCCTCTTCCACCCGTTTGGTCTGGGCCTGCATCTTTTCAAGGTCGGTTTTACATTTAACGCAGTGGCGGGCAAACGGCATCGCTTTAAGCCTGCCAAGAGGGATGTCTTCGTCGCACTCTTCGCAAATACCGTAATCCCCCTCGCTGATGCGCAGCAGAGCCTCATCGATACTGTGAATCTTTTCACGCTCGCGGTCACCAAGCAACAAACCCAACTCCCGGTCCCGCTCGGAAGACGCCTGATCGTAGATGTCGCCGCTCGGCTCGATTGCAGCTACCGCTTCAGTGCCGCTCTTGACCGACTTTCTGATCTCGCGGAGTGTGTCTTCCTTTAGTTTTTCAAGAATTACCTTTATTTCCTGCCACCTTTGATCCTGGAGTGCGGCCGGAACTGCGTGTGAAGCCGTACCCATTGTCGGCTTGGCGGCGATCTCCGGATCCGTAACCTCCCGCATATGCTGCGAACTTTCTTTTGAAGCACCCTTTGTCATCTCGGACTCTTCCCCTTGGGTCGGTTCCTGGGCTGCGAGAGGTACCTCCGCTGATTTTTCAGCAACTGTTTTCTTTGCTGTCATTACCTTTGAGGCCTTTTCTGCCGCTTTCGGGGCGGCCTCTTTTGTCGCTTTGGTTCTTGTCGCCATATGGTATTATCTCCGCATGCTGGATAGTAAGTAACGTGCCCTTAAAAAATGGCGGCAAACTATGGCAGAAAACAGATAATTTGTAAAGTTATATATGCACTGGATACGCAAAAAGACCACACCGGCGGCCATGTCAGGCAGAACCGGTGTGGTCTGAAGTAGTGAAATATTTCTTTTTATTATTTTACGACGACAAACTCGGCACGTCTGTTTTTTGCCCAGGCACCTTCGTCATTCCCTGCTACAGCCGGTTTTTCCTCGCCATAGCTGATAACGGAGGTGTTTTCAGCTTTAACGCCAAGGGTTGTTAAATACTGCTGGGCGGATTTGGCGCGGCGCTCACCCAATGCCAGGTTGTATTCGGCAGAGCCACGCTCATCAGTGTGACCTTCGATCTGTATTTTTGCTCCTGCCAATGTTTTAAGAATAACTTCAGCATTTTTGGAGAGGACATCGCGGGTGTCCTGACGAAGATCTGATTTGTCGAAATCGAAATATACTGTTTCCAGTCTGTTTTCAGCAACGGGACTCATTGCCTCCTGGGGGGAAACCGCACTGGCAACGGCATCCTGCACCGGCGCAGTCTGCTCAACCGGCTGGGCCTGCTCAACAGGCGCGACCGGCACAGCCTTTTCTACTGAAACCGGAGGTACAACTGCCTCTTCCTTTTTTACCGCTTCCTTGTTTGCACAACCAGCTGTAAGTAACGCAGACATACTGATGCCGGCCAATAATAAAACCATACTCTTTTTCATACGTAGCTCCTGTACTGCATAAAATATAGGCAAAATGCCTTCAAAAACCGGATACTCAAACATTATACATCGCAGAATCTGCATTGCAACAGGTAATATCCGATTCAGACAGCAGCTCTGTTTATCCGCACTATCAACGCGCTGACCAGACCGGTTGAGAATGTTTCCCCTTTCCCTGAGAAACTTTTGTCTGCCCGGTCCCATCGGCGCGCATGACATATACCCCGCCGCCGCTGCTTCGCCTTGAACTGAAACTTATAAAACGGCCGTCTGCAGACCAGGAGGGATTTTCATTACTGCCATCAAACGTGAGCTGAGTGTCGGAAGAACCATCCGGGGTGATGGTGAATATGCTGAAATCTCCACCGGTCATTCTGGAGTATGCGATTCTGTCACCCTTTGGCGACCAGCTGGGATTGACATTGTAACTGCCGGATATTGTCAGCCGTCTGACACCGCTGCCATCAGCATTCATAACAAATACCTGCGGCTTACCCAGACGGTCCGACACAAAAGCAAGCTGTTTGCCATCAGGCGACCAGGATGGGTAGAGATCGAGAGCCGGGTTGATTGTCAAGCGGGTCGGATGGCTGCCATCCTTATCGAGAGTATAGATTTCGGTGTCACCATCCTTGCTGAGTGCAACCGCTATTTTACTCCCGTCCGGTGACCATTTGCCTGTTATATTGAGCCCTTTGCGCCGCGAGACAGCAACCTCTGCCGTATTGGACAGGGAGCGGCGGTACAGATCAGGATTTCTCCTTTTGTATGACGTGAAGATGATTTCACGGCCATCGGGAGAGAAAGCGGGGTTCAGGTTGATGGAGCCGTTTTTTGTCAACGGCAGCGGATTGTAACCGTCCCAATCCATGACATATATTTCCTTGTTGCCAGTTTGAGTCGATACGTAGGCGATCCTGGTCGTGAACGGCCCTTTTTCGCCGGTAAGAGCGAGCAGGATTTCATCAGCAAACGAGTGACTGATGCGTCGCAGATCCTTTGCACCGCCGAGGTAGCGCTTTGCAGTAATCAGCTTGCGATTAATGACATCAAAAAGGCGAAACTCGATTGTCAGCCGACCGTTTTTCAAACTGTATTCGCTGCGAACCAGCATATCAAAACCGGCACTCAGCCACGGTACAAAATCAACAGCCACCAGCGGAAAACCCTTTGCTGCCGGCTGCTCCGGATGAATTTCTGCGGCGACGAGACCTGACAGGTTCATATCAAATGCTATGACAGCAGAAGCGATTCCGGATGATGCGGAATCGGGAGACACATCGACTGAATGCGGGGGGGCAACGGCCATCTTCAGCTGGCGATTGCCGGGAGCGGTGACTTCAATATAACCGGGCTGGGCATACAGAGAAGCTGAAGAAGCGAGAAGAAACAGTAAAACAAGAAATATTTTCATAGTGAGTCCTGTTGTATTACCGTGATGTGCCGCTGGAAATGCTCTTTGGCTTGAAAACAAAGCCGTTTTCATAAACAGTGCGGCCGGGAGGCGCGGTAAATTTTGCGCTGGCCAGATCTATTGCCCGCCTGACCGCCAGTTCAAAAGTTGCATCACCGCTGCTCCGCTCGATTTTTACTCCTGAAAGTCTGCCATCCGGCGCAATAGTCAATCGCACGACCACTTCAGGGTTTTTAGTGGAGTAACTGCTCGTCACTTTCAACGCATCTTCCAGCCGTGATTTGATGTAATCCCCATAGCGACTGCCCGCCTCGGCGCCGCCGGCGCCGGGCATACCGATTTTAGAGCTGCCGCCTGTTTTCAGCTTACTCCGCAATTTATCAAAAACGGCCTCTTCCCGGCGCGCCTCTGCGCTCCTCTCCAGCTTTGCCATCCGTTCGGCAAAAGCGGTATCAGGTGCTTCTGACTTTTGCGGCACTGGTACCATGGCAGGTTTACTAACGGCCTTTGGAGATATTACGGATGGGGGGAGCGCCATCGCAGGAGGGGTAAGAACAGGTGGAGGAGGAGGCGCTTCGGATTCAGCCGGCTTTTGCGCCGAGTCGCCGGATTGGGGATTGGCGGTCGGCAGATTTACTACATCGACATAATATGTTTCCTGGATTGGCGTCTGCAGTGGCATCAGCCGTCCATACCACGCCAGTAATAAAAAAACCGCCAGGTGAATGACGGCTGAGGCGATAAAACTGACACTCATGCCGGTGTCAATTCGTAGGTTACGTGAGTTCATTATTTTGCGGCCGGTTCCGTCACCATGCCAAGACGCTCAATACCAGCCCCTTTAATGTCAGCCATGGTTCGTACCACTTCTCCGTAGGGCACTGTGGAATCTGCTTTCAAAAACACCTCTTTTTTCGTCCGCGACGCAAACATCGTTGAAAGCCGTCCCCGCAGCTCTCCCGCTGGAACCTCTTCTTTATCGATAAAGATTTTCCCCTTCTGATCGACAGAGACAACGACCGACTCCTCCGCCGGAGTCATTGCCCTGGTATCTGCTTTAGGAAGATTGACCTGCACCCCCTGCTGCATCATCGGTGCGGTCACCATGAAAATAACCAGCAGCACCAGCATGACATCCACCAGCGGAGTGACGTTTATCTCCGCCATCACGGCACGATTGTTGTTCTGTCCACCCATAGCCATGATCTATTTCCCCGCGATATTGCGCTGTACGATATTGAGAAATTCGGTCGTGAAGCTGTCCATCTCATTTATCAGTACGCGAATTTTATGTTGAAAGTGATTGTAGGCCATGACAGCCGGAATGGCCGCCACCAGACCGATGGCGGTGGCAATAAGCGCCTCGGCAATACCGGGAGCGACAACAGCCAGCGAAGCGGAACCGGTCTTGCCGATCCCTTCAAAGGCGGTCATGATGCCCCAGACGGTGCCGAACAGGCCGATGAAAGGGGAGGTGGAGCCGGTAGTGGCGAGGAAAGTCAGGTACTTTTCAAGCCGGGTTATCTCTGAGTTGGTGGCGCGGCGCAGTGCGCGGGAGACGTTTTCCACTCCGCCCAGATCTGTACTGAGAGCGCTGCCGTCGCTCTTGCTGTCGCTCTCGACAACTTTTTTCAGTTCATTGTACCCCTCATTGAATAAAACTGTCAGCGGAGAATGGGCGAAGCGGTCAACCTGCGAGGCGATGGCGTCAAACCGCTTTGACTTCCAGAAAAAATCCATGAACCGTTCAGATTCGCCCTTTGCGCGCTGGACCTGAAAAAACTTGAACAGGATAATGCCCCAGGAAACAACCGAAAATGATAGCAGCAGCAGTAGGACGAGCTTGACAACGATGCCTGCGCCGAGGATTATGGCCACGGATGATACCTCCGGATTGGTTGGAATTTCAAAAAAGCTATTACTTTCAAGCAGTCAAGTCAAGACAAAACGGAGGCAGCCGCTGCGCCTCTTCAGTGTTCAGCCAGTCGCGCTGCGACGTGATCAAGAATTGTCCCAGCCAGCTGATCTTTGGACATCAGCCCGCAGTCACAGGAGCTGCCGTCCTTGAAAACCAGCAGCGCCCGGTTCGTATCCACATTGAAACCGGCATCGAACTGGCTGACATCATTGGCAACGATCATATCGAGGTTTTTTTCACTTAGCTTCTTTACCGCATTTTCGGCCAGAGAATCGGTCTCGGCGGCAAACCCTACCAGAAACGGGCGTGGTGCTGACCCGCCATTCATCCCCCCCAAACCGGCAAGAATATCCGGGTTCTTCACCAGTTCTATCGTAGCTGAATCGCCCTGCTTCTTGATCTTTGAGCTGTTTCTCATCAGTGGGCGATAGTCCGCTACCGCCGCCGCCTTGATCACCACATGGCATTCAGCCACACGCGCCATGACCTCTCGCTGCATCTCGACTGCGCTTGTAACCGAAACAACTTTTACACCATCCGGCCTGGGCAGGGATGTCGGCCCGCTGATCAGCAGCACCTGGGCGCCGCGCCTCCGTGCTGCCCGTGCCAGTGCATATCCCATCTTGCCCGAGGAGTGGTTGCTGATATAACGGACCGGATCAAGCTCCTCACGGGTCGGCCCGGCGGTGATCAGTATCGTCCGGCCGGCCAGATCCTTCGCTGTCAGCGCCGCAACAGCACTCTCGAAGATGGTTTCAGGGGCGGCCAGTTTTCCTTCACCTTCCCAGCCGCACGCCAGCGAGCCGCAGACCGGCGCTTCAAACAGGTATCCCAGGCGGCGCAGCTTATCTTCGTTTTCCTGATAGATCGGGTTGCTGTACATGTTGACATTCATCGCCGGTGCGAACAGGACCGGGGCTTTAGTGGCCATGACCGTCGTGGTGAGCAGGTCATCGGCGATGCCGGCGGCAATTTTACCGATAACATTAGCTGTGGCCGGGGCGACAATGAAGAGGTCGGCGCGGTCAGCCAGGCTGATATGTCCGATGGCCCCTTCCTCAATCAGGTTAAACAGTTCCGTATGGACCGGGTTTGACGAAAGGGTTTGAAAGGTGAGCGGTGTGACGAACTCCCGGGCGGCACGCGTCATGATGACATGGACGTCCGCTCCCCCCTTTGTCAGCAGGCGCAGCAGTTCAACCGCCTTGTAAGCGGCGATGCCGCCGCAAACCCCAAGAATTATTTTTTTATTCTCAAGCATTGGAAGACCCGCCTCAAAAATAGGGATTATAACGTTTTTCGTGCCCGATGGTCGTCTGCGGGCCATGCCCGGGATAGGCGACAACATCGTCCGGCAGTGTAAAGAGCTTGGTGCGGATTGATTCAAGCAGCTGCTCATGAGATCCGCCCGGCAGGTCGGTGCGTCCGATTGAATCGGCAAAAAGCGTATCGCCGGTGATGACTTTGCCCTCTTCCTCAAAATAGAGACAGCATCCCCCACCACTGTGACCAGGGGTATGGAGGACTTTCAGGCGGCATGACCCGAAGAGAATTTCCATACCGTCGGCCAGATAGGCATCAGCTGCCGGCGAATTTTCACACTGCACACCATAATTACGGGCAACCTCAGCCGCCCGGCCCAGCATGGGCGCATCAGCCTCGTGGATCAGGAGCCGGGCGCCAAAGGCAGCCACCAGCTGGCGGTTTCCCCCAAGGTGGTCAAAATGACCGTGTGTATTTATTATCGTGCTTATTTTCAGCCCGTGCTGCTGCACAAGGCTGACAATCAGCTCGGCATCGCCGCCCGGATCGACGACAATCCCTTCACGGCTACTCTCGCAGCCGACAATATAACAGTTGACAGAAAGCGGACCGACAGCAATTGTTTCAAATATCATGGAGCCTCCAGTTTAATACCGTCCCGGAATGTAAGGCCGCCGGGCAAATCTAAAGCGAATCACTGTTTATTGACATCCTCTGCGAAAATGTTACACTGGCAAGCACCTGTACGAGCAACCAACTAACGGAGAAGAAGGCATGAGAATAGTTGTCGTAGAAACAGAAAACTGCATCAGTTGCGGCCTCTGCATTTCAACCTGTCCGGCTGTCTTCAGATTTGACAGCAACGGCAAGTCGGAATGTTTTGATTCTGCCGGTGCTCCTGAAGCTGAAATCCAGAGTGCGATTGACGGCTGTCCGGTCCAGTGTATACGCTGGACATAAACCACATACAAGGAGCTACACATTATGGAACATTGGATCTGCACCATCTGTCAGTATGTATACGATCCCGCCGTTGGCGATCCGGATCGAGGAATTGCACCAGGGACGTCATTTGAGGCGCTTCCTGACGACTGGGCCTGTCCGCTCTGCGGCGCCGGCAAGGACGCCTTCGAAAAGGAATAAAAACAACAGGGCGGGCTTTCATGCCCGCCCCATTTTTCCCTCACTTTTTATCAGCTTCCTTTATAATATCGACCTTCGTTTCACCGCCGTCGATTTTAACCCGCCATACCAGACCGCACACTCCGCACTCCTTAACCGGCGAATGTTCTGCCGTAAAACCGTTTGAATGCATATCGAGACCGATTTCCGTCCGACTGCCGCAGTTAGGACACTTCATTGCTGATACCTCCAAGTTTGGTTCTTTGTCTGTTAATTGATTATGCCAGTTCCGGTAAAAGAGTGGTGATCGCGCTAAAAAGCTCATCCAAATCGGCACGCGTCATGTCGCCCATATGGGCGATACGGAAGGTTTTACCCTTGATTTTGCCATAGCCGTCGTCAAAGGCAAAACCGGCTTCGTCCAGGCCTTTTTTCAGCGCCGCCAGATCAATCCCACGGCTGTTGCGGCTGCAGGTCAATGTCTGCGAACGGTACGGAGCTTCCGGAAATGATTCGAAACTGCGATCTGTCAGCCAGCCGCGGACATAACCGGCAAGATCATCGTGACGCGCCCAGCGGTTCTCCAGCCCTTCGGCAAACATCCGCTGCAGTTGACAATCAAGCGCATAAACCAGAGAGATGCAGGGGGTCGAAGGGGTATTGTTCTTGGCATCGTTGGCGGCAAACTCCGTGTAATCAAAATAATAGCCGCGCCCTTCCATACCGGCTGCGCGCTGGAGCGCCTTTTCGCTGGCGGTAAAAACGGCCAGTCCGGGAGGCAGGGCAAACGCCTTCTGCACCCCGAAGATGCAGCTGTCGATGCCAAGCTCATCAACCGGAATCTTGAGGGCGCTCATCGACGAAACAGTATCGACAATGAACATGACCTCCGGATATTTGCGCATGACAGCGGCAATCTCCGCCAGCGGGGACATGACTCCCGTTGAAGTTTCATTATGGATCATGGTCATACTGTCGTATTTTCCGGTGGCAAGGGCAGTTTCTACCGCCTCGGCAGACACCGGAGTCCCCCAGTCAAAACGGATGGCATCGGCCTCCTTGCCGCAACGGAGCGTGACGTCGTGCCACTTATCGGAAAAAGCGCCGTTACAGAAATTGGCGCACCGCTTACCGACCAGATTGCGGATCGCCCCCTCCATTACGCCGAAGGCACTGGAAGTTGCCAAAAAAACCTTGTCCTCCGTGAACATCAGTTTTTTCAATCCGGAGGTAACCCGGCCATGCAGCTCAGCATACTCTTTCATCCGATGGCCTATCATGGGCATAGTCATGGCATTTAAAATATCGGGGTGGACCTCAACCGGTCCGGGAATAAACAGTTTTTTATGCATGGCACGACACTCCGGTGCAGAAATATAGTTGTTCATCAAGGTGTTATGAAGCTAGCAAATGAAGTGGATAAAGTCAAGATGCAGCAAGGAACGTATAAATCGAGTACACTAAATCGACTGCATAAATATTTTATACAATTCGTAATTGACGGTAATAACCTCTATCGGTATAGTGGCGGACTTAAACAAGACTTTACATGAACAAAGGAGCGGTTACCTATGCAGAAACAAATTTTATTGCTGGCTATTACGGTATTTACGCTGTCAGTTATTTACGCCGGTGCGGCGGAAACCAAAGATGTTAAATTCAATATTAAAAATTCCGCACCTGTCGTGTTCAGCCACGAATCCCACCTGAAACGAGCCAATAATAACTGTAAAATATGCCACGACATGATCTACAACCTCAGAAACAAGAAACCTTACACAATGGCTGAAATGGAAAAAGGCAAATCATGCGGAGCGTGCCATAACGGCAAACAAGCTTTTACCGCAGCAGCAAACTGCGACCGGTGCCACAAAGACATGAAGCCGAAAACAGTGACGTTTAAACTGAAGCGGGTTGCGCCTGCCGTCTTCAGCCACACATTTCATACCTCTGTTTACAGCTGCAAGGACTGCCATACCAAAACATTCCCCTACAAAACCGTTGTCGGCAAAGCAACCATGGAAGATATGTTCAATGGTAAATCATGCGGCGCCTGCCACAACGGTAAAACCGCGTTCTCAGCGACCGGTGATTGCGCCAAATGCCACACAGGGTTTAAAATCCCTGGGCTGTTATCCTTTAAAAGCAAAAATGGCACCATTGTCGGCCATTTCAGCCATGAGTTTCACACGGCTGCCTACAGCTGCAACGACTGCCATACCAAGCTTTTCCCCTACGGAAATGGTAAACGGACAACAATGAAATCGATGGAAGGCGGCACTTCCTGCGGAGCGTGCCACGATGGAAATACGGCCTTCTCCATCAAAAGTAACTGCCTCAAGTGCCACAAAAAAAATATTTAGCACAGAGTTTGAACTCGGCATTTTAGTTACATAATCTGGTAAATAATATATTGGTTGATTTTGTCATATCTGTAGTGTATAGACGTTCAGTTTGGTGTATAGAGTTTGTATACAGTACAGCGAGCGCGGTTCCAGTACCCCGGCATTTCATAAGATTTGCAGACCTAATCAAGTGGAGGATTTATTGATGCTCAACAAGCTTTGTAGAGTTATCCCGTTACTACTTCTGTTTATAGCAGTTGCTTTGCCGGTGCGAGCGGAACAGGGGATGGCAATTGATCCAGCGACCTGCCTCGGTTGTCATGGCGACAAAATGTCCGCTCAGGATTTTGCTGCATCTGTGCATGGGAAAAACGCCTGTACCAGCTGTCATGCGGACATAACCGATCTTGCCAAGCACATGAAGCACGAGATAAAAGTTCAGAAGGTGCAGTGCCAGCGCTGCCACACAAAACAAACCGCTGAGCACGCATCAAGTGTACATGCAGAAAAAGGCGTAACCTGTGCCCAGTGCCACAGCGATATTCATACGCATAAATACTGGAAAAATGATAAACGTATCGTCGTGGCAGCCTGTATTCAATGCCATGACCAGGAAGCGGGTTATCAGAAATCAACACATGGCAAAGGTGTCGCGGGCGGCAATATGGATTCAGCTGCCTGTAATGACTGCCATGGTCTCCATTCCATCTCAAAAATAACCGGTGTAAAAGACCACAAATCCCGCGAATTTCATACCAAGATTTGTATAACATGCCACAGTGACCATGAAATGATGGCCAGGAACAATCTTGATACCAGCTCCGTAAAATCATACCTGGAGAGCTACCATGGCAAGAACTACAGATTAGGGTTCCCGGAAAAGGTCGCCGGATGTTCAGATTGTCATACGGCACACTCGGTACTGCCAAAGTCTGATCCGCAATCCAGCATCAATCCGGCTAACCTGGTTAAACAGTGTACTCCGTGTCATTCCAAGGCAACGCCACTCTTTGCTCAATTTTACTCACATGGAGAAATGACTAACCGCGCTAAATACCCGGTGCTTTATTACACTTTTATCGCTATGACCGGCCTGCTGATTTCAACTTTTGGCGTATTCTGGCTGCATACGTTGCTCTGGATGTTCCGTGGTTTTGTTGAAAATCGTGAGAAAGCAGCTCTCCTTGCCGCAGGAACACATCAGCATGTTATACCAGAGGCACATAAGCAGTACCGTCGATTTAACAATTTACATATTTTCCTTCATTTCCTGGTTATCACCAGCTTCCTGCTGCTGTCATTAACCGGTCTGCCTCTTAAATTTAATACACAGGCATGGTCTATCGCTTTGATGAATCTGTATGGCGGCGCCGCAAACGCTGCTCTGCTGCATCGTGTTGGCGCCGCCATTACCTTCGTCTATTTTGGCGCCGCTATCGCGATGAGCATCAACTTCCTTTTTCTCCGGAAAGATATCAAGGGGAATCCGCTTCAGCGCCTGTTCGGTCCTGATTCGCTCTGCTTCAATTTGCGCGACATCAAGGATGTATATTTCATGGTCAGGTGGTTCCTCTTCAAGGGGCCAAAGCCGACTTTTGAGCGGTGGACTTACTGGGAAAAATTCGACTTTGTCGCTGTATTCTGGGGTATGTTTGCTATCGGCGGATCCGGCCTGATGCTCTGGTTCCCCGAGTTTTTCGGACTGTTTCTGCCAGGGTGGGCGTTCAACATCGCTACTATTGTCCATTCAGACGAGGCGCTTCTGGCGACCGGCTTCATCTTCTCCGTCCATTTTTTCAATACTCATGGACGTCCTGAAAAGTTCCCGATGGATTTCGTTATCTTCAATGGTCAGATCGCCAAAGAAGAGATGATCGAGGAGCGAGGGGATCAATGGAAGCGCTATGAAGAAGAAGGCATAACAGAACAGTTTGCCTGCAAGAAACCAAGCGGCGCTCTTTACGATTTCCTGTTTAAAAGTTTCGGATTCACCGCCCTGTTTATTGGTCTGAGCCTGTTAGTGCTCATGATTCTGGCCTTTGTCAGCGGGGGTGGGCACTGATTTTTATCAGGTAGTCCAGGCAGGATAACAACAGAAATGCCGCAGTTTTTAAACTGCGGCATTTCTGTTTTCACACCCTTTTTGGAGCAAAAAAGCGAAGCTGTATGAATATCAGCTGAAAAGTGCTATAACGCTTTGTGTTGACTGGATGTTTATAGCATTGACAACAGCAGATGGAGGTTTAAACATGGTAAAAAAAACACCTGATCTTGTCCTTTCGCTCGCCGCTTTTGTACTTTATATAGCCGGCGGCTTCGGGATTTTCGGGGGGCTTGCCCTTGTTGTCATCAGGGGCAGGGAGGACTTCCTTGGCTGGGGAGAGGCCAAAGCCATCGGCTACCTGCTTATTTGCGTAGGCCTCTGCTTTTCTGTTATGGGGGTTCTTTTTCTCCGGCTCGTGAGAAACAGAACCAACGCTTTCCTCATCAAAAGCCTGAGAGCCAAAGAAGAGCGGCACCAATAGAAAAGCTGTCCTTGATTTCATGATAGAGGGAGCCTTTAGTTTACCATGATAAGGCTGGCTTCTTTGCAGGATAAGGACCTGTGTTTTAGCGGGGGTTTTCCCCCTTTATTTTGATTTTACCAATTGCAGCGGGATATCCATCTCTTCATGCAGAATCCGGATTATTTCCGGACGCCCATCTGTAAGCCATCGAAAGAAGAC